>JADCRD010000001.1:929151-1238868 GCA_014946745.1 Lysobacterales bacterium | reverse complement strand
CCGAGTGTTCCGCCAGAAAGGCCAGGAGTCGCGCCTCGTCCCACACCGGCACACCCAGCTCGTTCGCCTTGGCCAGCTTGCTGCCCGCCGCCTCGCCAGCCACCACGAAGCTGGTCTTTTTCGACACGCTGCCGGCCACCTTGGCGCCCAGCGCTTCGAGCCTTGCCCCAGCCTCATCGCGGGTCAGGGCGGACAGCGAGCCGGTCAGAACCACCGTCTTGCCGGCCAGCACGCCGCCCTCGACCTCGTGCGGAGCGGCCGCGCGCAGGGCGGCCATGGCTGCATCCACCGTGCGCAGGCGCGCTCCCCAGTGCGGATCGGCGAGCATGACGAACAGCGCAGCGGCCGCGTCGGCGCTGACGCCCAGCGAGGTCAGCCCGCCCTCGCCTGCCGCGGTCAGCGCGGCCAGATCGCGACGGGTTTCGCCGATGCGACTGATCGAGGTGTCGCCCAAGCGCCCCAGCGGTGCGCCGAGCGCTTTGGCCGCGCGCAGCAGATGGCCGAGATCCAGCCGCGTCGCCAACGAGGCCGAGGGCTGACCCGCCTGCTGGGGCTCCACGCCGTTGGCGAGCAGCGCATCGATGACTTCATTGTTGTGCGGCTGCGCGAAGAAGCTGGCGATCGACGCCGCCACCTTGGGCCCGACATCGGGCACGGCCAGCAGCACAATCGGGTCGGCCCGGCGAATGGCTTCAAGGCTGCCGAAGCTGCGCGCCAGCGCCTTCGCGGTCTCCTCGCCGATCTGCAGGATGCCGAGCCCGAACAGCAGGCGCTCCAGGCTCGGCCGGCGGCTGCGCTCGATAGCCTCGATCAGGTTCTCGGCCCAGCGCGTCGCGACCTTGCCGGCCTTGACCGTCTCCGGCGTGCTGCCGTCGCGCAGATCGGCGCGGCGCTTCATCTCCAGCAGGTCGTCGAGTGTGAGCCGGTACAGGTCGGCCACGCTCTGCACCAGGCCAAGATCGACCAGATCCTCGACCATGCGCTCGCCCAGGCCTTCGACATCGATGGCGCGTCGTGAGGCGAAATGGATCAGCGCCTGCTTGCGCTGGGCTGGGCAAAACAGGCCGCCGCTGCAGCGCGCGACGGCCTCGCCCTCGGGGCGGACGACCGCCGAACCGCAGGCCGGACACTCGCTCGGCAGCAACCACGGCGCGGTGCCCTCAGGGCGACGCTCGGAGACCATGGCCAGCACCTCGGGGATGACATCGCCCGCGCGGCGCACGATCACCGTGTCGCCGACGCGCACGTCGAGCCGGGCGATCTGGTCGGCGTTGTGCAGGGTGGCATTGGTGACCACCACGCCGGCGACCTGCACAGGCTTCAGTCGCGCCACCGGCGTGATCGCGCCGGTGCGCCCGACCTGCACGTCGATGGCCTCGACCTCGGTCATTTCCTCCTGCGCCGGGAACTTGTGAGCGATCGCCCAGCGCGGCGCACGGGCAACGAAGCCCATGGCGCGCTGCTGATCGAAGCGGTTCAGCTTGTAGACCACGCCGTCGATGTCATAGGCGAGCGCATCGCGCCTGGCGCCGATGCGGCGGTAGTACGCGATCAGACCGTCGAAGCCGCAGGCGGTGTCGACCTCGGGGCTGATGGGCAAGCCCAAGACCGCGAGCTGCTGCAGCGTCTGCGAGTGCGTGGGCGGCACGTCGAATCCCTCCTGCGCGCCGATCCCGTAGGCATAGAACGCCAACGGTCGCTGCGCGGTGACCGTGGGATCAAGCTGGCGGAGCGAGCCGGCCGCGCCATTGCGCGGATTTGCCAGCGTCTTCTCGCCGCGCTCCAGCGCACGCTGGTTGAAGGCCAGGAAGCCGGCCCGCGGCATGTAGACCTCACCGCGCACTTCCAGCAGCGCGGGTGCGTCACCACGCAAGCGCAGCGGAATCGCGCGGATCGTGCGCAGGTTGGCGGTGACGTCTTCGCCCGTTGCACCGTCACCACGGGTCGCGCCCTGCAGCAGCACGCCCTGCTCGTAGCGCAAGCTGATGGCCAGGCCGTCAAGCTTGGGCTCGACCGAGAATTCGGGCTCGACCTCTCCCGTCTCCTCGACAATGCGACGCACGAACTCGGCCACTTCGCGGTGACGCAGCGCCGGCGCGTCCTGCTCGACTTCGTCGAAGGCATTGCCGAGCGAGAGCATCGGAATCGCATGGGTGACTTCTGCGAAAGCGCTGTCGGAGCGCGCGCCCACGCGGAGCGTCGGCGAATCCGCGGTGCGCAGCTCCGGATGCGCGAACTCCAACGCCTCCAGCTCGCGCAGCAGCCGGTCGTACTCGGCGTCGGGAATGCTCGGCGCATCGAGCACGTGGTAGCGGTAGTTCGCGTCCTCGATCTGCGCGCGCAGTTCGGCGGCACGTGCGCTCAAGCTCTGGTTCGACATGGGGTGGATCTCAGGCCGCGCCGACCATGCGGCTGGCCTCGTCGATATCGACTGAGACCAGACGCGACACGCCGGGCTCGCGCATGGTCACGCCGGCCAGCTGGCGGGCGGCCTCCATGGTCGATTTGTTGTGGGTGACGAACAGGAACTGCACCTTCTCGCTCATCTCGGTGACCATCGATGAGAAGCGGCCGACATTGGCCTCGTCGAGCGGCGCATCGACTTCGTCGAGCAGGCAGAAGGGCGCGGGGTTCAGCTGGAAGATCGCGAACACGAGCGCCACGGCGGTCAGCGCCTTCTCGCCGCCGGACAGCAGCGAGATGTTCGACACGCGCTTGCCCGGCGGCCGCGCCATGATCGCCACGCCGGTGTCGAGCAGATCCTCGCCGGTCAGCTCCAGGTAGGCGTGGCCGCCGCCGAACAATCGCGGATACAGGGCCTGCATGCCGGTGTTGACGCGATCGAAGGTGTCCTTGAAGCGGCCGCGGGTTTCCTTGTCGATCTTGCGGATTGCGTTCTCGAGCGTTTCCAGCGCCTGGCTCAGATCCAGGTGCTGGCTGTCGAGATAGTCCTTGCGCTGCGACTGCTCGCCATACTCCTGGATCGCCGCGAGGTTCACCGGCTCCAGTCGCTTGATGCGGGTTTCGAGCTCGTCGAGGGTCTTCTTCCAGGCCTCGGGCGTGGCGTTCTCAGGCAGGTTGTCGAGCAGCGCCTGCGGCTCCAGCTCGGCAGCGGTGATCGCCTCCAGCAGGCCCTGCGCCTTCAAAGCCAGCGCCTGCTCGTCCAGGCGCTTGCGCGAGAGCCGCTCGCGCAGCAGCAGGGCGCGCTGATCGAGCTGCTGGCGGCGCTGCTCGTAGTTGCGCAGCTCGCCCTCGATCCCGTCGACCGCCGAACGCGCTGCCGACAGCCGCTTCTCCACATCGATGCGGCTGTCGAGGTAGACCTGCAGCTCGTTCTTCAGCGCTTCAATCGGCGCATCGCCCACCGACAGCTGCTCGGCGAGTTCGGCGCGGCGCTGGGCCAGCTGCTGCAGCTGGTTTTTCATGCGCGCCAGGCCCTGCTCCAGGCCGGCGCGCTGGCTGCGCTTCGACTCCAGCTGCAGGGCCAGGTGATGGCCGCGCTCGCGCAGCTCGCGCACGGCCGACTGTGCGGCCTCGCGGGCAGCGAACAGGCGCTCGCGCTCACCCTCAAGGGAGAGCCGCAGATCCTCCTGCTCGCCCATGCGCTCCATGGCGTGCTCAAGGCGCGCGCGCGAATCGCCGGCCTGCTCCTGAGCGTCCTCGATGGTCGTGGACAGCTGCGCCAGTTCGGCCTCGATGCGCTGGCGGCGCGCCTGCGCCTGGTCAAGCTTGCCGGTGAGGCTCTGCAGCTGACCCGAGAGTTCGGCCACGCTGCGGTGCGCGAGGTACAGACTGCGCTGCGCGTCCTCGCGCTCGATCTCGGCCTGCTGCAGGGCGTCGCGCAGTTCGTTCAACTGCTCGACCAGCGCCTGCTCACGCAGCCCCTGGTTCTGGAGTTCGGCGCGCAGGTTCTGCAGCTCGCGCTCGCGCGCCAGCGCACCCTGCTGGGCTTCGCCCGAGCGCAGCACGCGGGCGAAGCTCGCCGACAACCACTCGCCCTCGCGGGTAATCAGGCTCGCACCGTCGGCGAATGCCGGCAGGCGCGCACGCGCCGATTCGATCGAGTCGACCGCGTGCACATCGATCAGGAGTCGACGCAAAGCCGCAGGGCCTTCCACGCGAGCGGCCAGCGAATCGGCCGGCGCGACCAGCAGCTCATCGACGTCGGCCAGCAGCGAGAGCCGGCCGGCGCGCAGTGCAGCGAGCGCTTCGGCATGCTGGGCAGGCGTCTCGACCATTACGCCTTCGATCAGGCTGCCGAGCACGGTTTCGACCGCGGTTTCCCAGCCCGGCTGAACTTTCAGCACGCTGCCGGCGCGCGGCTGCTGCTCCAGCCCCTGCGCGCGCAGCCAGTCGAGCACGGCGCCCTTCTCCTGGCCGAGCGCTGCCGCCTGCAGGGCCTCCAGCGAGCCCAGGCGACCGCGTTGGCTCTGGATTTCCTTGCGCACTTCGGCCAACTGGGCCTGGCTGAGCCGCTGTCTTTCCTGCACCGCCAGCACGGCCTGCTTGCGCGCGTCGAGGCCTTGGGTGAGCGCGTCGACCTGGGCGCGCTGCGTTTCAGCCTGCTCCTCTGCGTCGTCCAGGGCGGCCTCGATCGCCGACACATCCAGGCCCTGCAGCTCGCCGGCCAGGGTCTCGCGACGGCGAGCGAGTTCGAGCATCTGGCGGTCGAGGTAGTCGATGCGGGTGCGCTCGACTTCGGCTGCGCGCGCGGCCTCGGACTGCGCCTGCCGCTGCGCGTCGGAATTGCGCTGCCAGTCGCTGAGCGCGCGCTCGGCCGCCTGCAGGCCATCGGCGCGTTCGGCCAGCTGCTCGCCGACCTCGCTGGCCGCGGGTTCGAGTTCCTGCACCACCGCATCGAGATCGGCCAGCTTCGATGCGTCCTCTTCGATATGCGCCAGCACTTCGGCGTGCGAGGCGTCGGCTTCGGCCTTGCTTTGGCGCAGGCGCTGGCTCAGCTCGCCCTGGTGGCGGATCTGCTGCTCGACGCGGGCGATATCGCTGCTCAGGCGGTAGCTCTCGGCCTGCACCTTCGACAGGGCCTCGCCGGCCTCGCCCTGCTGCACGCGGGTCAACTCGATCTGCGCCTCGACA
The DNA here is from genome assembly GCA_014946745.1 of Lysobacterales bacterium. Classification (NCBI taxonomy): domain Bacteria; kingdom Pseudomonadati; phylum Pseudomonadota; class Gammaproteobacteria; order Lysobacterales; species Lysobacterales bacterium. The sequence continues at coordinate 1,233,774 of JADCRD010000001.1, read as the reverse complement.
TGGCGCTGCTCGGTGATCGTGGCTTCGAGCTGCAGATCCTCTTCGCTGAGCCCCGCGCGCAGTTCGCTGAGCTGGCGTTCGACCGCGCCAAACAGCATGGCCTTCAGCTGCGCATCGCGCTCGCGCTGCTCGGCGCGCAGCTGCTGGTAGAGCTCGGCCTGGCGGGCCTGGCGCTTCAGGTGCTCGAGCTGCTTGTCGACTTCCTCGCGCAGGTCGTTCAAGCGGTCGAGGTTCTCGCGCGTGTGCCGCATGCGCGTCTCGGTTTCCTTGCGGCGCTCCTTGTACTTGGAGATGCCGGCGGCTTCCTCCAGATAGACGCGCAGATCTTCGGGGCGGGCCTCGATGATCTGGCTGATCATGCCCTGCTCGATGATCGAGTAGCTGCGCGGGCCCAAGCCCGTTCCGAGAAAGAGATCGGTGATGTCGCGCCGACGGCAGCGCGTGCCGTTCAGGTAGTACGCACTGGCGCCATCGCGGCTGACCATGCGCTTGACCGAGATCTCGTTGTACTGCGCGTACTCGCCAACGATGGTGTGGTCGCTGTTGTCGAAGATCAGCTCGACCGTGGCGGTGCCCACCGGCTTGCGGCCCGAGGAGCCTGAGAAGATCACGTCGGTCAGATTGTCGCCACGCAGGCGGCTGGCCGAGCTCTCGCCCATCACCCAGCGCACGGCGTCGATGATGTTCGACTTGCCGCAGCCGTTCGGCCCCACCACACCGGTCATGTTGGTGGGCAGGTGCAGGGTGGTGGGATCGACGAAGCTCTTGAAGCCCGCCAGCTTGATCGTGGACAGACGCATCCGGTGCGTTCCTCTGAGCGTGGCCTTACTTGGCCGGCGGCGTGGGCGTACTGGCGCCCGGCGCGGTGATCTGGGCCGCCGCGCGCAGCGCGCGCACGCGCTCGGCAACGGCCTGCTGCTGCAGCTGCTGCTCGATGCCGGGTCGAACCTCCTCGAACGCCGGGGGCTGGTAGGGACGGCTGCCGGCACGGCGCAGCACGTGATAGCCGAAGCGTGTCTGCACCACGACCGGTGCGACTTCGCCATCGGACAGCTGGCCGAGCAGCTCGGCGAACTCGGGCGGCGTCTGGGTCAGGTTGGCCCAGCCGAGGTCACGGGCCTGCAGCGCGGTCGCCGCGTGCTTCTGAATCAGCGCCTCGAAATCGGCATCCGGCGCCAGGGCCTCAGCAAGTGCGGCTGCGGCCGTCGCTTCGTCGGCGTACAGGATGTGCTGAGCCTGATACTCGAGCGCCCCGGCGCGCTCCACTTCGCGCGCGTAGTAGTCGCGGAGCTCCTGTTCGCCGATCTGCACCTCGCCGCGCAGCGCGTTCAGCTGATGGGCCGCCAGCACCTGCATTCGACCCAGTGCCAGCTCGGCCTGCAGCGAATCCGCGCCCGCCTCGCTCCCTGTCAGGCCCGTCTGCGCCAGCAGCAAGGTTTCGATCAGGCGATCCAGCGCCTGCTGGCGCTGCTCGGGCTGGGCGATGTCCAGCCCCAGGCCTTTCGCGAAGGTCTCGAACACCGGCTGGGTCACGCTCTCGCCGTTGACGACCGCAACCATTGCACCCTGCGGGGCGCCCTGCAGTACCTGGGTTTTGCCGCTGTCGTCGGCAACCTTGCCGCCGCCGCAGGCCGCGAGTAGCAAACAGGCGAGAGCGGCGGCAATCGGACGGACGGGTACGAATGTCATCCCTGGAACTCCTCGGGGGCATAGGCGCGCATGGACAGCGCGTGGATATCGGTCTGCATCAGGCTGCCGACGGCTTCATACACCGCGCGATGGCGGGCGATGGCGTTCAGGCCCGAGAACTTCGGACTGACGATCAGCAGCGAGAAGTGTCCACGGCCGTCGCGCGCGCCCTCGTGGCCCGCGTGCTTGTGGCTGTCGTCATGCACTTCCAGCAGGCTGGGCTGCAGCACGGCCAGGGCCGCGCGGATCGCTTCGACGCGTGCGCTCACGGCAGCACCGGGCGGAAGGGCAGCACCTGCACGGATTCGTAGACGCCCGCCTCGAAGTAGGGATCGGACTGCGCCCAGTCGCGAGCGGCGGCGAAATCTTCGAACTCGGCCACGATGGCCGAGCCGACGAAGCCGGCCTCGCCCGGGTCTTCGGCGTCGATTGCCGGCAGCGGGCCAGCCAGCTTGAGCCGCCCCTCGTCGCGCAGGGCATGCAGGCGGGCGAGGTGCGAGGGCCGCGCTTCGAGACGCTTGGCGAGTGATTCGGGCGCGTCACAGCCGATGATCAGGTACCACATGGCGCGGTCCTCGCGATGCAGGGAAGTCGGGCGGGGCGAGCCCCTGCGAGCGCACGCGCAGGCGGCCCGAGGAGCGCAGGAATCGCGGGGCTATCCGGCCCCGGTATGGACCGCGCATCATATGCGCTCACCCAAGCCCCCTCAAACGCCCCGCTCTGCGCGGGGTGCCGTTCGCGGGCGCGCTGTTCAACTGGAGCCCCATGGGCGATCGCATCGACATCCATCCCGTCAGCCCGCAGCCGCGCCTGATCCAGCGCGCCGTGGATGCGCTGAATCGCGGCAGCCTGCTGGTCGCGCCCTCGGACGCCGGCTACCTGTTCGCATGGGCGATCGACGCCGTGCGCGCGGAGGAGCGCGTGCAGAAGCTCCGCGGGCTGGACAGCAAGCATCCTTTCACCTTACTCTGCGCCCGCCTGAGCGAAGTCGGCCGGATGGCCAAGCTCGACGACAGTGCCTTCCGCATCGTCAAGCCCCTGGTTCCCGGGCCCTACACCTTCATCCTCCCGGTGTCTGCGGAACTGCCACGGCGGTTCAAGCAGGCTAAGCGCAAGGTCATCGGTTGCCGCATTCCGGACCATCCGGTGCTGCAAGTCTTGCTCGAAGCTTGGGGCTCGCCCCTGCTCTCGACCAGTCTGGAGCTCGCGCCGGAAGCGGCGGACGAGTCGCCCGACCGTCAGGACGCCTTCGAGGTTGCAGAGCACGCCCTGCGCCATGTCGACTTGATGCTGGATTCCGGGGATTGCCCGCCCGGACCGACCAGCGTTGTGGATTTGTCGGGCGACGCTCCGGTGCTGGTTCGCGAAGGCGCCGGCCCGGTGGATTTTCTGGACAGCTGAACTGTCCCGCCCGGCGATGGGGCCGGCCACACACCGGTGATTCAGCGCCTTGAGCAGGCAGGTGGCACCCTTGGAGGACGTTGAGCCTCCGGCGGCCGAGGGGACGGCCGCGGGCGGCAGCTGCCGCCACAAGCACCTTAGGCGGGCCCGCTGCGTCCTGGCGATCGCGAGCCGCCCGCTCCCAAGTCCGCTCGGCCTGCAAGGCCCGGCCAGGACGACCATTCAAGGCGCGTAGCGCGCCATGCAGTGATCAGGATCCATCGCGAAGATGTCCGTTGCATCGGCGGCTGCCGCCGACACCAGCGCCAACCCGTCGCACAGCGGCCCACCCCAGCAGCAGGAAATGCCGCTGGCGATGGTGCGTGGCCAGCCGGTGCTGCAGATTCCGCAGGATCTCTACATCCCACCCGACGCGCTGGAAGTCATCCTTGATGCCTTCGAAGGCCCGCTCGACCTGCTGCTGTACCTGATCCGCCGGCAGAACCTGGACATCCTGGATATCCCGGTCGCCGAGATCACCCGCCAGTACATCGACTACATCGGCCTGATGCAGGACATCAAGCTGGAGCTGGCGGCCGAGTATCTGGTGATGGCCGCGATCCTGGCCGAGATCAAATCGCGCCTGCTGCTGCCGCGCCCGCCCACTGCCGAAGGCGAAGAGGAAGACCCGCGCGCCGAGCTGGTGCGCCGTCTGCAGGAATACGAGCGCTTCCGCCAGGCCGCGCAGGATATCGACGCCCTGCCCCGCATCGAACGCGACACCCAGGTGGTGCACGCCCAGACCGGGGACCGCAGCACCGTGCGTTTGCCGCCGCCGGTCGACCTGCGCGAGATGCTGCTGGCGCTGCGCGATGTGCTCAAACGCGCCGAGCTGTTCAGCCACCACAACATCCGTCGCGAGGCGCTGAGCGTGCGGGCGCGCATGGGCGAGCACCTGGAGCGCCTGTCGCACGGACGCTTCGTGTCTTTCGTCGAGCTGTTCCGCGCCGAGGAAGGCCGCTTGGGCGTGGTGGTCAGCTTTCTGGCCATGCTCGAACTGGCCAAGGAAATGCTGATCGAGATCGTGCAGGAGGCGCCGCTGGCGCCGATCTTCGTGCGCGCGCTGGCCGCGTCGAGCGAGGGTGCCGAGGGCGCGCTTGATGAGCGCTTGCCGGGCAGCGACGGCGGCGATTTCGATGAGGCCGGCGAAGGGGTGTTCGCGGAGGACGCGCCCGCGCTGCCAGCGCCGGCCGGTCTCGCCGCGGCGGCCGCCGAAGCCACGAACGGCGACGCGGCTGGGCAGCCCGCTGCATCCGCCAATCACCGCACCGGGGAGCCCTAGCCCACGCATGGACTTCGACCTGCTGAAGCGCATTCTCGAAGCCGCCCTGCTCGCGGCGCCGCAGCCGCTGACGGTGGCTCAGCTCACCGATCTGTTCGGCGAAGGCGAAGCGCCGCCCGCCGATGATATTCGCCGCGCGCTGCTGGCCCTGCAGGACGACAGCGCCAACCGCGGCGTCGAGCTGATCGAGGTCGCCTCGGGCTTTCGCTATCAGGTGCGCGCCGAGATCTACCCGCACATCGCGCGCCTCTGGGCCGAGAAGCCCGCGCGCTATTCACGCGCACTGCTCGAAACTCTGGCGTTGATCGCCTACCGTCAGCCGATCACCCGCGGCGAGATCGAGGCCATTCGCGGCGTCGCGGTGAACAGCCAGATCATCCGCACGCTGGAAGAGCGCGAATGGATCCGCGTGGTGGGCCATCGCGATGTGCCCGGCAAGCCCGCGCTGTTCGGCACCACCCGCGCCTTCCTCGACTATTTCAATCTGAAGAGCCTCGACCAGCTGCCGCCGCTGTCGGCGCTGCAGGAGCTGCCGGACATCGAACCCGAGCTGGACTTCGACGGCGCCCGGGCCAAGGCCGCCCTGCCGGCCGGCGCTGCCAACGCAGGCGATGCTGAAGACCTGGGGGCGGCGGACTCCGAAGCTGTCGCCACCGACGCCAAGCCCGACGCCCCCCTGCTTTCCGATGCGCAGGCGCAGGCCGACCCGGAGCTGAGCTCAACGGCAGGCGACTTCGACGCCGCCGCATCGCCAGCCGCCTTGATCGCGACCGACGAAGTCGCATCCGCTGAACACGACGAGGCCCAGCCAGGCCTTGCCGACCCCGACAGCATCGACGGCGCCCAGCACGCCGATGCCTACGAGAACGACCTCGACACCGCCACGCGCCTCGATGAGGAGCGGGTGGCGGTCGACACCGCAGACACCACCGACCCTACGGGCGAGTCCGAGACTTCGCCGGAGCAGATTCCATGAGTGAGACACCCCGCCGCGTCCTCTCGCTGAAGCGCGAAGGCGCCAGCACCGCCCGCATCGAAGAGCGCCTGCACAAGGTGCTGGCCACCGCCGGGCTCGGCTCGCGGCGCGCGCTGGAAGAGCGCATCGCCCGCGGCGAGGTGAAGGTCAACGGCGAAGTCGCTGCGACCGGCAGCAGCATCGCCTCTGGCGACCGCGTCGAACTGGACGGCCGCGCGTTCGTCGCCAGCAACCAGAGCGAGCCGGTGCAAGTGCTGCTCTACAACAAGCCCGAGGGCGAGCTGACCACGCGCGACGACCCCGAAGGCCGCGCGACGGTCTTCGAAAAGTTGCCCAAGCTGAAGAACGCGCGCTGGATCGCGGTCGGTCGCCTCGACATCAACACCACCGGCCTGCTGCTGCTGACCACCGACGGTGAGCTTGCCAATGCGCTGATGCATCCGAGCACCGAAGTCGAGCGCGAGTACGTCTGCCGCATCCACGGCGAAGTCAGCGAGGACGTCATCCGTCAGCTGCAGCGGGGCGTACAGCTGGAGGATGGCGAAGCCAAGTTCGACGTGATTGAAGCGATCGGCTCCAGCGACAGCCACGCCTGGTTCCGCGTCGTGCTGCGCGAGGGCCGCAACCGCGAGGTGCGCCGCATGTGGGAAGCCGTGGGCTTCACCGTCAGCCGCCTGAAGCGCGTGCGCTACGGCAGCGTCGAGTTGCCGCGTCTGTTGAAGCGCGGCATGAGCGAGCCGCTGCCGGCCGAGCAGGTCGACGCTCTGCGCGCCAGCCTCAGCCTGCCGCCGCCGGAAGCGACCCTTACCCTGCAGCCGGTGATCGGCCAGCGCCGCGCCAAGACCAGCGAGTACCGCCCGGCCGCGCGCGAGCAGAAAGCCTGGACCCAGGGCGCCTACGGCGATGAAGGCCGCGAACTGCGCGCCTTCGACAACATCCGCGAAGACGCCCCGCGCGGCCGCGGGCGCGGCCCGGGTCGCGGCGGCCCGGGAGCCCCCGGCGGCCCCGGCGGCAAGCGCAAGCCCGGCGGCAAGCCGGGCGGGTTCAAGTCCGGCCCCGGCGCGCCCGGCGGCCCGCGCGGCGCAGCCAAGCGCCCCGACAACTACGGCAACAGCCTGACCGCACCCGGCGGCGAAGCCCGCGGCCGCGGCGGTCCGCGCGTGCGCAGCGGCAACAGCAGCGCTGCCGGTGGCGCCAGCGCCAGCGGCGAATTCCGCAGCTGGTATGTGCCCGATGGCGTGACAACCACCAGCCCGTCAGCGCGTCCGCAGAACCGGCCTGCCGGCCGCCCCGGCGGACCGGGTCGTCCTGGCGGTCCTGCGGCAGTCGGACGCCCGGGGGCACCCGGCCGTCCTGGCGCTGCGGGCCCGCAGGGTGCGCCCGGCGGCAAGTTCGGCAAACCGGGCGGTCGCCCGGGTGGCGCACCGGGCGGAAAGCCGTCCGGCAAGCCGGGCGGCCCGCGTCCGGGCGGCCATGGTCCCAAGGGGCATGGGCCGGGTGGACGCGGCCCGCAGGGCACACCCAAAGGACCTCGCGGACCGCGCTGAAAATGTCTGCGGACCCCTCGCCCGTTGGTTCTGCCATTCGCAACCGGACGCTAGCAAGGGCGGGCACTCTGGCTCGAATCGGCGCGCACGGTCGAAGCCTCACGCTTTGCCGGGAGCCACCGGCGAGGCCCGCCCTGCCAGCGCAGGTTGGCTGAGGCTCGCGGCGGCGGCCGGCTGAGGCATGAGACTGATCGGGCAGCCCGCGGCCCGCAGCCCGCGGCGCGGCCAAGGCTCGCCCCGCAACGGACTGGTCGAGCGCTTCGCCTGCGACCGCGCTCGGACGCCGGTCGCGACACTCGGCGCCGGCCAAGGGCTCCAGCGGAGCGGAACGTCGCGGACATCGACTCCGAGACGCAGCCTGCGACCGCGACATTGGACGATCCCGGCCTACGTTCGACGCGTGCCCCCTCACGCCACGGCGTGAACGACGGCCCGCGCGGGCCGCGGCGAACGCCGAGCAGGCAGCAGGCTGTCAGATAAGTGCCGAGCCTGCGGGCACAAGGGTTGCAGCGGAGAGGCGCCTTCTTTGCCGCGTGGCCCCCGTGCTTTCGAGACAGCTGCCCTCTGCCGACGTGATCAGGCACGCGCTCGGCTACGCCCTGCTCGGCGCTTGGTTGTTGAGCATGGCTTGGGCGTTCTGGCTGGTCGAGGGTCGCGACGCCTACGCACGAGCGCAGCTCGCCTCGGACCCGCAGCGGCTGGAGTCCATCGAAGCCTGGGGCGCGGCGCAAGGCGCTGGGCGCATTGCCCGCCCGCTGCTGATCCTGCTGCCCTCCGCCTGTGACTGCGCCACCCATGCCGCGCTGACCCAGCGGCTCATGGCGCTGGCGGCAACGCGTGATTCAGCGGCCGAGGTCATCGTCGCCGGCAGAACCTCACCCTCGCTGTTGCCGCCCGGCGCCGGGGCCGCTCTGTTCAACGCACAGGGCCGACTGCTGTTTGCAGGCCCCCTCGAATCCCCCCTGCACTGCAGCGATGGCCGCAGTCTGGTCGAAATGGTGCTTGCCCATGCGGGCGAAGACAGCCCGCCGCTGTGGGCGGCGGTGATCGACGAACCCTGCGCCTGCGACGGCCGCTACCTCACTACCTGAGCCCCCGACGGATTCCCATGAGCACCACACCGCTGAACTATCTGGACGAACTGCGTCGCGATGCCGATCGCGTCATGCTGGCGCTGGTCGGGGTCATGACCCTGCTGTCGCTGGGCTTGGCCATGGGCACGGGCACCTGGGGCAGCTTCCTGCTGATCGGCGTGCCCACGGCCGGCGTCTGCGCCGCCCAGGTACTGCTCAACAGCGGCGCGCTGTCGACGCGCCTCACCATCGCCGCGGCCTTCATGGCGCTGTCCGGTCTGACCATCCATCAGACCCAAGGCATGATCGAGATGCACTTCAGCATCTTCGTGCTGCTGGCCCTGCTTCTGTACTACCGCGACTGGATTCCGATCGTGTTTGCCGCGGCGGTGATCGCCGTGCACCACCTGGCGTTCGACTTCATGCAGCGCCAGGGCCTGCCGGTGTGGGTGTTTGCAGCCGATACCGGCTTCATCATCGTCGTCATCCATGCGCTGTTCGTGGTCGCGGAGACCATCGTGCTGGTGATCATGGCGCGCTACCTGCAGAAGGAGGTGCAGATGGTGGGCGCGAACCCGGCCCGTCTGATCTCGGTGGCGCGTCGCTTGGCAGACGGCGAACCGGCCGATCTGCGCAGCTTGGGCAAAGTCCCTGAAGGCAGCATCGCCGACGCCGTGATGCGCAGCGCCGTGGCCATCGAGACGTCTCTTGGCCAGGTCGACGAGGTGATGGGCAGCATTGCCCAAGGTGATTTCAGCGGGCGCGTCGAGACGGCCGAAAAGCGCGGCCGCTATCTGCAGATCGCACACTCGATCAACAGCTCCTGCCAACAGCTCGACGACGTCCTCGGAGCCACCACCCGCGCAGCGAAGCTGCTGGCGACTGGCGATCTGGGCGCCAGCCTCGACATGCACGCAGAGGGGCGCTTCCAGGTGCTGCGCGACAGCATCAACAGCCTGCGCCACAGCCTGCGCAACTTCATTCAGATGCAGGACGGGGCGCTGGCTGCGGCCCGCCATGGCGACACCGCCCATCGCATCGATGTCTCAAAGATGCAGGGTTTTCAGCTCGAGCTTGCTGAAGGCATCAACGGGCTCGTCCAGCTGTTCGGCGATGTGCTGGACGATGCCGGCCGGATGATGCAAGGCCTTGCCCGCGGCGATCTGCGCGAGCGCATGCGCGGCCAGTACGAGGGCACCTACGCGCGCCTCGCCAGCGATGCCAACAGCGCGGCGCAGGCGATGGCGGAAACGATCGGCGGCATCCATGCCGCCAGCCAGACCATCCGCCGCGCCGCGGGCGAAATCTCCGCCGGCAACGCCGATCTGTCGGTGCGCACGGAGCAACAGGCCGCCTCGCTGGAAGAAACCGCCGCCAGCATGGAAGAACTCACCTCCACCGTGCGCGGCAATGCCGAGAACGCGCGCAGCGCGAACCAGCTCGCGATCGGGGCCGGCGATGTCGCCGAGCGCGGGGGACAAGTCGTGCGTCAGGTGGTCGACACCATGGGCCAAATCAACGCGCAGTCGCGCAAGATCGAGGACATCATCGGCGTCATCGACGGCATCGCTTTCCAGACCAACATCCTCGCCTTGAACGCCGCGGTCGAAGCTGCGCGCGCCGGCGAACAGGGCCGCGGATTCGCCGTGGTCGCAGGCGAAGTGCGCACGCTGGCGCAGCGCTCGGCGGCCGCCGCCCGCGAGATCAAGGGCCTCATCTCCGAGACCGTGCAGCGCGTGGGCACCGGCAGCCAGCTGGTCGACTCCGCCGGCGCCACCATGGCCGAGATTCTGTCGGCGGTGAAGCGCGTCACCGACATCATGGGCGAGATCAGCGCGGCGTCCGCCGAGCAGACCTCGGGCATCGAACAGGTCAGCGCCACCGTCACTGCAATGGACGACGCGACCCAGCAGAACGCCGCGCTCGTCGAAGAAGCCACCGCTGCCGCGCGCACGCTCGAAGAGCAGGCGAATCAGCTGGCCGATTCGGTGGCCCGCTTCAAGCTGTAGCAGGCGCCTCCGCGAATCCAGGCTCGGGGGCATTCGCGCCCGGGCGGGAACCCACGCGGCTGGGATCACAGCAGAACGCGGTCAGCGCTTGAAGCGCACCCAGGCCCTGCGAGCCAGGCCGATGGCACGGCCCAGACGCGAACTCGCCAGCAGGGCGCGCGCTTCATCCAGCTCGGTGGTGATGCGGCCAACATCGCGATAAAGGCGCTGAATGTGCTGATCGCGTCGCGCTATCAGCTGGCTCAGCTCCTGCGCATCGGCCTCGCTCAGCGTGTGTCCAGCGGCGAAGCGATCCGGCAGCGGACGGTCGACATAGATGGTCGAATGCGAGTCAGCCAACTCCTCGGCAGGCCGCTCCAGCGTGTAGAAGTACAGGGCGATCGAACGCCGCGACAGCTCACGGCGCGCCTCCGGCAGAGCAATGCGCTCGAAGCCGTGCCAGCTGATCTCGTTGGTTTCGAAGATCACGCAGCGGTTGTCGAGCGGCGCGATGCGCACCACCTCATCGTCCGCTGCGCGCGGATCGCGATGCAGATCCAGACATCCGCCCCAGGCCTCGTCCCACTCGGGGTTGAGATAAACGATCAGGTTCAGGCGCCGATGCCAGCCGGTGATCGGGTGGCGGTTGAAGTCCACATGCGCATCGAGGTCCTGGCCATGCCGGTTCTCGTGCGTGCCGCCGCCGAAGTACCAGGGGTCGTAGAGCAGGTCGGGGATACCGGTCAACTGTGAGACCAGATCGAGAAACCGCTTCGACTGGATCAGATCGTCGAGCGCCGCATAGGCCGGCCCGATCCCGCGGATGCGCTCGACCACCGCCTTGTTGCCGATCTCGCCCTGCTCGTTCTTGGCGAAACGCGGGTCGAAGTCGGGGAACTCGGCGCGCAGGCGTTCGAGAAACTCGGGCTGGAAGAAGCCCTCGATCTGCACGTGGCGGAAGGGACGGGCCTGCTGGAACTCCTGGCCGTGGGCATCGGCACGGCGCGTCACTTCCGGGTGGACAGCTTCAAGCATGGCAGCGGTATGCAAGTGCAGTAGCGGCCAGTGTAGGCGAGCTACCTCTGGCCGCGCACGCAGGCATGTACGCCACGGGAGCACGCTGACCTAAGTGCGCATCGCCAGAACCACCGGGAACCGCGCCGCGCCCAAGCCACCAGCAGGGCTGAAACCGACGCGAGTCGCTGGGCGCGTAGACCAGACTCCAAAGCCATGGTCACTGCGAATCCCGAATCCCCAATCCCGGCTACTCCAAGGTAAACCACTGCACCTCGACGCGACGATTGAGATCGCTGTCGGGGCCCGCGGGCTCTTCCCAGCCGCGGCCGACCAGCTCCAGTCGGCTGGCGTCGATGTTCGGATACTTGGCGAGCAGGGCGTTGCGCACCGACTCGGCGCGCTGGCGCGACAGCTCCATGGCCTTCAGCGCCATGCTGCGGACCAGGGCCTGGCCACCCTGCTGCTCGAACTCGCCGACCCGAGCATTGTCGACGTGGCCACGCAGCACCACGATCGAGCCGGGGCTGACCTGCAGGAAACCGCGAATGATCTCCAGGTACTCCTGGTTCTCCTTCGAGCTCGCGTCGAGTTCAGCGGAATTGGCCTTGTAGAAGAAGCGGATATCGCGGCTCAGCAGCGCATCACCTTCGAGGTTGACCGCGCCCTGGGTGCGGATCGGCGCGATCGCCACCGTCTGCGCAGCGAACTCGGGCTTGGCCTTGAGCGCCTGCAGCGCAGCCAAGTCGATGTAGCGCGCCGGGTCCGCCGGGTTGCGGATGATCCCGCCGTAGGCCAGCAGCGCACTCTGGAAAATGCCCTGATAGCTGCCGGCCGCATCGATGGTGCCCTCGAAGAAGGCGAGGTTTTCCGGCAGATTGGAGAAGTGCACCTTGGCGAGCTCGGCGCGGGTTTCATCGGCGCTCCAACCGAAGGCGCGGCCGACCACGCCAAGCTGGCTCTCAGGCGCATCGCGCAGCTGACGGTTGCCCTCCAGCACGCCGTGCACCAGGGCCTGCACCTTGTCGGCATGGGCGCGCGCGAACTCTCCGTTGACCAGCAGCAGGTCGGCGATCACCAGCAGGTTGCGGTTCGACACCAGCATCTTGGCGCGACCGCCGCTGCCGTCGATCGTCGCATCCGTGCTCGGCGACCAGCCGATACAGCCGTTCAATCGCGGGCGCTGGGCCTCAAGCTGCTCGGCATAGGCTTCGCAGGCCACGGTGGCATCGTCGTAGAACACGAGGTTGATGGCGTCAGCGCGCGGCGCGGCATCCAGATCGCGCAGCACGTTCACTGCCGCACCCGACTCCGAGGCCAGATAGCGCAGGAAGAACTCGCTCTCGTTGAACTGCGTGCCGGCCAACACCTTGCCGCGCAGCGCATTGACGCCGGTCACGCCGCTGTCGACCACGATCATGTTGGCGCCGCGGGAAAACGCCATCTGCGCCGGCACCACGATGTCGAACTGGCGGCCGAGCACGGCCAGCACATCCGCCGTGGTCACGCTGGCCGCGACCTTGCCGTTGTTGAGCTTGGACCAGCTCTCTTCCTCGCTCAGGGTGATGCGCAGCTGGAAGCCGTATTCGCGGGCGAAGAAGGAATCCGGGTTCGGCTGCAAGCCGCCGTTGGCAACGATCAGGCCGGCATAGCCCGCGTACGCGCTGAGGTCGACATCAAGGATGCCGTCCTTCATCTGGTACGGCGCTGCACGATCCAGCACCGGCGGTGCGGTCAGAGGCTCGATCGGATCGGCCCTCGAAGCCTCGGCCGCCTCGGAACGCGAGCCGCTGTCGGCACTCGTGCTCTCGCGGGGTGCGTCCTTGCCCATGTCCTGCATCACCAGCCAGCCGCCAAGGGCGAGGAGGCCGAGCACCAGCAGCACGGAGAGAAACTTGCCGGCGGCGCTGCCGGATTGGCGTGTCAGTCGGTTCATGCGGGCACTCCTTGAGTGCGGGTGGCGGTACAGCGTGGGTGTTCAGTTCAGGACAGGGCGCTGCCCCATCACGATCGCTCCGACGCCCGCCCGCGCTGCGGCACGGGCGGCGGGCCCTGCAGCACGCGTTTGGGCAGACGCACCGGCTCCGGCCCTTCGAGGATGCCAGCGAGATCGCGCTGTCGCTCCAGCCAACGGTTGGCTTCGTCGAAAGAGTTGGCCAAGGCATTGAGCGAATGCACGACGCCATCGGCATCGGTGGCGAGCAGGCTCTGCTCGCGGATCAGCGCGATCTGCTGATCGATGCGCGCGAGTTCGGCATCGACGTGCTCCAGGCGCTCGCCGGCAGCCGCGTGCGCGGCCTGACGCTGGTCGATCACCGACACCTGCTGCTCCAGGCTGCGGCGCAGGTCAGCGCCGAGGCTGGCGTCCTCCAGACGCGCACGCAGCGTGTCCTCCTGCTGCTGCAGACGCGCACTGTCGGCCCGTGCGGTCTGCACGACATGGCCGATCGCCATGCGCGCGGCGAGCAGGCGCAGGTGCAGCCAGACCAGCTGCTCGACGCTGTCGGCATGCGTGGCCATCAGGCTGGAGCTGCGCAGGCGGCCAACGATCTCCCGCGCACGTGCTTCGATCTGCTGGTGCTGCGCGACTTCCGCCGCGCCCAGCTGTGCGAGCAGCGTGCGATAGCGCGCGTCCTCCGCAGACTCTTCGATGCGCTCGCTGTGGCCCGGCGCGAGGCGCTCCGCGTCAACGGTCGCGCGAAAGCGCGTGCTGCTGGAGGTTGCCCACAGGTAGGCGACTTCCAGCCCCGCACCCAGCATCCAGAAGCCCGGGCTCAGGAACGCACCGAGCAAGCCGAAGGCGAGCAGCCCGATCCAGTTCGGCGGGATCGGCATGCCCAGCGGGCGGGCGTTGAAGGCGCGCCAGACGTACTTCATGCCGGCGTGGCTCCGTAGGGCCGCAGCCGCTCGGGTACGAACTGCATGTCGGTGGCCTCGCGAATGGCGATGCGCATCTGGAACTCCAGCACATCCAGCGGCACCGGCGGCTGATAGCCGACCAGACAGGCGCGCACGGCGTCGACCGTGGACTCTTCCAGCGTGCGCACGCGCCGGTACACCTTCACCGCCAGCGCTTCGGCGGCACCCGGCGTCAGCAGCAGCGGCAGATCGAGTGCGGCGAGCGCATCAACGCCAGGGCTGACCTCCAGCCGCTTCAGCAGCGCGTGCAGCAGCCCTGCACTCTCGTGTTCGGTGCTGGTCGGCAGCAGGGGGATCTTGACGTCGATGCGGCCAGGGCGCTTGAGATCCACTTCGATGAGATCGGGCCGCGAGCTGGCGAGGATCCACATCACCCGGCCGCGATTCTTACCGTCGCTCATCTCCTGCGCGATCATCGAATACAGCCGGCCCGACAGCCCGCTGTCGCCGCTGCCGGAGTCGCGCTTGCCGAGCGTCTGGTCGGCTTCATCGACGAAAACGATGCAGCGGCCGAGCGCGCGGATCAGACGGAAGATCTTCTCCAGATTGCCCTCGCTGGAGCCGACCCAGCGGTCGCGGAAGTTCTTGAGCTTCACCACCGGCACGCTGGCCTCGCCGGCCAGGCACTCGACCAGGTAGGTCTTGCCCGTGCCGACCGGCCCACAGAAGATGTAGCCCATCGGCAGAGCACGCAGGTCGGACTTGCGCCACAGCGCCATGTCCTGACGCAGCCAGGCCTTCAGCGCCTCGGGCGAGTGGTAGTCGTTGAGCGTGCGCTCGCTGCGGATGAACTCGATCAGGCCGGCGGCATCGCTCTCGATCATGCCCTTGCGCACGTTGATCCAGTCGGCCTCGGCCAGCTGCTGGCCCGCATGCGCGCGCCGGCGCACCAGCGACTGCAGGGCGCTCAGCGACACACCGGCCAGCTGGTCGGCGATCTCGCTGCCCTGCGCGGCATCGAACGCACTGGCGTGATCCACGCGAAGCTGGGCGAGCGCCTGCTCGATCTCCGGCTTCTGCGGCAGCGGCAGCTGCACGCGCTCGACTCGCGGGTTGTTGGCCACCAGCGGATGCAGGTCGTGCAGATTGTCGGCGATCAGAAGGCTGACAAAGGGCAGCTCGGTGAAGGGCGATTCGCTGGCCCAGTCGCGGACGAGGCTCGCCAGACTGGCGGTCTCGAAATCCCCCGCGCGATTGGCTGGAAGAAACTGGTCGGCGCCGCGTACCAGCACCGCCACGGGCTCGGCCTCGCCGCGTCCCAGTGCGCGCAGGTTGCCGCGGTAGCGCAGATAGCGGCTGATCAGCTCGACCGCTGCGCGCGGATCGTGCCCTACGCTGGACAGCTGCGCGGCCCCCGGCCAGGCCTGGAAGCCCTCGCTGCTGCGCAGCGCCGACAGGCCGTTGCCCGGGTCGAACACGAACACCAGCGGAAAACCCTGCAGAAGGCGCGCATCGAGGTACTCGACCACGCCGACCAGGCGACCGTTCAGCACGAAGCGATCTGCTACGTTGCCGTGCAGGATGAACTGGCCGTGGGCGCCGCTTTCGTAGGCGAGCTTGAGGGCCTGGGCCCAGGGCGGAAGAACGGTCGTCTGCGTGCTCAAGGTCGAGGTCTTCCGGTAGTTGCTGCGTGTGGGCGGAGCGATGGCATTTGATCGCTTCCCGCGAGCCACCCACGTTCAGGCGGGACAGCCGGCGACCGAGGCGAGGGTCCAGCGCCGGTGGGTCAAGACCCACCCTATGGACTCGCCTGGCTGAAGGCCGCGCGACGCACCCCTCTCCCCACGGGAGAGGGGCCGGGGGAGAGGGGCTGTACGAAGCGAAGCATTGCATTCGATCGCTTCCCGTGAGCCACGCACGCCCAAGCGTGACAGCCAGTGACCGCGGCGAGGGTCCAGCTCCGGTGGGTCAAGACCCACCCTATGGACTCGCGCGCTGACTGCCGCACGAAGCGCGATCACCACGCCGCCCCAGTCGCGCCCAATCCCGAATCCCCAATCCCCGCCCTTACTGCCCCTCCGCCTGCGGCGCCGCACTCGTCCCCATGCTGCGCGTCGCCGGCTGTGCGACCGGCGCCGCCTGCCCGGGCAGGCTGATGCCTTCGGCAGCGGCAAAGTCAGCCAAGGCCTGCGACGCCAGCGCATCCATTTCGGCCTGCTTGACGTTGACCTCGGTCATGTCGAGCGAATCCTTGGCCACGCGGGCGCGGCCGGCGGCGCGATTGCGCTCTTCTTCGACCATCTCGTGCAGACGGTTCAGGGTGTCACCCGAGCCACCGATGCTGCCGATCATGCCGGCCGCCATCTCGTTCATTTCGGCCACCGCCGACTTCATGCGCATATCGTTGATCGCGCCCTTCAGCGAATCGATCTTGGCGCGCGCCGCCTGCACGGCGACGTCGCGGGCCTTGATCAGGTTCTGGTAGGTCTCGTCCGCGGACGACATCTGGCTGCGGTTCTCGGCCAGCTCGCGGGTCACCGTCTGCAGGCGCAGGGCGTACTGCGCCGCCGCCTGCTGGTTACCGGCACGCAGGTGCGCCGTGGTGCTGGCGCGCAGTTCGGACTCTTCGCGCTCCAGCTTGCGCACCTGCGAGATCAGACGCTCGACCAGACCGGCGTGGGCCGCCAGACTCTGGTTGTAGTTGCCGATCTGCTTGCGCAGATTCTCCTGCTCCAGCTCGAGCAGGGCTTCGGGGTTGCGCTTCTCGATGCCCTTGATGAACAGGGAAAAGAAACCGCGCACGACATTCATCAGGCGACCGAACATGGCTGCTCCAGCTGCGGCCCGAGGTGGGCATGGATGGGGCCGAGGGTCCCCACGACCTTCGGCGGCACGGCCGCAGACGCGAAACACTGCGGCGCTGTGACGCGACACGTTACCGCGTTGGACTTGCGTGAAAAAGTCTCGCGTGGCGCCGACTCGGGCGCACCGGTTCAGAACCCGAAGCGCAGGGCCTGATCGATCTCGACCGGAAAGGCCACGTTGACGTGCGAGGAGCAGGCCGTGTTGCTGCGATCGACCGGCCAGTGCAGCACGTACAGCGGCGGCGCCTGCTGTTCGCGCGCAACCGCCGCCAGCCGGGCCATGCCTTCGCGGTCGTTGTAGTAGGACTCGGCAACAATGAGCGGCACCTCGCCGAGGCCGATCCGCCGCAGGCGATCGACGATGCGCGCGTAGAGATCGCCCTCATCGGCGCCGGGCCAGCGATAGATCGAGAACGCGAACGCGCCCGGGTAGACGCGTTCGCCGCCGGCCAGACGATAGACGTAGCTGGTGTGCTCCAGACGCGCGCGCAGCCGGTCCGGGTCGGGGTCCGAGATCGACGAGAAGCCCACGCTGCGCTGCGGATCGAAGCGGCTGACGTAGTTCTGCCAGAGCCTGTTCGCGTAGCGGCTCCAGGGCTCGTTGTCGGGCTCGTTCGGAAAGAACAGGGTCTGCCCAAGCACGTTGACGAAGCGCGCGCGCGGCATGCCCTCGGTCATCAGGTCGACGCGGTAGTCGAGGCCGGAGCGCTGGATGATCGGCATCAGGTTGACGATGAGGTTCCAGTTTTCTTCGAAAACGCCCTCGTCGTAGCGGCTCCACTGGGCGACGTCGTTGCCGCCCTGCGGGTGGTAGCGCACCAGCAGCTGCGAAAAACCCGCCGCTCGAATGTCAGCCAACAGATCGGCGAGGTTCTGGCGCATCCGCGGATGCAGGTTGCCGCCGGTGGAATCGAGGATGGGCGTACCCGCCCACACGCCGTCAGAATCGGCCGGCCCAGGCGCTCGGAAGTGGTAGATGCCGACCGCGATCGCCTCGCTGCCGCGCGCGCGCATCTCAACCAGGATCTCGGTGACGCGCTGGCGCACGCCGGGCTTGTGCAGGTTGGCGAGCACGCCGAAGGGCTCGCGGTCGCAGTTCGGCCCGAGGTCGTAGAAGCCCAGGTTCACACCGGGCCGCGCCTCAATACTCAAGCGCTCAAGGGCGCCCTGCTCAAGTCCGGCAGCTGCACCACGGCTGGGACCACGAGACGCTCGAAGCGCCGGCGCGAGACCACGCTGCCCAGCCGCATCGGCCCGTGTGGCCGGGCCATCCAGGACCAGCGCCGGGTCGCCATCGGGCCACTGCGGCGGACGCTGTGACTGGGCCTGCAGTGCCAGGGGAGACCACAGCACGCCCGCGCAAAGCGCAAGTACGGCGGGCCGTACGCCGAGGCGAGCAATCCATCGCTTCGCCACCGTCGCGGCCAGCGCCGGCAGGCGCCGACCGACCTGCGCGGGTTCAGAACGCATTGATCCCGGTCACCTCGCGTCCCACCACCAGCTGGTGGACGGTCTCGGTGCCTTCGTAGGTGATCACCGATTCCAGGTTCAGCGCGTGGCGGATCGGACAGTACTCCGTGGTGATGCCTGAGCCCCCGAGGATGTCGCGCGCCTCGCGGGCGATGTCCAGCGCGATGCGGCAGTTGTTCCACTTGGCCAGGCTGACCTGGGTCGGCTGCATCTGGCCGGCGTCCTTCAGGCGACCGAGCTGCAGCACCAGCAGCTGCGCCAGGGTGATGCGACGGGCCATCTCAGCCAGCTTGATCTGCACCGCCTGGGTGGCCGCGATCGGGCGGTTGAACAGGATGCGCTGCTTGGCGTACTCGTTGGCCTCGGTAAAGCAGGCGATCGCCGCACCGATCGGGCCCCAGGTGATGCCGTAGCGCGCCTGGGTCAGGCAGCCGAGCGGGCCCTTCAAGCCCTTGACGTTGGGCAGGCGCTGGCGATCGTTGACGCGGACGTTGTCGAAGAACAGCGCGCTGGTGACCGAGGCGCGCAGGCTCATCTTGCGGTGGATCTCCTGGGCCGCGAAGCCCTTGCTGTCGGTCGGCACAATGAAGCCCTGGATGCCGTCTTCGGTCATCGCCCAGACGATCGCGATCTGGGCAAGGTTGCCGTTGGTGATCCACATCTTCGCGCCATTGATGACCCAGTCATCGCCGTCGCGCTTGGCGTGGGTCTTCATGTTGGCCGGGTCCGAACCGCCGTGCGGCTCGGTCAGGCCGAAGCAGCCGATGATCTCGCCGCGCGCCATGCCGGGCAGGTACTGGCGGCGCTGCTCTTCGGTGCCGTAGGCGTAGATCGGATACATGCACAGCGAACTCTGCACCGACACGAAGCTGCGCAGGCCGGAATCGCCGCGCTCGAGTTCCTGGCAGATCAGGCCGTAGCTGACCGCGTTCAAGCCCGCGCAGCCGTACTCTTCGGGCAGCGAGGAGCCGAGCAGACCCAGGCTCGCGATCTCCGGCACCAGCTCCTTCGGAAAGCGCCCCTGATCGAAACAATCGCCAATGATCGGCAGCACGCGCTCGTCGGTGAAGCGGGCCACGGTGTCCTGCACGGCGCGCTCTTCGTCGGTGAGCAGCGAGCGGACATCGAACAGGTCG
The DNA here is from genome assembly GCA_014946745.1 of Lysobacterales bacterium. Taxonomy (NCBI): domain Bacteria; kingdom Pseudomonadati; phylum Pseudomonadota; class Gammaproteobacteria; order Lysobacterales; species Lysobacterales bacterium. The sequence continues at coordinate 1,214,436 of JADCRD010000001.1, read as the reverse complement.
GAGGCGTTCAGGGGCATGGGGGCGGCCGATCGGTGGTTGGAAGCCGCGAATTGTAGCCGCCCGCGCCCTTCGCAGGCATCAACGTGCTGTGGAGCGGAACAGCGGGGATTGGGGATTGGGGATTGGGGATTGGGGATTGGGGATTGGGGATTGGGGATTGGGGATTCGGGATTCGGGATTCGTGTACCGCCGGCAGGTTCGGGCTTGCCAGACAGCCAAGGCGTGGGGCTTCTCCTGCAGGCGAAGAGCAGCAGACACGAAGCCGCACATCGGACGTGGCCACGGACTGCCACCGCGCCACCTGGGAGCCTGCCTGCAAGTGACGCGGACCTTCGCCCAAGCGATGCCCCCAGATCGATGGCTTGCCCAGGCGGTACCCCCGACTTCCGACAGGCACGACCTGCCCTGCCCTCGCCTACCATCGGCTGCGGGGATGCGCGCCGGCCTGCGGCGCGCTCGCGTCATCACTCAAGGGGAACACCATGCACGCACGCCACCGCCGCGCCCAGCTCGGGCTGCTCACCGTTTCGCTCACTGCTGCGCTCGCCGCCCAGGCTGCACCGCAGGTGCTGCACTGTGGGCAGGTCTTCGATGCGAACTCCGCGCGACTGCTGGGCGAGCACAGCCTGGTGGTCAACGACGGCCGCATCACCGAGGTTCGCGCCGGCAAGATCGACGCCGCCAGCCTCGGCGCTGACGCCACCGCCATCGATCTGTCCGCCCACACCTGCCTGCCCGGCCTGATCGACATGCATGTGCACCTGGGCTCGCAGACCAGCCCGGCGGCCTATTCCGAAGGCTTCCGCCTGAACCCCGAGGACTACGCCCTGCGCTCGGTGGGCTATGCCGAAACCACGCTCAAGGCCGGTTTCACCACGGTGCGCGATCTGGGCGGCCTGCAGACGATCGCCCTGCGCAACGCCATCAACGAAGGCCGCATTCTTGGCCCGCGCATTTTCGCCGCCGGCAAGAGCATCGCCACCACCGGCGGCCACGCCGACCCGCGCAACGGCATCAACCGCGAGCTCTCCGAGTCGCTGGGCTGGCCAGGCCCAGAGGAAGGCGTGGTCGCAGGCCCCTACGAATCCCGCCGCGCGGTGCGCCAGCGCTACAAGGAAGGCTCCGACGTGATCAAGCTCACCGCCACGGGCGGGGTGCTGAGCTTCGCCAAGAGCGCCGACAACCCGCAGTTCATGGAGGACGAGATCCGCGCCATCGTCGAGACCGCGCGCGACTACGGCTTCCGCGTCGCCGCCCACGCGCACGGCAAAGAAGGCATGCGCCGCGCCGTGGCGGCCGGGGTCGATTCGATCGAGCACGGCACCTACATGGACGAAGAGATCTTCAAGCTGATGCGCGAAAAGGGCACCTGGTATGTGCCAACGATCTCGGCCGGCGTGTTCGTCAGCGAGAAGGCCCGCGAAGCCGGCTACTACCCGGAGATCGTCCGCCCGAAAGCACAGCGCATCGGCGCGCTGATCCAGGGCACCGCGGGCCGCGCCCATGCCGCTGGCGTCAAGATCGCCTTCGGCACCGATGCCGGCGTGTTCCCGCACGGCGACAACGCGCGCGAGTTCGAGCTGATGGTCGAGGCCGGCATGCCCGCCAACTTCGCCCTGCAGAGCGCAACGAAGAATGCGGCCGAACTGCTCGGCGAATGGGAAAGCCTGGGCAGCCTCGAGGTCGGCAAGTTCGCCGACGTGGTGGCCGTGGCGGGCAACCCCATCGAGAGCATCAGCACGATGCGCGACGTGAAGTTCGTGATGAAGTCGGGCACCGTCGTCAAGACCCCCTGACAGCGCAGCCACGGCAACCCCGCGCGCGCGGCAGCGCGGAGTCGCCGTCGCTGACCGGACCGTTCGCCACGGCCTGCGGCAGCTCAGCCTTTCGGAATCCCCCGCAAGGCCAGCGAGTTCTGCATCGAGGAAGCTCTGACGGATCGGAGCTACCGGCGCGCCACGGGGGGGCCCGCGGATCGAACACGCACGTGCTTGATCCAGCGTGACCGAGCGAAGCGAAGGCGTCGCCGCGCAGCGGGCGACGGCGCGGCTGGGCGGCTGGGCGGCTGGGCGGCTGGGCCGCCTCGTAGACGCTGGCGCTAGGCGCTCGCGACCGGGCGAAGCAGGGCATCGCGAGGCCGACCCCGCACGCGGAACGGCCGCAGCGAGCGCGCCGAATGGCCACGGCGACGGATGCTGCGGCCGCCGCTCAACTCCGTTCTTCCGGCAGTCAGTCAGCCAAGAAGGTCCGGCGCCTGCGACAGGCACATGACCTGCATGCGTGCTCGCAACGCTGCCAGACTCCCGACCTTGATCGACCTCGACCAGCCATCAGACATCGGGCCGCCCGAGAACCGCCGGAGTCGATCGTGGTGGGAGCCGTGGCCCATGAAGCGCCGCGCCGCGTTCGCCTGGCTGTGGGCAGCGGCCCTGCTCTTGATCGGCCCGCTGCTGGGGCCCGGGGCCCTGGCGCTGGACAGCGCCAAGGAGTTCCACAACTTCGTCAGCAACACCTGGAGCATCGAGGAAGGGCTGCCGCAGATCAGCGCGCTGGCCTTGACCCAGGACGCCCAGGGCTACCTCTGGGTGGGTACGCAGGCGGGCGTCGCGCGCTTCGATGGACGCCGCTTCACCGCCTTCACGCCGGAGACGGCGCCCGCCCTGCCGGGAACCTACATCAACGCCCTGCTTGCCGATGCGCAGGGCACGGTGTGGATCGGCACCTACAAGGGATTGGCCGGTTGGCGTGAGGGCCGTTTCTTCCCGGTGCCACTCGCCGACGATCCCGCGGCGGGGCTCAACGTCCATGCGCTCGCACGTACCGCCCAGGGCGAGGTGCTGGCCGCTGCCGGCAACGCGGTGTACGTGATCCGCGACGATGCTCTGGAGCCGCTGGCGCAGCTGCAGCTGCCGGCGCGCGCGCTGCTACCGGAAGGCCCGGATCTCTGGATCGGCAGCGTCGGCGGCGTGCACCTGCGTGCGGCCACCGGCGACCTGCGCTTTCTTGCATTCCCCGACGACGCCCGCACCGCCGCCACGCGTGCGCTGCTGCGTGCCAACGGCCAACTCTGGGCGGGCACCAGCGACGGCCTGATGGTGCTGAGAGACGACCGATGGCAGCGCCACACCGGCGCGGTCGGCCTGTCCCACACGCCGATCGAGGCCATGCTGCTGGATCGCGATGGCAATCACTGGATTGCCGAGCTGGCCCATCTCACCCGCCTGCGCGCCGACGGCAGCTTCGAGCGCGTGGTGCGCGAGGGCGCGGGGCTGTCGATCCGCTCGCTGTTCGAGGATCGCGAGGCCAATCTCTGGCTGGGCAGCCACTGGAGCGGGGTCACCCGCCTGCGCAACGGCTGGACGCGTCGCTACAGCGAGCGCCAGGGCCTGCAGACACCGCTGCTGTGGTCGATCGCCGAAGCGCCCGATGGCGCGCTCTGGGTCGGCAGCGACTCCGGCCTCGCACGCTTCGAGAACGGCCGCTTCGAACAGGTCGTAGAGGGCACCGCCCTGCCCCACCCGAGCGCCTATTCGCTGCGCGCCGAAGAGGCGCGGGTCTGGATCGGCACGCGCTTCGGGCTTGCCGTGCTCGAAGACGGGGTGATCAACACGCCGAGTCGGTTCGAGGCGCTGGCCGCGCTGCAGATCAACGGCATCGTTCGCGATGCGCAGGGGCGACTGTGGCTGGCCACCAACGGCGGCCTGTTCCACGATGACGGCCAGCAAGTTCGACGGCTTGGCGAAGCGGAAGGCTTGAGCGATCCGCGCGTACGCTTCGTGTTGCCGGCCCGGGACGGCCGCCTGCTGGTCAGCACCCAGTCCGGCATCTTCGAGATTCGCGAAGATCGCGCCCATCCGTTTGCCCCCGACCTCGGCATGCCGGCCGGGCTCGACGTCACCGTGCTCCACGAGCTGGCCAACGGCGACCTGGTGGCCGGTTCACTGGCAGAGCGGATCTACCTGTTCAGCGGTGGCCGCTGGCACCTGCTGGGCAAAGCGCAGGGCATGCCCAGCAACACGCCGTTCTTTCTCGCTCACGACGCGACCTACCTGTGGGTCGCCGGCATCCGCGGCATCGGCCGGGTGCCGCTCAGCGACCTGCAGGCGCTGGCCAGCGGCCGCAGCGACCGCGTCCGCGGCGAAATGCTGCTGAACGAACGCGGCGACCGTCGCGGTGGCCAGAAAGGCTATTGCTGCAACGGCGCCGGCAACAGCAAAGGCCTTCAGCGCGGCCGCGAACTGTGGGCGCCCAGCCGCGATGGCCTGGTCGTACTGGACACCCAGGACGCCCGACTGCCCGACGCCCCACCCACGACCCTGATCGAACGCATCCGCATCGACAGCGACTGGCAATCAGTCAGCGCCACGCAGTCGCTGAATCTGTCCGCGGAGGTGCGTGATGTGGCCTTCGAGTACACCGCCATCAGCTTCTACGAGCCGCGCAGCATCGGCTTCCGCTACCGCCTGCTCGGCTACAGCGAAGACTGGCGCGAAACCGACGAGGCCGGCCAGCGCGTCACCAGCTACACCAATCTGCCGGGAGGCGACTACCGCTTCGAGGTGCAGGCTTCGACGTCCAGCGGCCACTGGAGCCCGGCGGCGATGCTCGAATTCCGCATCGAACCCAGCTTCAGCGAGACCCGCGCGTTCATCGCCCTGATCGTGATCGGGATCGCTCTGCTCGGCTTCGCCGGCTATCGGCTGCAGCAGCATCGCTACCATCAGCGCGCGCGGCAGCTGGAAGCGCTGGTCCAGCAGCGCACCCTGGATCTGGCCAGCGCCAACCAGCGTCTGCACGAGGCCACGCAGACCGATCCGCTGACAGGATTGCGCAACCGACGCTACCTGGGCGCACAGATCCCGAAGGACATCGCCTTCTATGCGCGTGAGCTCGCCGGCCCCGCACCCCAGCCGCGAGCGCTGGTCTTCGCGCTGGCCGATATCGATCACTTCAAGCAGATCAACGACACCTACGGGCATGCGGTGGGCGACCGCGTGCTGCAGCAGTTCGCCGACGTATTGCTGGGCCAGGTCCGCACCGGCGACTACGTGGCGCGCTGGGGCGGCGAGGAGTTCGTCCTGGTGTTCCGCCCCATGCCTTTGGCCTTTCTTCCGGTGCTGGGCGAACGCCTGCGCTCGGCAGTCGCGGCCTTTCCCTTCGACATCGGCGCCGCCGAACCCCTGCGGCTGACCTGCTCGATCGGCCTGTGCCCCTATCCCCTGCTGCCAAGCGCCGACCAGACCCTGCAGTGGGAGCATCTGCTGGATCTGGCCGACCGGGCGCTGTACCGGGTCAAGCGCGAGGGCCGCAACGGCTGGGGGCTGTATCAGGCCGAAGCCGGCGTGATGGCCGAGCGCGTGGTAGCGCTGCTGCGCGAGGGAGACCGCACGCTTGAAGACAGCGCCGAGCTGCGATTCCTGAGTGGCGGTGCGGTGGCAGCGTCGCAGGCAGACGCCTCACGCGGGCGCCCGTCTTCCAGCGAGTCAGGGCGGCCCTGAACGATCAGGGCCGCCCCCGCCGCATTCAAAAGCCTGCGCAGCTCAGATACTCGTTGAAGCAGGCTTCGGAACAGGCGTCCACCGGGAACTGCGCCGGATCGTAGTAGCCGCAGGACAGCATGCACGCGGTGTACGTCGCCCAGCACACCTCCACGCCGGTGGTTTGGGCTTCCACGGCGACCAGGCTGTTGGATTTCAGCTCAGACGCGGTGGCGAACTGGAAGCCCGGTGCACTCTCCGCCGCAGGCTGAGCGGAGAACGCGGCAGTGGAGAAGCAGATCGAGAGAATGGCGGCGAGAATCGAGGTCTTCATGGGTGTCAATCCTTGGTGATTACAGGAAGCGGCCGCGCTGCCCGATCGCTGGGAACACGGCCGGGCCAGAGATTCCCATGCGAACGCGACGGAAACAAGTGAGCCTCCGGAACAGTCCGCGCGCGAGCGCAGCCCGGCCACCCATGCCACGCTGCGCAGCGCGCCCGAGGGCTCAGTTCTGCTCGGACGCAAGGGCCTTTGGGGGATCACGGCCAGGGCCTTGGTGAAGTCGCCCGGAAAGCGCCGATCGACCGCCAGCCCATGGATGACCGCAGGTCGATCTGTCGCGACGCGAACACCGCTGCAGCTGAGGTCTCAGGCCTCGACGGTCGCGGGCTCACCTGCGTCCAGGTAGCGCTGGAAGCAGAAATCGCAGATCCCATGGAAGTTCGCCACGGCCAGCGCTGCAGCGTTGATCTCGCCCTCGGCTTGGATGACCGCCTCGCAGCCTTCGCACCAGATCGCTGGCGTCGGCTCGTGCGGTGCGTGTTCCGGCGCGTAGTAGATCAGGCGCTGTGGGCTCGCCGCACGGAGGTTCTGGAACAGGTGATCGCAGACGAAGCGCGCCTCGCGCTCGCCGTGGGTGCCGCACTGCAGGGTGTTCGCCATGGTGGTCTCTCGGCGCAGCGGGGATGCCGCCTGAAAGGGGCAGAACTCAGCGCAACGCCGCTGCCACCAGCAGCGCCCACAGCCCCAGCACCGCCACGAAGTTCAGCATGAACACCAGCCCGCGGAGGCGAACGTTGGCGGTAAACACCTGCACGGCGCTGTGCAGCACGCGGCCAGCGATGAAGGCCCAGGCGAGCACGAGCGCGGTGTCCGATGCGCTCGGCATCAGCAGACAGGCGACGTGGAAGAACAGCGGCCACTCGAACTGGTTCGACAAGTTCGCGCTCAATCGCGGCTCGATCGCAGCAAACGGATTCGCCCCATCCGCGCGACGGCCGATGCCCCAGACCTTCGGCGCGCGCGCGACCGTCAGCGCCGCGTACAGCAGGGCGGCGAGCGCGACGTGCGCGGCCATGGGCAGCAGGAAGGGATGGCTCATGACAGAGGTGCTCAGTTCTTCGCGTGAGGAAAGTCGAGTGACACTTGAGGCCTGGCCGCCGCCGGAGAAGCGCAGTGTCGTGACGCCAGGGGACCACGCCGCCGGCAGTGCATGACGCATGCCCCCGCTGCCGTCACCCGCCCATCTTCATGCCTCTGCCCTGCTCGACGCCCACGCATGGCGGTGTCGGCGCCATAGCAGAGCTCCCAGCCAGAAAGCTGGAAACGGCAGCAGAAGGGACAGACCCCGCGACCACGACGGGATCGGCAGAACGAAAGGCGCAAACATATCCAACAGAGCAAGCGCCGCCACCAGCGCGGCCGACGACAGTGCGGCCCCGACCGCGCCTCCAGGGCTCAAGCGCGCGCTCCAGTAGCCCCCCGCCATCATGCAGGGGCACACCGCGACGTGGCCAAACAGCAGGAACGCTGTCGAACCCAGCGCACGGTAGTAGAGCTCCTCCTGCGGCACCCCCTGCAGCGTGAGCATCCAGAAGTACCCGAAGCTGATGAGCACCAGCGCCACGTAAGCGAACCCGTAGCCAACCGCAGCTCCCACCACCACCGCGGCCAGCGGCGATCGCGTCGAGTGGTCAGCAAGCGGCGCCTGCGGCGGCGTGTAGGGATTCGGGTCCATACGTTCGGAGCTCAAGCCAATGGTAGTCGTGCGACTGTCGACGCTGAAGCTCGCAGGAACCACGAAGCCACGCAAGACCCGATCTGTGGCGACGAACTGAAGCGGGCATAACGGCAACACGCGATGGCGCCGGGCGAGTCCAAAGCTGCGTTCTCACCTCCCTCGCCTGCAACCAGGCGGGCACTGACCGTCTCCATCCAGGTTGAAGCGGCGCGTCCCCGACGCGCCTCCCACCCTGGCCTCCGCGGATGGCGACGATGCCCACCTCACACAGACACCCCGCCCTGGCTGCACTCTGTGCGCTGCTCGTCCTCGTACTCGCGCTATCCGCGCAGTCGACACGTGCTGAGCCGGAGGCTCCGCAGAACGCAGGCATCGAAGCCGCCGCCGCAGCCATCAGCGACGCAGTGCGTGAAGTGCAGCGCATGCCCGGCGCCTTTCCCGCCGCATCGGCCGTCGTGGTGAGCGGCGAAGAAACGCCGCTGCTGCTGGCGCAAGGGGCGCTGCGCGCGGGACACGGCGACGCGGCCGATGCCAACGCGCGCTTCTACATCGCCTCGCAGACCAAGTCCTTCGTCGGCCTGCTGGCGGTGGAGCTGGATGCACAGGGCGTGCTGCCGCTGTCGACCACGCTGGCCGAGGTCTGGCCCGATCTGCGCCTGCCCTCGCCCGCCGAGCCCGCGCGCATCACGCTCACCGATCTGCTCTCGCACCAGGCGCCGCTGCGCACCGACACGCTGAACCTGTTGACCGCCTACGTGCGCGAGGTCCCGGCCGCCGACTACCCCGCCCTGCTGGCGGACCACACGCAGGCGCGGGAGCCGGGCTTCCGCTACGCCAACCTCGGCTACCTGGTCTACGGCGCCGCGCTGGAAGCGCGCACCGGCACACCTTGGCAGACGCACTTGAGGAAGCACGTGCTGCAGCCGCTGCAGCTGCGCTATGTGCATGCGCGCAGCTCCGAAGTGCCCGCGAAGGTTCTCGCCTGGAACCACCAGTGGGACGGCGAGCGCTGGCTGAGCACGCCGCCCAAAGCCGATGCGCTGATGCACGCCGCCGGGGGGCTGTATGCCTCCTCGGCTGACATGGCGCGCTGGCTGCGCGCGAACCTGCGCCTGCGCTCACCCAGCGGACGGCCCTCACGCGCGAGCTTCGAGCGCGCGCAGCGGCCCGTGGTGGAGGCGAACCTCGCGGACAGCGAGTTCGTCTGCGACGGCTACAGCCTGGGCTGGTACGCCTGCGGCTACCGCGGCCACCGCGTGCTGATGCACCCGGGCAGCTACCGCGGCGCAGTCAGCGTCAGCCTGCTGTTGCCCGATCTCGGCGCCGGCCTGTCCTTCGCGGTCAACAGCGATAGCGCCATCGAAGGCTTTGCGCTGGAGCTGATGAAGGCCTTCATCGGCCTGGCCCACGGCGATGACTCTGAACTCGCGCGACTGCGGCAGGCGGTGGACGCTTATCCCGGCCGACTGGCCCGGCTCGTTGAATCGCGACGCGAAGCCGTGGCGAGCGCCCGCGCCGATCCGAGCTGGGGTGGCTGGGCGTGGAAGCCAACGCGCGAGGAACTGCAGGCCTACGTGGGCGAGTTCGAGAGCGAACGTCTGGGGCGGATGCGCGTGCAGCTGGGTCCGGACGGGCTTGAAGCTTGGCTGGGTGCGATGCGAATGCAGTTGACGCCGGCGCGGGAGGGGGTGTTCGGAGCAAGCGGGTCGGAGATCGAGGTGCCAGAGGCTGTTCAGTACGACGCGCCGACCGAGTCCATCGAATGGAGACAGCAGGAGTTCTACCGAGTGCCGCGATCAGCGGGCAAGCCGCGCACCCAATGAGTCTCGCTGATGATTGCGATCGGAAATCCCAGGCCGACCAACGCATGAGCCGCTTCTATCTTCCGACCGAAGGAAGGATTCGCCCAATCCGGGGAAGCCTTCTCACCGACGATCAGGAAGTCAGTGCTCTGCGTGATGTTGCTCGCGACGAGGCCACCCAAGGCAGAAATGGTCATTTCGACCTTCGAGCGAGGCCCAAGGCGGAACGTTCCCGTAAGCACGAACGTTGCCTTGTGCCGAACCGTTGGAGGTGGCGAAGTAAAGAAGTGGGTAGAGGAAAGAGAGGTCGTACCTGCCGGGACCAGCTCGGTCCCTCCAACCAAGGAGAGCAGTTCGCCAAGGAGCGCGCCTTCGTTGTCGGAGAACGCACCATCGGACTCACACGCACGATGCAAAAGCGTGAGCAAAGGGCGGAGAATCGGGTCGCTGCTCAGCTTGTCCTGCGAAAGAATCCAACCCAGCATGAACTCGGCTTCAGCCTTGTTGACGTTGCCGTCAGCCATTACGCCGCGCATCAGACCAATTGCCTCGGTGATGTTCCGCTTCGCGTTCGCAGCTGAGTTGTAGTTCATGACGCTGCCTCGCTCAACTCAATCGAGCCCATCGCGCTGAGTCCCAGCTTGAGGACCTCGCGAAACTGCACTTGCGTAAGCTCGCGCGGTGCCTCGAGTCGCTGCCGTACTTGGCCAGTGACGATGTCCATTACACGAAATACGACCGTACCGCCTCCGTATGCACCAGAACTTGGGCTGCCACTGCTCACCTGCAGGATGGTCCGCAGACTCTTCAGTGCCTCACCCCAGTGAAGCTCATAGCCAGCTGCGTGATCGTAGAAGATGCACCCATCCGTGACTTCCGGCTGGCCCGTATCAACCAGCACTTTGACCGTCGCGCCGGCCCGTCTTCGATCCAACCACTTGAGCCCAAGAACGGGAGCAAGGTGCTCGGGAACTGCGTATGCGAAGCCTTCGGCATATCGAAACTTCGCCCCTTCGAAGGGCGACACGAAGGTTATTGGCGTGCCGTGCATACCTGCATCCCCCACAATGTCGGCTTGACGAGGCTACAACATCTTTTCCACTCGCTGACGCGATTGTTCGCGGCAAGCGCCGAAGAAGAGGGGCGGGATGAACCGTGGAGTCCGCGGGAGTAGGTACGCATTGCACTCAGTTCTCAGGCGCCTCCACCCAGCGCTTCTCGGTGCGCATCGCATACGGATTGCTGCGCCAGTTCGCGCCCTCGCCGTCCAGATACAGATGGGCGCAGTAGCGTTCGTCTGCCTCCAGAAAGTCCAGCGGCAGGGTCAGCGTGCGTGGGTGTTCGTCGGTGAGCGCGCCCAGGTACCAGTCGCGGCTGCCGCGCTGCTGGCGGGCGATGGCGATGTAGTCGCCGACTTCGCCGGCCAGCGCGCGGCTGTCTTCCCAGTCGGTGGGCACGTCGCGAATGAACTGGAAGGCCTGCGGGTGCGCGGCGTAGTGCTCCGGCAGGTCGGCCACCATCTGGATGGGGCTGTACAGCACCACGTAGAGGCTCAGCTCCTTGGCCAGTGTGTGCTGCACGCGGTTCACCGCATCGAGGCCTTCGTAGGCCAGGTTGAAGATGCCGGGCGTGTAGTCCATCGGGCCGGAGAGCATGCGCGTGAACGGCAGCAGGGCGACGTGCTCGGGCGGGTTGGGCGGGTTGCCCCAGGCGTTGTACTCCTGCCCGCGCGCGCCTTCGCGGGTGATCCAGTTCGGGTAGGTGCGGCGCAGGCCGGTGTCCTTGATCGGTTCGTGGGTGTTGATGCTGATGCGGCGTTCGCTGGCTTCGATCAGGGTGCGCTGGTGCTCGTTGACCATGAACTGGCCGTCGTGCCACTCGCGCCGCAGCACGCCGTGCTCGTCGATGCGTTTGATGCCGCCGCCATCGGCGACGTAGCCGGTCTTGACCTGGCGCACGCCGAGGCGCTCGTAGAGGTCGAAGGCGGCATCCATCTGCGTGGCGTAGTTGCTGACGTGGCCCGAGGTCTCGTGGTGGCCGACCAGGCGCACGCCGCGCTCGCGCGCATACGCGGCCACGGCGTCGATGTCGAAGTCCGGGTAGGCGGTGGTGAAGTTGAAGATCTCGCCGTTGTGGAACCAGTCGCCGTCCCAGCCGAGGTTCCAGCCTTCCACCAGCACGCCGCTGAACCCGTTGTCGGCAGCGAAGTCGATGTAGCGCTTCGCGTTCGCTGTGGTCGCGCCGTGCTTGGGCCCGCTGGCCCAGGTTTCCACGCCCAGATGCATGCCCCACCAGATGCCGACGTACTTGCCCGGCTCGACCCAGCTCACGTCGCCCAGTGCGTTCGGCGCGTTCAAGTTGAGGATGAGATCGGAGTCGATCAGGCCGCTGGCGCTGTCGGCGATATGCAGGGTGCGCCAGGGCGTGACGAAGCCGGCGCGGGTGCGCACGCGCACGCCGTCGTGCCAGGGCGTGAGGTCGGCCTTCAGCACGCCGTCGCGCTGCTGGTCGAGCACCATCGCGGCGTAGTCGATCAGCGCGGCCTCGTGGATGGCGATGTGCAGGCCGGCGGGCGTGCGCAGGGTCATCGGCGTGTGCGCGCGATCCATCTCCGGCAGCTTGGTGCTGCGGTAGAGGTATTCGTAGCGGTTCCAGCTGCGGCCGGGGATCCACCAGGTGTCGAGGGTTTCCGGCTTGGGAAGGCGGAACTCGGTGAGTTCATCGAGCAGATGCAGCTCGGCCAGGCCGTGCTGCGCGGGCACGCGGTAGCGGAAGCCCAGACCGTCATTGAACACGCGCACCTCGATGTCGAGGCGATGGTGCGGAGGCGCGCTGCGCTCCAGCTCGACGCGCAGCGCGCGGTGGTGGTCGCGCACGACGCGGCGCTCGCCCCAGGGCTGCTCCCAGCGGCTGTCGTGCTCGGCCTGCTCGCTGCCAAGGATGCGGAAGCCCGCGCCGAAGTCGGCGGTCTCGCGGAACACGAAGCCGAGCGCAGAGGGTTCGATCACCGTCATCGCCCCGCGGTGCACGCTGTAGCGCAGCCTGCCCTCGGCGGTGCTCAGCACGAAGCGGGTGCGGCCATCCGGCGAGCGGACCTCGACGGTGTTGACCGGGTCGAGCCGGGCGTCGTCGCCCTTGGCCGTGGATTCGGCCGCAGCGGGCGCCACAGAGGCGCTCACGGCGAGCGCGACCAGCGCGAGTATGAGAGGCGTGGACAGGCAGCGGTGTAGCGTCGAGACAAGCGCGCGCATGGGCCGGATCCGGGCAGCGGGGGTGGCTGCGAAGCTATGCGCAAACGCCGGGCTGCGGGGCACACGACATACGTATTCAAGCCTTCGGCACAGCCACACGCCCGCGCGCTGCGACGTGTCAGGCTGCGACCCTGCCTACTTCGGCGCGCCCGTCTGTCGCTGCCGGCGGAGGATCCACCAGGCGAACACGCCGCCGGTGACGTACATCACCAGCGAATACAGCGCCGGCGCGACCGAGGCTGCGGGCATCTGCAGCACGCTGAGGGCCACGAAAATCGCCAGGGTGCCGTTGTGGATGCCGATTTCGAAAGCGATCGCGGTGGCCTGCGGCACGCCGAGCCGCGCGAGGCGACCGGCCCAGTAGCCCGAGAGCAGGCTGGCCAGATTGAACAGCAGCACCACGCCGCCGAGCGCCAGCGCGTGGGTGGCGAGCGTCTTGCGCTCGATCACCACGGCGGCCGCGATCAGCAGCACCAGGATCAGGGTCGAAAGGATGCGCACGGGCTTGTCCAGGCGCTCCGCCAGCGCCGGCTTCCAGGCGCGCAGGCCCATGCCGATCAGCACCGGCAGCAGCACCAGCAGGCCGACCTCGATGATCTTCTGCGTCGGCGGCGGCACCGCCTGCTCGCTGCCAATCAGCCAGGCGAGACCCAGCGCGGTCCATAGCGGCAGAGTGATGAGGCACAGCGCGCTGTTGATGGCGGTGAGCGTGATGTTCAGCGCCACATCCCCGCGCGCCAGATGCGAAAACAGGTTGGCGGTGACGCCGCCGGGCGAAGCAGCCAGCAGCACCAGGCCCAATCCAAGTTCAGGCGGTAGAGCAAAGGCGAAGACGAGACCGAAAGCCACCGCCGGCAACACGCCGGTCTGCACGGCCAGCGCCACCACCACGGCACGCGGCGCGGTCGCCACGCGCTTGAAGTCGGCGACGCCGAGATGCAGGCCCAGGCCGATCATCACGATCGCGAGCGCGATCGGCAGTCCGGCGCTGAAGATCAGGTTGTTGCCCATGGTTTCCGCCCCCTGCGGAGATCACCGCGACACAGTGCCGCGACGGCCGAGAGTGAACGATGAGCACGCGCCGCGCATCGCGCGCCGCATCATCGCCCGGCGCGCCGCGTGGGCTGCGCCACTGGCGGCGCCGCGTACAGGCCGGGCGCCGAACTCGACGCTGCGCCTCAGGCTTCGAACTGCTCGGCGAGGATGCGCTCTTCGAGGTTGTGCTCGGGGTCGAACAGCAGGCGCACGGTGCGCTCGGGGCTCTGCCGCACGCGCACCTCGACCACATCGCGGATCTCGGTGGAATCGGCGGTCGCGCTCACCGGCCGCTTGTAGTGATCGAGGATCTCGAAGCTGACCTCCGCATCGGAGCGCAGGATGGCGCCACGCCAGCGCCTGGGGCGGAACGGGCTGATCGGGGTCAGCGCCAGCACCGAGCTGTCGAGCGGCAGGATCGGCCCGTGCGCGGACAGGTTGTAGGCCGTGGAGCCGGCCGGCGTGGCGACCATGATGCCGTCGCAGACCAGCTCATCGAGGCGCACCGCGTTGTTCAGGCGGATGCGGATCTTGGCCGCCTGCTTGGTCTGACGCAGCAGCGACACTTCATTGAAGGCCAGCGCGCCGCTGCTGCTGCCGGATTCGGAAATCGCCAGCATCTCGAGAGGACGCAGCACCGCCGCCTCGGCCGCCTGGATGCGCTCGACCAGTCCATCGGCGCGCCAGGCGTTCATCAGAAAGCCGACGCTGCCGGTCTTCATGCCGAACACCGGCACGCCGAAGGACTGCGTGCGGTGCAGGGTCTGCAGCATGAAGCCATCGCCGCCGATGGCGACCACCGCCTCGCACTGGTCCAGCTCGACCGCCGGATGCAGGGCTTCCAGCTCGGCGCGGGCGGCCTGTGCTTCAGGGGTGCGGCTGGCGAGCACGGCGATGCGCATGGCGAGATCCTGTCCGATCGGGGTGCAGAAGGGAGTCAAGGCAAACCCGGCCCGAAGAAGCCGAGTGCGAGCCTCACCATGCCACAGCGCGCCGTGCGCGTGCAGGCCGGCCCGTGTGGATAGTCCGCACGGGCCGCCCGTTCATTCCTCGACGCGAGCGGAGCTCAGGCGCTGCCAGCGGCGGCCAGCTGGGCCAGTCGACGCACCGCCACCGACACCGTGGGGTAGTCCATGGCCAGCTGGGTGCGCATGTCGGCGAACATGTTCAGGGTGAACTTGAGCGCGGTGTCGTCGCGGCCCAGCCAGGCCGACAGACGCTTGCCGACATCGCCCTTGCCGTGGCGCAGCACCTGGGCCACCAGCGCGCCCTGCTGCTGCTGCATCTCGTCGCGCATCGAGCCACGCGCCAGCGCATGCCAGCGGCCGTCGACCGGAAGCTCTTCGATCTTCTGCAGCAGCCACTGCAGGTGCAGGGCTTCGCCGAGGCCGGAGAAGACGCGGGCGACATCGGTGACCGGCAGCTGATGCACGCTGGCGACCTCGACCACATCCAGCGCCGAGTACAGCATCGACAGGGTTGCCAGCTGCTGCGACAGGCCCTGCGGCAGACCGGCGTCGAGCCAGCCCGCGCGCGCATCGGCAAAGCGCGTGCGATCGCCCTCGGAGAGGATCTCGGGCAGCGCCGCGCGGAGCGCTTCGATGCCCGGCTGGTAGCGGGCCACCGCGTCGGCGATGTCGAAACGATCGCCGGGGCGGTTCAGCAGCCAGCGCGTCATGGTGCGCAGCAAGCTCCAGATCTCCAGCAGCGCGTCGATCTGCGCCGACTCCAGCACCTTCAGGTCGAGGGCGTCGATGTCGGCCCACAGCGCGCGAGCGTTGAGCACTTCGCGGGCGATGCTGTAGGCCTTGGCGATCTGCGCAGGGCTGCGGCCGGTGTCCTCCTGCATGCGCATCAAGAAGGTCGAGCCCATGCGGTTGACCATCGAGTTGGTCACCGCGGTGGCGATGATCTCGCGGCGCAGGCGATGGCGCTGCATGTGCTCGGCGTAGCGCTCCTGCAGCGCCTGCGGGAAGTAGCGCACCAGCTCCTTCGAGAGGTACGGATCTTCCGGCACGTCGGACTCCAGCAGCTGCTGGAAGGCGACGATCTTCGAGTACGACAGCAGGATCGACAGCTCCGGTCGGGTCAGGCCCAGCCCGCGCGCCTTGCGCTCGGCGAACTCGGTGTCGGACGGCAGGAACTCCAGCTGGCGATCCAGCAGGCCCTGGCTCTCCAGCGTGCGGATGAAGTGCTGCTTCGAGCCCAGCCGGTAGACGCTCATCCGCTCCATCAGGCTGATCGCCTGGTTCTGGCGGTAGTTGTCGTTCAGCACCAGCTGCGCGACGTCGTCGGTCATCGCCGCCAGCAACGCATTGCGGTCCGGCGTGCTGAGCTCGGCGCGACCCACCGCGTCGTTCAGCAGAATCTTGATGTTGACCTCGTGGTCCGAGGTGTCGACGCCCGCCGAGTTGTCGATGAAGTCGGTGTTGAGCAGCACGCCGTTCAGCGCCGCCTCGATGCGGCCCTTCTGGGTCATGCCGAGGTTGCCGCCCTCGCCCACCACGCGGCAGCGCAGCTCGCTGCCGTTGACGCGGATCGCGTTGTTGGCGCGGTCGCCCACATCGGCATGGGTTTCGCTGCCGGCCTTGACGTAGGTGCCAATGCCGCCGTTCCAGAGCAGGTCGACCGGCGCCTTCAGGATCGCGGTCAGCAGCTCGTTCGGCGACAGTGCGGCCACGCCCTCGGCGATGCCCAGCACCTCGCGCACCTGCGGGCTGACTGGAATGGACTTCAAGCTGCGCGGATAGATGCCGCCGCCCGCGCTGATCAGGGACTTGTCGTAGTCATCCCAGGACGAGCGCGGCAGGGCGAACATGCGCTCGCGCTCGACGAAGCTGCGCGCTGCATCGGGGTTGGGATCGAGGAAGATGTGGCGGTGATCGAATGCCGCCAGCAGGCGGATGTGCTTCGACAGCAGCATGCCGTTGCCGAACACGTCGCCCGACATGTCGCCGATGCCGACGCAGGTGAAATCGGCGCTCTGCGAGTCGCGGCCCATGGCGCGGAAGTGGCGCTTGACCGACTCCCAGCCGCCCTTGGCCGTGATGCCCATGCCCTTGTGGTCGTAGCCCACCGAGCCGCCCGAGGCGAAGGCATCGCCCAGCCAGAAGCCGTGCTCCAGCGAGATCGCGTTGGCGATGTCGGAGAACGTCGCCGTGCCCTTGTCAGCGGCCACCACCAGGTAGGGGTCATCGCCATCGCGACGCACCACGTCCTGCGGATGGATCACGCCCTGCTCGCCGAGGTTGTCGGTGATGTCGAGCAGGCCGTTGATGAACAGGCGATAGCAGGCGATGCCCTCGGCCAGAATCGCGTCGCGATCGCCGCCGATCGGCGGGCGCTTGGCATAGAAGCCGCCCTTGGCGCCGACCGGCACGATGACCGTGTTCTTGACCATCTGCGCCTTGACCAGGCCCAGCACCTCGGTGCGGAAGTCTTCGCGGCGATCCGACCAGCGCAGGCCGCCGCGGGCGACCGGGCCGTAGCGCAGGTGCACGCCTTCGACGCGCGGGCCGTAAACGAAGATCTCGCGGTAAGGCCGCGGCTTCGGCAGCTCGGGCACGGCGCTCGGGTCGAACTTGAAGCTGATGTAGTCGCGGTGCTTGCCGCTCGGGCGCTGGAAGTAGCTGGTGCGCAGGGTCGCCTGCATCACCCCCAGGAAGCTGCGCAGGATGCGGTCTTCATCCAGGCTGGACACGCCCTCCAGCAGCACGCTGAGGGCATCGTCCCCGGCATCGACCAGCGCGCCGGAATCCAGCCCGCGAGCCTGCGCCACCGCTTCGATCTGGGCCAACACGGCTTCGCCCGGTTCGGCGCCGGCCACCGCCAGCAGGTTCGCGCGCAGCGCTGCCGCGCCGGCCGCGCGTGCGGCCTCGGACTCGCGCAGGCGGCTCGGGTCGAACAGGCCGTGGAAGTACTCCACCAGCACCCGCGCGATCAGCGGATAGCGGTTGAGCGTGGCTTCCATGTAGGGCTGCGAGAACGGCGCCTGCGCCTGCAGCAGGTACTTGCAGTAGCCGCGCAGCATCGCCACCTGCCGCCAGTCGAGGCCGGCGGTGAGGATCAACGCGTTGAAGCCGTCGCTCTCGGCCTGGCCGCGCCAGATGTGCTCGAAGGCGTCCTCGAAGCGGCCGCGCAGAGCTTCGACATCGATGCTGCCGAAGCCGACCTGCTCCTGCGAGCTGACGACTTCGAAATCCTGGATGAAGATCGACTCGGCACCGACCACCATCTCGAAGGGATGCTCGGAGAGGATGCGCAGGCCCATGTTCTCCATCATCGGCAGCGCATCCGACAGCACGATCGGGCTGCCGTAGCGGAACAGCTTGAAGCGCAGGCGCGAGCCCGACTCGCGGCTGCTGCGGTACAGGCGCAGGCGCAGGTCTTCCGGGCCATGCAGGGCGGCGGCCTGTTCGACGTCCTTGGCGGCGACCTCCGGCGTGGCCTGCTCGATATAGCCGACCGGCAGGGCCTTGCCGTAGCGCTGGGTGAGCTTCAGCCCGCGCTCTTCGCCAAGGCGCTGCACCAGCAGGTCGCGCAGTTCGTCGTGCCAGTTGCGCACGATCTGCGCCAGCTTGGCCTCGATCGCGGGGACGTCGACTTCGATCGACTCGCCGCTGCGCGGGCGCACGATCATGTGCAGCTGGGCCAAGGGCGAATCGCCCATTTGCACATTGGTGTCGAGGCGCTCGCCGTTCAGCGCCTCGCGCAGCAGGGCTTCAGCGCGCAGACGCACCTCGGTGTTGTAGCGGTCGCGCGGGATGTACAGCAGCACGGAGTAGAAGCGGCCGTAGCGATCGCGGCGCAGGAACAGGCGGGTGCGCGAGCGCTCCTGCAGGGCGAGGATACCCATCGAGGTCTGGTACAGCTCGTCCTCACCCGCTTGGAAAAGTTCATCGCGCGGCAGGCTTTCCAGGATGTGGCGCAGCGACTTGCCGCTGTGGCTGTTCGGCGCGAGGCCGGACTCGTGCATCACGTGCTCGTAGCGGCGACGCACCAGCGGAATGGTCCAGGGCCGCGACGCATAGGCGCTGGACGTGTAGAGGCCAAGGAAGCGGTGCTCGGCAACGGCGCGACCGGTGTCATCGAAGACCAGCACGCCGATGTAGTCCATGTAGCCCGGACGATGCACCGAGCTACGCGCATTGGTCTTGGTGAGGATCAAGGCGCCCACGGCGCCCGACTGCGGCATATGGCTGGCGGCGAGGGTCTTCAGCGGCCGCGGCTTGGCGGTGGCGTCGCGCCCGGAGAGGATGCCAAGCCCGGTGCCCTGCACGGCGTAGAGCAGATCCTCGCCGTTCGAGTTGTCGCGACGGTACTCGCGATAGCCAAGGAAGGTGAAGTGGTCGTCGGCGGCCCAGCGCAGGAACTCCTGCGCCTCGCGACGGCCCTCTTCGCCGATCGGCATGGGCCGCTCGTCCATCGAGGCGATGACCGTCAGCATGCGCTCGCGCATCGGCGACCAGTCGCGCACGCAGCTGCGCACGTCGGCGAGCGCGTTGAGAATGGTCTCCTGCACGCGACGCAGGTCCTCGGGCTCGGCGAGACGGTCGATCTCAAGATGCATGACCGATTCGTCGGCGCCGCGCTCACCCAGCGAAAGCACATGGCCACCAGGGTCGCGCTGCACCGGCAGCACCGGATGGATGATGGCGTGCAGCTGCAGGTCGCAGTTGGCGACGGCCATGCTCACCGAATCGACCAGGAAGGGCATGTCGTCGTTGACGATCTGGATGATCGTATGCGCGCTGTCCCAGCCCTCGCTCGCCTGCGTATTGAAGATGCGCAGCTTGGGCGTGCCGGGACGGCGCTCGCGCAGGAACTCCAGCAGTTCGACGATCAGCGCGGCCCACAGCTCGGGCGCGCGCGCGGCCAGTTCATCCGCCGCCATGCGCCCGAAGAAGCGGCGGGCGAAGGCGGCGGCATCGCCCTGCCGGGGCGCCGGCAGCCTCCCGTTCAGGGCTTCAAGAATGGGGTCCAGCAGGGTGCGATCGGCAGTCGACATGGCGGAGGTTCTTGGCTCTGGGGGCGGAGCCATTCAAGAGCCGCGAATGATAGTGGAGATCGCGTGCCCAGGCTTGCCGTAAGCCCGCTCTGCAAGCGGCGTACCGCACGGTATGCCAATCAGGCGCGAGGCGTCCCTGACCCACCGGTGTCGGCCGTTGCGGCGATCAGCTCAGGCGCCGCCTCGCCCTCGGCGCGCAGCTGACCTTCCCACTTCGACACCACGGCGGTGGCGACGCTGTTGCCGATCACGTTGGTGGCGGAACGCCCCATATCGAGGAAGTGGTCAATGCCGAGCAGCAGCAGCAGGCCGGCCTCGGGCAGGTCGAACTGCGCGAGCGTCGCCGCGATCACCACCAGCGAGGCGCGCGGAACGCCGGCCATGCCCTTCGAGGTCACCATCAGGATCAGCAGCATGGTCAGCTGCTGCGCCCACGTCAGCTCGATGCCGTAGGCCTGGGCGATGAACATCACCGCGAAGGTGCAGTACATCATCGAACCATCGAGGTTGAACGAGTAGCCGAGCGGCAGCACGAACGAGGCCACGCGGTTGCTGCAGCCGAACTTTTCCAGCTGGGCCAAGGTACGCGGATACGCGGCCTCGCTGGACGCGGTGGCAAAGGCCAGCATCACCGGCTCGCGCACGATGCCGAACAGCCGCACGGCGCGGCGGCCGATGACGAGGAAAGCCGCGCCGAACAGCAGCAGCCACAGCAGCAGGATCGACAGATAGAAGCCCAGCATGAACTCCACATACTTGCCGAGGATGCCGAAGCCACTCTTGGCCACCGTGGAGGCCACCGCCGCGAACACCGCCAGCGGCGCGAACCACATCACGTACATGGTCAGCTTGAGCATGGCGTAGGACAGGCCTTCCAGCGCATCGACCAGGGCCTTGCCCTTCTCGCCGATGGCCGCACAGGCGGCGCCGAACAGCACCGAGAACACCACGATCTGCAGGATCTCGTTATTCGCCAAGCCGTCGAAAATGCTGGTCGGCACCAGATGGGTGACGAAGTCCTGCAGCGACATCGCGGTAGCGGAAATGCCGGTCGCAGCACCCGCCTCCGGCAGCGGAACGTCCAGCCCGACGCCCGGCGCCAGCAGGTTGACCATCAGCAGCCCCAGGCTGAGCGACGCCGCCGAGGCCAGCACGAACCAGCTCACCGCCTTGATGCCG
The DNA here is from genome assembly GCA_014946745.1 of Lysobacterales bacterium. NCBI lineage: Bacteria > Pseudomonadati > Pseudomonadota > Gammaproteobacteria > Lysobacterales > Lysobacterales bacterium. The sequence continues at coordinate 1,193,664 of JADCRD010000001.1, read as the reverse complement.
ACCCGCCCCACCGCTGCCCCATCGCCCATCTTGGCGATGCCCACCACCAGCGTGGCGAGCACCAGCGGCGCGATGATCATCTTGATGAGGCGCAAGAAGACCGTGGTGACCAGACCGAGATGGGCGATGATCGAACTCGGATCGGCCACCGTCTGGTTGACGGCGAAGCCGGCCACGATGCCCAGCACCAGGGCCACGAGGATCCAGAAGGTCAGGCTGCGGTGAGAGAGCATCCAAGTGATCCGCGCGTGAAGGGTGGCGAATGCTAGCAGCTGCACGCGCTCCTCGGCCCAGCCCGTCTCCGGTCGGAGCTGCTGAGGATCGAACCTGATCGCGCCTCCCACGCGATCGTGGTCCCGCGGACTTGGGGTGGCGCTCGAAATCCGAACGCCACGCGCCGCGGGCCGGCTTGCGTGTCGCGGCGGCTCAGGCCAGCCCCTCCGCGGAAAACACAGATCGTCGATACTGGAAACGCTCATCGCTCGACTCATCGCCAAGCACGGACCCATGGCATGGAAGACACGCAGCTGCTGCAGATCCTCGCCGGCACCGGTGTCGGTCTCGCGCTCGCGGCCAGCTCGGCCTGGCTGGCCAAGCGACGCTGGCAGCGCTCGGATGAACGCTGGAGGGCCTGGTTTCCCGAGGCACCCGACGTGCCGGAGAACCCGGAGCTCACGCGCGAGCTCGCGGTGGGAGCGGTACTCGGAGTGAACAACGCGTTTCCCGTCAATACGCTGGACCCGCACAAGCCGCGCGCCGAGATGCGCACGTGGCTGGCCGACTTCTGGAACACCCGAAACGCGGCGCAGGCGCGGGAGTGCGTGCAGTCGCTGCTCATGGAAGGCCATTCGGCGACCTTCGACCTGCTTATCGACGCGGCCAGCGAGGGCGATCCCGACGTCAGCCGCGAGCATCTGGAGCAGGTCTTCGTCGACGACCTGGAGCACAACCCGGAGCTGGCGGAATTCATCGCCCATCATCCCGAAGCGATTGCGCGCCTTGAGGCCCTCGGCTACCTGGTCACCCAGGCCGATGTGGAGCGCGGCACGCGCGCCTATGACCTCGGCCGGGCGGTGGTGGTCAGCCGCGTCGCCTTTGGCGCGGGCTACTTCAACCGCGCCGAGGCCATGACGATGATCCGGATGGCGGCCTTCGTGTCCCAGCGGACGTTCAAGTCCTGGCGCGAGTTCGCAACCAGCTATCTGCTGGGGCGGGCGCTCTGGGGCGGCGTCGACGAACCCGACTTCGAAGGCATGGTCCGGATCGTCGAGGAGCTGCTGCGCAACCCGCGCAGCCCGTGGCAGCGCTGCGGCTGGTTTCGCTGAACGTCCACCACGCGATGTCCTGAACCGATGTGGCGACTTGCAGTGACCGGCACTGCGCCGATCACCTTGCGTGCATGGCGGTCGCTGATGCGCTTGCAGGCGGACCACAGACGTGTCCACGCCATCCACACATCGGCCGGGCCTTTCGCGAGCGCGATGTCGCGGACCGAAGCGCTACAAGCCCACGGGGCGCAGGGCGGAACGAATCTAAACTCGGGTGGATTGGCTCGGTAGACTGCGACCGCGTTCCGAGGGCCCAGCCGCTCGACGGAAGACCGAACCGTTCACTGCCGGCCATGCGGATCGCCCGTCTCCGTTTGCGCTGTGGGTCGATAGCGATACGCCGTGTTCTGGAGGAGTTCGACGAGCGCCGCATGCCGTGACTTCGGCGGCTCCAGAGGCCGCCTGGGGGCACTCAAGGCAGACGCTGCGCGTTGGTTCGGCTGCTCCCCGTTTCCACCTTCTGAGCACCTGCAAGGAGTTCCCCATGCAAGACCCCACTCAGGGCACCGAAAGACGCAGCAAGGCCTGGCAGCGCATCGCGATCACGGCCTTCCTTGTCGCGATGCTGGGGCTGGTGCTGATGAACCTGCCGCGCGGGTTCGATACGGATCTGAGCAAGATCGGTGCAGGCAAGCCCGCTGTGGTGTTCGTCTACGATCCGAACCTGCTGGTCAGCAACCAGCAGACCCGGGAACTGGACGCGGCGCGGGAAAGCCTTGGCGATGCCCTGCATTTCCTGATCGCGGATGTCGGCCGACCTGAGGGGCAGCAGTTCATGCGTGAGCATCAGGCGAGTTCCACGCAGCTGCTGCTGTTTGCGCCGGATGGCCAAGTACTCAGCAGAATGCAGGGGCTGGTCAGCTCCGATCAGCTCATCGAGTCGTTCGCGGCTGCAGGCGCTGCTGACTGAGTCGGGCAGTCAGTGGCCAGGTGGGTGTCGTAGACGGCGCATAGCTGCGCGCCCGCCGCCGGTAAGTTCCGCCCTCAACGGGCTGTCGATGCTCCCGATCAGCGCGGCCCGATTGTTGGCGCGGTGGACGTTCCACGCCCACAGCGCAGTCACCAACACGTCTGCGGCCAGCCCGGCCTGAGCGACCCTCCAAGCGGACCGAGTTCGCTGGAGCTGCCGTTGCTCAAGCCAATCGCCTTCCGCGCTCCAATTCCTTCGCTGCAGGTGCCCACTCGCGCTGCACGCTCCAGACTTCCGTCGATGCGAGGCAAGCACGGTGGCCGTGAAGATGACGGTGGCCGTGAAGATGCAGGACGCAGAAGCGCGGAAACTGCCTGCGCCCCTTCGGTCCGGGGCGCAGGTTGTTCAGTGCTTCACGCCGCCTCGTCCCGATACGCATCCGGCGTCGGGCAGGTGCAGATCAGGTTGCGATCGCCGAACACGTTGTCGACGCGGCCGACCGGGCACCAGTATTTGTCGGTGCGGGCGACGCCGGCAGGGAACACCGCCTCCTCGCGGCTGCAGGCGCGGTTCCAGTCGGCATCCACCAGATCGTGCACGGTGTGCGGCGCATGACGCAGCGGGCTCTGCTCGATGCTGAAGCGGCCGGCCTCGACTTCGGCGATCTCACGGCGGATCGCGATCATTGCGACGCAGAAGCGGTCGATCTCGACCTTGGCCTCGGACTCGGTCGGCTGGATCATCAATGTGCCCACCACCGGGAAGCTCATGGTAGGCGCATGGAAGCCGTAGTCGATCAGGCGCTTGGCGATGTCGTCCACGCTGACGCCGCAGCTGTCCTTCAGCGGGCGCGGATCGATGATGCACTCGCGCGCGACGCGGCCGTTGCGGTTGCGGTACAGGGTCGGGAAATGCGGCTGCAGGCGATCGGTGATGTAGTTGGCCGACAGGATCGCGACCTCGGTGGCCTTCTTCAGGCCCTCGCCGCCCATCATCAGAATGCAGGCGTAGCCGATGGGGAGGATCGAGGACGAACAGAACGGCGCCTATCCCGCGGCACGCCGGCCTGATCGGCAAGCCAACCGGCGATCACGCGCTGCAAGATGCCCAGCACCGGGCTGACGGCGTTGGGCTTCCTGGAGAACAGGAAACGCAAGGGCTACGGAACACTCAGCCCCAGTGCCGCACCGACCGCGGGCCGAACACCTTCTTCACCACATGCCGCGCCGACTCCGCCATGCGGCGAGCGCCGCAGCTGGGGCAAGCGGCTGACAACCTGTCAGTTCTGACAACGCGACTCCCGCGCTCTTGCAAGCCAGTGCTGCGGTGGGAAAGCGGCACGATTGCACTGGCCTGCTCTGTCAGTTCTGACAGGTCGCGCTATATCGGTCGCCGGTGATTCAATATGGCTTAGCAAAACGTCGACTGAAATGTTACATCCCCGCATATTGCTTCCGCCGTGCAGGGCCAATGGGTTTCCGTTTAACCAGCGGAGGGAGCGCTTTGAGTGATCCATGGGATGCGGTAGCGTTCAACGTTCAGCACCAGCTGACACAGCCCTCGTTCGACGACCCCAAGTCGGCGCATAACGAGTATCTGGCCTGCCTGACCAAGGTGGACCAGAACCCGGTGGACAAGAGCTGGTACCTGCTGTTCGACATGATCCCGGTCGAATACGCGCTGCTTGCGCTGAGGAAGCCGCCGCGGCGCTGGCCCCTGCTGCCCACCATCCTGCTGCATGTGACGGGCAGCGCGGACAGCGTGGTGAGCAATGTGCTGAAGGCCGGCACCGACGGCCCCATCGAGGGCTCGTGGTATTCGCTGTTCCTGGTGGAAGGGGGCGACCCCAAGCAGGTGCTGTTGGGCGAGCTGTACCCCCCGGCCGACGAGTTCACCGCCGGCAAGGGCGACGTGTGGACGCCGCGCTACGGCTATTGGCAAATCGCCGATTGGAACCTGCTGTGGATACCCGCTGTGCAGGGCCCCGAAGTCGTGCTCGTGCGGCCGTCCAGGCAGAACGCGGCCGGGCCCCTTCAGCTGGACGGCGACCGTACGCGCGGCAAGAAGCGCTCGTTCACCGACATGAACGGTCTGCCCCTGGGCGGCGCGGTCACGGGGCCGCCCACCAAGCGCCTCAAGCTCGCCCCGGCCTTGGTGGTGCTGCCGCCGCCGTCGTCCGGCGCACTCGGCGTGATGAACGTCGGTCAGGGCGGCTGCAACCTGCTGTTCAACCGCGCCATGGAGCCCGTTTTCTACTACGACACCGGCTACCCTCTCGGCTTCTTCCGCGGCACGCTGCCGGCCAACATGCGGCGCGACCTGGGCACGTTCACCGGTCCCATTTACAACAACGCCGCCGGCGGCGTGCCCATCATCCTGTCGCACTGGGACTGGGACCATTGGCGCCTGGGCGCGGCGCCGGCCTTCGGCGGCAGCACCTTGGCCGCGTGCAATTGGGTGTATCCGCAGCAGCCCATGAGCCCCACGGCGCAGAACTTCATCAACCACCAGATCGCCGGCGCACAGGCGCAAGTGCCAGCGGGAACGCCGCCGCAGGTGCTGAATTACGGCGCCGGCACGCCCAACGCCTTTTCGTACACGCTCTACAAGTACGTGCCGCCGGGCGGCGCTTTCGGCGGCATCCTCATCAACAATTCGGGCCTGGCCCTGCGCGTTCCGGTCGATGTCGCGGCGGGCGCGGCCTCGCAGTTCCTTCTGACGGGCGACGGCAACTTCGTCTACCTGCCCCTGGCCGCGCGTGCCGGGCTGACGGGCATCGGCGCCGTGCACCACGGCTCCATCGCTCACGGCGCCAGCGCCAACCTGCCCGCCATTCCGGGCGGCGCGGCCAGCGGCTACATCGCCTACTCGTACGGCATCAACCCGGCGACGGGCAACCACGCCTATGGCTTCCCGGTGGCGGGCGCCGTCGCCAACTACCAGGCCGCCGGCTGGACCGCGCCAACCGAAACCGGCACGGCAGAAGGCGCGGCGTTCAACGCCGGCGCCAACCCGGGCAATGTCCGCCTCGGCAACCAGGCTGCACTGGGCGGCGCCTACGCCGCCACCGCCTTCGCCGCCATCGGCCACGGCATTGCCTAGGGACCCGCCATGACCGCCGCACCCTCCCCAATCACCACGCTCGACCAGGCCAAGGCCTGGCTCAGCGGCCTGCCGGCCGGCGGCGCCGCCGCCATCGGGCCCGGGCTGTTCGGCCCCGCCATCGTCCAGCAGGTGTTCCAGGTGATCGCGCACCCCGGCGACTTCGCGCTGTCGAGCATCGCCGTGGACCTGAACGCCGCCCGGCTGACGGGCACGGCAACTGTGTTGGGCGAGACCTGCGTGCTCACCTTCAGTTTCGAGGACGTCGACGACGCGCTGATCCTCGGCCTGGCCGTGGCCCGTCCCAAGAGCTACCGGTGGCAGCCCCTGCCGGCGTTCACCAGCTTGTCGCTGGGCAACCTCGTCGCGCAGGTGACCGCGGATCCGGGCGCCGGCGCGGTGACGCTGGCCTTCGGCGCCATCCTGTTCGCCGACGGGACCGAGTTCGACGCCCTGCTCACGCTGCCCGCCGTTCCGGGCGCGGACTGGACGCTCACCGTCTCGGAAAACACCTCGCAGCCCTTCAGCACCGAGCTGATGACGGCGCTGAGCGGCGGCACACAGGCGTTGTCGCTGCTGCCGGCTTCCAGCTTTCCGCTGGAGCACTTGACGCTGAGCGCGTTCGAGATCGCCTTCAGCCCGGGCGCGGGCAAATGCTCTGGATTGAAGCTGGGCCTCGCCTTCAACCCCGACCCGCCGTGGAAGCCCTTCGGCAACCACTTCGCGTTCACCGGCTTCGAGTTCGATTTTGTCGGCCACTTTGACGGCGAAACGAGCTTCCAGGCCGTGGCCACCGCGAAGACCCAGATCGGCCCGGCCCACGTCGACGCCTCCGTGCAGTTCGATGTGTCGGGGTCGTCCACCGACCAGGCGATCACCGTCTATCTCGAGCCGGACACCCGGCTGTCGGTGGGCGACGCCTTCACCGCCTTTGGCGTCACGCTACCGCACAACTTCCCGGACATCGGGCTTTCGGTGCTTTCGCTGGGCTACTACGTCTCGGCCCAGCACGTCGACTTCGCGCTGGCGATCGACAAACCGTTCGAGATCGCGCATGGCGTCGAGCTGGACAAGTTCCACTTCAACCTGGGCATTTCCTACCAGGGCGGCATCACCGGCCACGGCGAACTGCTCGCGGTGTTCTCGATCCCGGTAGACGCGCGCCACGGGGTCAGCCTGGAGCTTATCGGCGCCTACGACAGCGGCGGCGCGCTGTCGCTGTCGGCCAAAGCCGGCAGCCTGCCCGCGGGCGACCTGATCGCGGCGCTGCTCAAGAAGTTCGGCATCGCCGCTAGCGCGATCCCGGCGCCCATCGCCAACCTGCAGATCACGCTGATCGAGCTGGACTTCACGCGCACCACCGGGCAGAGCGCCACCGACACCTTCGACTTTTCCTGCGACGCCACCACCACCGTCGCGGGTGCGACGGCGGGGCTGAAGATTCGCGTCACCATCACCTACGACGAGGTCAAAAAGGCTTGGTCGGCGCTGTTCACGGGCGTGCTAACGCTCAAGCCGGATGCGAACACGTCGCTGGAATTCGACGTGGTGTTCAGTAGGGCGCCGGCCGACACCTGGTTTCTGGCCAGCTTCAAGTCCACCCGGCCGCTGGGCTTCGGCGACATCGCCAAAGTCTTCGGCTTCGAGCTGCCGCCAGTTCCGCAGGGGCTCAATCTCGACCTCATGCAGATCACCCTGCGCTATGACGCGCCCAAAGGCCAGGCCAGCTCATTGTTCGTCGGCGCGGCGTCGGCCAATCCCAACTACGGCAAGGTCAGCTACATCACCCAGGCGGGCCAGGCTGGAGCCGCCCGCCAGCATGTTTTCGTCCTCGCGGCCAACCGCACGCTCAGCCTGGCGCAGCTGCCGCTGGTCGGCCCCGAGCTGGCCAAGATCGGTGAGGTAGCGCTGGAAAAGATCCAGGCCGCGATTGCGTTCCCGGCGCCGCTGGCCGGCACGGCAGCGAACCTGCTCAACACGCAGATCGCCGCGGCCGACCCGGACAGCGTCTTTCCCCGCATCCCGCTGGCGGGACTGGCCCAGCGCATCCTGCTGGCTGCCGAGCTGGACGTGTCGGGCAGCTCGCCCCGCCCGGTGAGCATTCCGCTGGGCGGCGGCGGCGCGCCCCAGCTCGCGCTCATCGGCCTAGCGTCGGCCGACACTGGTGGCACCACGAGCTGGTTCGACGTGCAAAAGAGCATCGGTCCGGTGTCGATCCAGAAAATCGGCCTGCGCTACGCCGACAGCACGATCTGGGGCCTGATGAATGCCTCGCTCGAAGCGGGCCCCGTGCAACTGGGTCTCATCGGCCTCGGCGTGGGCTCACCCTTGGACAGCCTCAAACCTCGGTTCACTGTCGATGGTGTGACCATCAGCGTCAATGCCGGGCCCATGGGTTTCAGCGGCGCACTGGTCGGAAAGATCGACCCGGTGGACCTGTATGGCGAGCTGGGCCTGTCGCTGCCCAGCTTCTCCATCGGCGCGCTGGGCGCCTATGCGAATTACCAGGGGCACCCGAGCTGCTTTCTGTACGCGGTGCTCAATGCGGAGCTGGGCGGCCCGCCCTTCTTCTTCGTCACGGGCCTGGCGGCCGGGTTCGGCCTCAACCGGGAGCTGGTGGTGCCTCCGGTCGGCTCACTGGGCGATTTCCCGCTGATCGCATGGGCCAAGGGCGGCGGCCCCAACTCCACCTCGGGCGGCGACACCGGCGGCAAGGTGCAGGACGCGATGCAGCGGCTGGCCAGCAGCGGCGTGGTAGCGCCGTCCATCGGCGAGTACTGGCTCGCGGCCGGCATCCGCTTCAGCTCGTTCCAGCTGATCGACAGCTTCGCGCTGCTGGTGGTGAAGTTCGGCAACGAATTCGAGATCGACCTGCTGGGCCTGTCGTCGCTGTCCCTGCCGCCGGATGACATCATCAACCCGATCGCGCTGGCCGAGCTGGCGCTGGAGGCGTCGTTCCAGCCGGCGCACGGCCTCATCGCCGTGTCGGGCCAGCTGACGCCACGCTCGTTCCTGCTGTCGCGGCAATGCCACCTGACGGGCGGCTTCGCCTTTTACATGTGGTACGGCAAGGACCACCCGGGCGAGTTCGTGCTCACGCTGGGCGGCTACAGCCCACGCTTCAACAAGCCTTCCCACTACCCTGATGTGCCGCGGCTGGGGCTGAACTGGCAGGTGACGGACCAGCTCAGCATCAGCGGCGACGAGTACTTCGCCCTCACGGCCAGCGCGGTGATGGCCGGCGGTGGGCTGCGCGCCGTGTGGTCCAGCGGGTCCATCCGCGCATGGTTCGTCGTCGAAGCGGACTTCCTGCTGCTGTTCAAGCCGCTGCACTACTTCATCAGCGTGTCGATCGAACTTGGCGCGTCGGTGCACATCGACCTGTGGTTCACCTCGTTTACCATCACCGTGCACCTGGGCGTAGATGGCGAAATCTGGGGCCCGCCCTTCGGCGGCCGCGTGCACGTGGACCTGGACATCGTGTCCTTCACCATCGGCTTCGGCGCCGATGAAGTCGTGCCCCAGTCGATCGAATGGCCGGATTTCGTGCGGCAGGTGCTCCCCAGCCGTCAGGCGAGCGCGAAGCCCCAGGCCCTGTCGGGCAAGGCCGACACCGCCAAGCCGCCGGTGGTGCAGATCAACGGCGTGACCGGCATCCTGCGCACGCTGCCTCCTGTGGCCGGCGCCGCCTTCCCGCTGGACTGGCTGGTGGACGGTGACACGATCGAGCTGGCCATCGCCAGCAGCATTCCGGTCGTCACGCCCGTGCTCCAAGGGTCACGCAACGCCACTCTGGCCGCGGACCCTCACGACACGAGCACCTGGGAGACGCACATCGCCGTCGGCCCCAGCGACATCGCGCCCGGCCAGTTCACCTCGACACTCACAGTGACGGCGGATTCGCCGGAGGACACGACGTTCTTCGCCACGCGCACCATCGGCGCGGTGCCGCGCGCGCTGTGGAACCTGCGCCAGCTCGATGCGCACGGCATCCCCACCGGCATCGATCCCCTGGCGGACACGGTCATCCCCGATGCTTTGACCGGGCTCACCATCATCCCCGAGGTCCCGGCCGGGCAGAAAACCCTGCCGGTCGACATCCAGTACTTGCGCTACACCGAGGACGGCCCTCGCATCCCATTGCCGGCCAGCGACGCGTCGGTGTTCACGGTGGACCCGTTCTCCGGCGAGACAGTGCACGCCACCATCACGCAGCCGGTGCCTGCCGCCAACCGAGCGGCCGTGATCGCCGCCGCAACCCGCGCCGGCTTCGGAGTCGGTACCAGCGTGGATGTGTCGTCTCTGGCCGATCCGCGGTCGGGATCGTTGCTGGCGCAGCCGGCGCTGCGCTACCTGGTGGAGGCACGCTGACATGGCAAGCGTCGACAAAGCGGTGACCTTCACCGAGTTCAAGGAACCCAAGCTGAAGTCCGGCGTGTACGGGTTGCACGCCGAACTCAGCGCGGGGGGGCCCAAAGGCCCGCCCATCAGCTTCACGGCGGACGCGCGTTTCGCCGTGGCCGGGCTGCGCTTCCGGCTGGGCGGCGACGACCTCGTGTCGGTGTTTCCGCCGGCGCTGGCCACCGGCGAGTTCGGCGGCGTGCTACCGCATGTGGTGCTGGCGCGGCCCACGCTGCCCTGGCAACGCACCAGCGTCGCCGGCGCCGGCAACGCCAATGTCCCGTGGCTGGCCGTGCTCACGCTTCAGCAGGACGAACTGGCGGCGTTGCCCGCACCCGCCGTGACCGCGAAGACGGCCGCCGACCTAGTGCCCCAGGGCACGCCGATCAGCGTGGCAGGCCAGGCGGCCGGCGCATCCAGCGGGGTCGGTGCGATGCCGCCGGGCACGGTCGCAACGCCGGGCCTTTCGCTGCTGGACTACGGCGAAAGCGCGGCGGACCCGGTCAACGTGGTCGACCTGGCCGTACCGCTGTTCAGCCGCATCGCGCCCACCGCCGCCGACCTGGCTCTGCTGGCCAATGTCCGCACCACCGACACGCACGACAGCGTCGACAACACCGACACGCAGCTGACGCGCGCCATCGTGCTGGGCAACCGGGCCGGCCGCGTGGGCGGCAAGGCCCTCGCGCTGCTGGTGTCGCTGGAGAACCTGGGCTCCTACCTCCCCGACGAGCAGGGCAACCCCAGCGCTGCCTTCGGCGGCGCGACCACCATCCGGCTGGTCGTCCTCAACAGCTGGCCATTCACGGTGACCGACGGGGGCGCGACGCTGGAGCACTTGCTGACCCACTTGAACAGCAGCGGTATCGCCACGGTGCGCATGCCCGGCGCCGCCGTCGACGCCGCGCGGGTGCAGGCCGCCACCGCGGCGCAGCCCACGGGCATCGGCGACGCCGACGCCGACGCGCTGGTCGCGAATGCCCTGGCCGCCGGGTATGTGCCGATGGACCATCACCTGCGCGAAGCCGGCAAGACCGTCTCCTGGTACCGAGGCCCCTTGCTGCCGTACGGCATGGCGGCACCGGCGCCGCCACCCGCCGTCTCAGGCCCCGACGCCTTGCTGCGTTACGACCCCACGCTGGGCATGTTCGACACGTCGTATGCCGCGGCCTGGCAGCTGGGCCAGCTGATGGCGCTGCAAAGCCGCAGCTTCTCGTTGGCGCTGCTGCAATGGAAGCACCAGTCCGCCCGGTCGGCGGCCATCGCCGGCGAGGCATCGGCCTTCATGGCGAGGCTGACCGAGGGCAACGCCACCGCGCTTCCGAGTTTCACAAACCGGCTGCGCGCCAACGGCCTAGGCGATCCGCAGCCTGCCCAGGTGATCGCGGACTTCATCGGCGCCCTGCGGCTGCTGCGAGGCGTGCCATTTGGTTACCTTGTGCCCAACGAGCAGATGCTGCCGCCGGAGTCCTTGCGCATGTTCAGCCTCGATCCGGCGTGGATGGAAGCGCTGGTGGACGGCGCGTTCAGCATCGGCCGGTCGTCGCAGGCCCAGGCGGCGCGGGACGCGGGCCTGGCGCGCGCGATACGGCCGCTGTCCATCCAGGCGGCGCGGGGCCGGCGGCGCAACGACCGGCCGCACCTCGCGCAACTCAAGGCCGGCGCGAGTTCGTCGCAGCTGGCGGTGACGGGGCTGCTGATCCGCTCGCAGGCGATACGCAACTGGCCCCAGCTGCAGATCGACGGCTACAGCGACACGGATGACAGCCACCCGCCGGACGTGGCCAAACTAAGCATGACCAACCTCTCGCAGGACGTTCTGCTGTGCCTGTTCGACGGGCCGGTGCGGATGATCGCCATCCACCAGCCGCCCGAACAGCTGCATTCGGGCGTCGAGCTCGCCACCGACGGCAGTGCGAGCACGACCTTGCGCGCCGTGGCCGGCGACCACGCCGGGCTGCAGTACCCCGTGCAGCCCCACGGCACGGCGCGGATCGCGATGCGCTCCGACGCGCTGACCATCCGTGCCGCGGCCGGCGGCGAGGCGATCCGCACGCAGCTCAACACCTGGTTCGGCCAGTCGTTGGCCCGCATGAGCGCCAACGAGTTCGCGCTTCAGATGGTCAAGGGCGTGGTCCGGGTCGAGTACCTCGTCGGGGAGACAGCATGAAAGCCAGCACGGCCGGCAACACGGGCTGGGTGGTTCCGGTGGACGTGGTGGCGTTCTGCGTCGGCACGATCGACGCGGAACGCACCGGCAACTTCGCCGGCACCACCATCGACTATTCGTCGCTGACCGCGCAGAACCCCCAGGCGTTTCTCGGCGGCAATGCCAGCCGCGGCCTGGGCAATGACGCACTGATCCCGCTGGGGCCGGGTGTCCATCTGCATTGGGCCCTGCCAGATGCCATCACGCGCGCCACCGACAGCGGGCAGGGCCTGGATTTCCCGGCGGCGCCCAACCGCTGGCTGGTCACCCGGCTGGTGCTGCAGGGCGGCGCATTCACAGCCACATCATTCGTCGTGGCCAGCGACCAGCTCAATGAGCACGCGCCCAGCCCCACCGCCATGCGCGTGCCGGTCAAGCCCGCCCAAGCGCAGGCGGCTGGAAACGCCGGACTGCCCGACTTTCACTACCTGGGGCAAAGCTGGCCCCTGGCGGACTATCCGCAGGCCTTGACGGGGCGCTCGCTGGCCGAGGGCACGGGCTTCGCCCTCAGCGCCGTTTCCAATGGCGTGCCGTCTTTCGCGTCGTACTACCCGGAAAGCCGCAACAGCTTCGGCCTGTGGGACCGGCTCGAAGGCGTGCCGGCCGGGGCGCGGCTGGCCTATGTGGTGAGCGGCTGGTACGAAGGCGGCGTCAATGACCCTGTGAGCCATGCCGCGGCCGCCAACAGCTCGCGCGCCGAGTGGCTGGGCCGCAACCACAACTGGACAGCGGCCGGCGATCCCGAACCCGCCTACACGCTCTACAGCGGCAGCGTCAGCGAAATCACCTGGGACTCGGGGCGCAATTACGTGCCGGCCGATCCGCCGCCCGTCACCGCGGCGGCGGCCCTCGGCAATTCGCCCGCCGAAGCGCTGGCTGCGTTCTTCACGCAGGCGCTGAAGCTGGGCACGCCCGAAGTCGAACAGCTGCTGACGGCGTTCCAGCAGGGCCTGTGGCCCAAGCTGAGCCAGCCGCAACCGGCGATGCTGGCGCGCCTGGCCGAGGAATTGCACGACAACCAGTTCCGCACGCTGGAAGCGCAAGTTGCCTACACGGTGTTCCAGAGCGACCGCGAGGCCGAGGCCATCCAGTTGCCGCAGGGCATCGCCAACCAACTCGATGCGCTGAATGCAGCGGCCGCCTTGCTGTTCGAGGCCAAAACCGAGGTAGACGCCTTCCGCTGGCGGGTGTTCGCCGACTGGTACCGCTACTTCCTGACGCCTCCGCTCAACCAGGCGGCCGTGTTCACCCATCTGCTGCAGCAGCTCGCGCCCCTGTGGACGCCCGGCGGCCTGCAGGCGCGGCTCGCCGACGCGCAGGCCGACCACGACCGGCAGCTCAGCGGCCTTCACGACGCCATCGCCGCGCGCAAGGACCTGTCGGTGCGCAAGGTGCCAGGGCGCCGCTTCTTCCAGGCCAACGAGCCGGTCCTGTTGCTCAACGCCGCCGAGCTGGCCAAGCCCGCGCGCTACGGCGGCGACGGCAACCACCGCGCGGACGGCAAGCTCGCCTGCCGCGCCACCGGCGACATCGTGTCCGCGCTGAAGATCAACGGCACGTCGCGCGCCTCTGCCGATTTCGCCGCGGCCGCCGCGCTGGGGGCGGCGCACCTGCCGCACGGCGCGGACCTGTCGGCGCTGATCGCCGAGGCCTGCCTGCTGAACGTCGATTGCGCAGCGGCTTGGTCGGGCGCGGCGCGCAACGCGCTGGAGGACGGCTTATCGGCGCTGCTGGCGGGGCAGCAAGCCGGCAACCCCTGGCAGGTCACGCAGGGCACGCCGCCCTCGCCGGTCGCCATCACCCGGTGGAACGACAACCCTTGGCTGCCCATTTTCCTGACCTGGGACGTCGCGTTCGCGCCGGTTGCCGACACAGGCGGCGGCCTGACGCCGTACACGCCCGACTTCTTCACCAGCCGCTTCCAAGTCGACCCCGGCGCCGGCAGCTTCGTGAGCTACGGCCCCGGTCCGGGACGCATCGACCCGCAGGCCGCCGACTACTCGGGGCGTTACCGGGGCCACACGCTGCTGTCGGGCAAGCCGGCGGAGAACTTCCGCACGCTGATCGAAAAGCTGCCGCCCCACACCCCTGACCCCACGCTGGCCGCCATCCTCGGCCAGCTGGACCAAGGCGGCTTCCTGGTGCAGCCGCTCGCGGGCTTCGACCACGCGCTGCTGAACATGGTGGCGCTGATGCAGGTGGCGGTGGTGAGCCCGCCCCAGGCGGGACCCGCGGCGCGGACCCTCACGCAGTTCGCGAGCAGCGTGCTGCAGACCGGGCGCCTGCCGGTGGTGTGGGATGTCACGCCCGAATTCGACCGGCCCTTCAACCCGATCCGGGCCGGCTTTCTGCAAGTCGGCTCACCGGGCTTCCAGCTGCAGGCAGTCGATGCGTTCGGCCAGCGCCGCCCGGTGCTGCTGGCGCCGCAGCCGGCCATCGCCGCGTCGATGGCGGCGACGGGGCCCGCACAACAACCAGCGCCCGGCTTCGCCTACGCGGCGCCGCGCCTGGCGCAGCCGGCGCGCGTGGCGTTCCAGTGGCTGTCGGCCGCGAGCGGCGGCACCTGCGAACCCGGCAACCACCCCTCCACCAGCCCCATCTGCGGCTGGCTGCTGCCCAACCACCTGACCCAGGGCTTCTTTCTGTACGACGCCGCCGGCCGCCCGCTCGGATCGCTGTTCGTGGGCGGTGACGACACGGGCGCGCGCACACGGGTGGTATGGCAAGGCGCTCCCGGCAACGACGCCGACATCGACCTCGCCATCGATGCCGATCCGGTGCTCGCGGCGGCCGACCCGCGCCTGCGGGCGGTGGCCTTGCAGCTGGGCCTCAACACCAGCGTGACCGACTTCGAGGCGTACTACCGGTGCGTGGACACGGCGTGCGAGTCGGTCAACCCGGGCGACCCGGCGAGCAACTCCGACCTGGCCGTGCTGATCGGGCGGCCGGTCGCACTGGTCCAGGCCCGCCTGCGCCTGGAACTGCTGGGCCCGCCCTCGCTTTCGCAGAACAGCGCGTGCCTGGGCGCCGGCGGCTGGACCGACACCAGCGCCGGCCTCAACGAGGTGGACTTCCCCGTCGCCCTGGGCAAGCTGGACCGGCTGGACGACGGGCTGGTCGGCTTCTTCAAGCAAGCCGGCGCCGGCGCCTACGACCTCGACACGTTCTACAGCGACGCCGCGGCGGCCAGCAGCGGCGCGGTGGCGCGGCCCGGGCCGCAGACGCTGCTGCTCAACGCCACGCCGCGCCTGCCGGACCAGGCCGGCCACAGCCCGCATGAAGAGCAGGACGTGCTCATGCTCGTGGACCCGCGAGCCCCGGTCCACGCGGTCACCGGCATCCTGCCGACGCAGGAGCTGGTGATCCCGGCCGACCAGGCCAGCGCGGCCATCGGCATTCTCGAATTCTCGTTCGCCGTGATGCCCTTGCTGCGGGCTGCGGGTGGGCTGGCACTGCCGTTGCCCAGCGAGCCGGGCCTGGAAGTCGCCTACCTAGAACAGCGGGTGCAGGGCGATGGCCGCGCATGGGTCACCCTGCCGGAAATCGCCGCGCCGGTGGCCACTGCCGTCTGGAGCTACACACCTCAATCGCTGACGGAAGGCTGGCTTCGCTTCAACCCCTCGGTGCTGACCGTCGCGCTGGCCACGGCCGGCGGGCAGCCCATCGCGCAGGGCGGCGCGGTGCAGGGCCTGCAGCTGTCCATCGTCAACCGGGCGCCCACGGCCATCACCTTCCAGCCGGGCGGGCCGGTGGCCGAATCGCACAGCCCCCTGGGGTCAATCTTCTACATCCACCTCGGGCAACTCGTGGATGACGCCGACTGGCCGGCGATCGCCTTCGCGGCCCCCGGCTGGACCTTCACTCCCTATGCCGACCCGATCTACGGCTCCTATGTGGCGGTGACCTGCGCGCAGCCGGTCACGTTGGCAGCGCTGCGCGATGGCGGGGGCGCAGAGGCCACGCAGGCATCGACGATCACGGTCGCCTTGACGGGGGTCAAGGCCTCTGCCAGCGCCAGCCAGGCGCACATAGCCATCGACTACTACGCCGTGCAGGGCGTCAACGATGGAGTCGCCCGCACGTCCATCACGATCAACCAGCCGCAACACCAGGTCGTCACCAGGAGAACCTCATGATCGCCGCACTCAACGTCCCGACAAGCTTCGAGCTCGGCAATCCCGGGGCGTCCAACACGCTCTACATCAGCAGCGACCCCGCCGACAACCAGGCCACGCTGTCGGTCACGTTCGGTGCGGCCACCACCCTGACGCCGGGAACGCTGGTGCCTTACGAGAGCGCGGGCGCGTCGGCGCAAACACTGATCTACCTGGACCTCACCGCGCTGCAGCTGGACGCCGCCACCCTGCAGGCCCTGCTTCTGACCGCCGAGGGCTGGACCTCCGCGGCCTATGCGCAGGACAACATGGTCGCGATCACGCCTGTCTCCACCGTTGAGGTGGCGGCCGGCCAGACGGTCTCGTTCGCGCTCACGGGCTTCGTCCTGCCGGACAGCCCCGGCACGCCGACGGTGGCGATCAACCTCGACATCTTCCACGTGCCGGGCATCGCCACGGGACCGTACGCGGCAATGTATTCGACGAGCGTGGCGCTCGCCTACCCGGCCAGCGGCAAGCAGGACCTGCACGACGTGCTGGAGTTCCGGATTTCACCGGACACCGTGAACCTGAGCACGCCCAGCTACCCGCCGGTCGCGAATCAGCTACAGCTGATCCTTGCACCGAAGGATGGCCAGCCGACGGTCAACGCCGGGGCGCAGACCGTGTTCAACCTGTCGGTGGTGTACGCGGCCGACGCGGTCGGCTACGGCGCGTTGATGACGCCCGAGCAGGGCAGCGCCATCTCCATCCCCCAGCCCCAGGGCACGCAATGGTCCATCAGCAACGTCGCGGGCACCGCCGGCCGCAGCTGGAACTTCACGCTGCCCGAAGGCCAGGCCATCCCTTCGGCGGGCGGCCAGCCGGTGGCTTTCGACTTCTCGCCGCTGGTGAGCAGCCTGCGGCCGGGGCCGACGCTGGTTCTCTTGAGCTATTCCGGCGTGCCGGGCTACAAGGACGGCACCTTCTCGTTCACGCTGCAGAAGCAGCCCCACGTGCAGATCATCGACTTCCACGTCACGCCCCCGCTCAGCGAGCTGACCGGCGGCAGCGCGGCCGTGACGCTGAACTGGACAACGGCCGACGCCACCAGCCTGGAATTGCAGCCCGGCAACCACAACGTGACGGGCCTGACCAGCTTTCCCACGACCATCGACAGGACCACCACCTTCTCGCTCACTGCCTATGGTGCCGGCGGTCCGGCGCGCAACAACAGCGCGATCGCCAGCACCAAGGCCATGGTGGTGCCGGTGCTCAACCGGCTCACCGCCACGCCGGGCGCTATCGCCGCCGACGACTTTAGCAGCGGCAGCGCCACGGTGAACCTGAGCTGGGCGCTCAACGCGGGCGCCGGCACGGCCCTGCAGCTAGAGAGCAGCGAGACGGGGGTGATCGGGCAGAACTTCAGCGCCCTGGCCTCGACCGACGCGAACATCACCGAGCCGCAGATGTACACGCTGTCGATCACGGGCCAGCTCGATCCGCTGCAGCGCTGGAAATGCTACGTGCCCGCCTTCCAGCTGCAGCAGAAGGTCGCCGCGGTCGGCCAGGCCATGGCCGGGCCGGTCGCCGCGCCGGGCGCCAGCTATGTCGCCGCCGGCATGGCGGGCGGCCGCGTGTCCATCCGCAGCACGGCCAGCTACCAGGAAATCGCCAGCGTCACGGTGGGCGGCCAGCCCAAGTCCATCGCGTTCGCGCCCGACGGCAGCGCCTTCTATGCCGCGGACGCTGCGGGCGGGGCGGTGGTCGCCGTGGCCGTCACCACCACCACCGACACACCGCCCTGGTCGTTCGAGGCAGGCACCAGCTTCGCGGTGGGCGGTACACCGGGCCAGCTGGCCATGGCGCCCGGCGGCATGCTGTATGCCGCTGTGGCGAATGGCGCCAGCCCCGGATGGCTGGCAGCGATCGACACGGTGGCGGGAACGGTGACGCGTGTGGCGGCCGGGACCGGCACGAGCGGGGTCGCCGCGCTGCCCTCGGGCGCGCAGGTTTTCGTGAGCAACACCGCCGACGGCACGGTGTCGCAGTTCGGGCGCGCGATCGACGGCAGCTACCAGGCCATCCAGACGATCGCCAACCTGCCCGGCGCGGCGGGCCTCGCGGTCACCCCCGACGCCAACAGCCTCGTGGTGGGCTGCGGCGACGGCACCGTGCGCATCCTCGATGCGACCATGCCGACGGTCGCCAACCAGGCGGTGGTGAACGTAGGCGGAAAGCCGACGGCTGTCGCGCTGGACCCGTCGGGCACCTACGCCTTCGCGCTGGACACGGCCAACGGCCGGATCGCCATGATCAGCCTGGCCAAGCGCGCCTTGATCGGCGCGCCCGTCACGGTCGCGGCAGGCTCGACCGATATCAGCATCAGCCCGGACGGCATGATCGCTCTGGTCGGCGGCCCAAGCCTGAGCGTGGTCTCCTTGCAGACTTACCTGGGCCAGCCGGCGAGCGCCAACTGCAACGGCCTGATCAGCAACGCCGTGGCCAGCCCCGACTTGCAGCGGGTCTTCGCATGGGCGGATGCGTCGGTTTCGCATTCGCACATCCAGCCGGCCGTGGGCCTGCAGGTGTATGGCGTGCAGTCGCAAACCGTCACGCCGGTCTTCAAGGACCGCAAGATCATCGGCCTCACGGTGCCGACCCTGCCCAGCTTCAACACCGGGTTCCTGTCGATTCTGGGACAGAGCGGCTGCTACCCGCTGGACTGCGTGGGCCTGCAGCTGGGCGACCCGGTGGCCATGCCGCCCAAGGGCGGCGTGGCGATGCGCCAGCCCCTGGGGCTGGCCAGTTCGGCCGACGGCCAGACGGTTTTCACCGTCAGCCGCGACGGTGACAACGCCTACAGCCTCGTGGTCATCCAGGCGCAGGCGGGCGGCAGCTGGCAGGTGACGGCCGACGTGCCGCTGTACACCGCCAGCTTCAACGCCTTGAGCGTCCCGCTGGTGGCCGCGCCCGACGGGTCGGCCGCGTACGTGTACGACAGCACCAACGGGCAGGTTTGGGTCGCCACCCGCGACGGAGCCGGCAATGTGTCGGTCAATCCGTCGCCGCTGGCGGCGCCCGGGCAGATCGCTCAGGGCTTCGTCATGGCCGGCGACGGGCGCAAGGCCTATCTCGCGGTGCAGCAAGGCGCCAACACGGTCTTCTACGTCATCGACACCGCGGCGAAGGCAATCCAGGCCTTCCCGCTGACCGAACCCGTGTCGACCGTGTCGATCCAGTCGATGGCGATCTCGCCCGACGGCACGCGGCTGTTCGCCACCGACCAGACCAATGGCTCCGTGCGGGTGATCGACACCTTGTCGCTGCGCTTCCTGCAGACCATCACCTGGCCGACCAGCCTGTCGCTGCCCATGGGCATCGCGGTGTCGGGCGACCAGTCGCGCCTGTTCGTCGCCACCGGCTCCGGCCGGCTCACGGTCGCCGGGCAGGTGCGGCCGATGCCGAGGGCCGCCCGCGCGACCCGGCTGTTCAGGGCGCTGGCGACGGGCCCGCAGCAAAAGGGCGTCTTCATCCGGCACCAGCCGGGCGACACACCCGGCCACAACGGCGGCACGTTCTCCGCCTGCCCCGACATCGTGCTGTCGGTGGACGCGCAGAACAGGCCGGCGCTGCTCGACCCCACCACGCTAATCACCGACCTGGGGTACGCCAAGGACTTCGGCAACGCGGTCAGCCAGGGGCAGGTGAACTACGTGTACTTGCGCGGCCTGAACAACGCCTCATCGTTCAACCCGCCGCCGGATGTCGATCCACGCTTCTGGTTGGCTTACGCGGTCAGCAACATCGTGCTGTGGCCGAACCAGTGGATGACGGACAAGATCACCGTGGGCACCGTGGGGCAGAACTACCAGGACTCGACCAATATCATCTACAACAACGCCACTGCGGGGCAGCTGATGACGACGAAGCAGCCCTTTCTGTGGTCGCCGCCCGTGCTGACTGACGGCAACCACTACTGCCTGATCTCGATGGCGGAAAACCCGCAGGATTCGCCGCCCTGGCAACCCGACCCCGGCAACTTCCAGAGCTTCAACGACCTGGTCACCTTCATCCTCACGAACGACTGGTTCGGTTGGCGCAACACGCAGGCGGTTCAGAGAACGCTGCCGACCTGGCAGAAAAAGTTTCCCATCGCCGGCCCGCCCAGTCCCGGCATCGCTCAGGTCGGGGTGAAGTGCACGAACATGCCGATCGGCGCGCAGTTCCAGTTCACGGTACCAGGGCCGAACGGCAAAACCGACGGGCTGAACACGGACGTGTTGACCATCTCCGACCCGAACCAGACCTACACCCTGCCGATGATGTTCCCGGCGAACTTCGACACCTACATGGTGCTGACCTACTATCAGAACGGCGCTCCGCAGCCGCCGACCGGCTCCAGCCTGATCTGCTACCTGGGCCAGTCGTCCAAGCAACTCCAATCCTTCATGTCGCTGGAAAGAATCCGGCGCCGCCCGGTCCGGGCCATCAACTTGGCCACTGGGCACTGGGACACCGTCCACCCGCTGGGATCGATGTCGGTGGTGTTCACCTAGGAACCTTCGTGCCGCCGCCCTTGCGCCAGCAGCTCGGGGTGCCGATCACTGCGTTCAGCCCGTCGAAGTCCAGCATCCGCGCCGTCCGCGGCGCGGTGGTTTAGTGCTGGCGCAGGCTGGCGTAGTATCCCGGCAAGCTGCGCGCAACGGCCCGCGAAGAGCCGGAAATCCAATCACCCTCTCCAGCGACCCACCGAAAGCAGGAACAGCCGAGGCGCGAGACGGTCGATGCCTCAGCGATAGTCCGGCGACTCTAGCCAGAGTTCCGGCTTGAACGGTCGGGACGTCATCAGCACGGCCTCGGGCCACGGCGTGGGCACGTCAAGCGTCGCCTCACCGTTGGCGTCCGTGACGGCGAAGTGCTCACTGTCGACCACTCGGATGAAGCCCAGCATCCAGTCGTGAATGTTGCAGCCGACCACCACCGTGCCCGCCGTATCGAAACGGATCGAATGACCGTCCTCGCCGCGCTTCGCACGAAGGTCGAAGCGCTGCACCGGCGAAAACGAATAGACGTGATGATTGACGCGGTCACCGTTGAGAAAGCGCACGTTGCCCTCGCGACCAACGGCAAGCACCCTCAGCTCGAAACGCAGCTTGCGCTGATCCAGGGTGACGTCCGCCGGGGGCGCACTTGCGCCAAGGCCAGCCACGCTGACCACCGCCTCGGGCAGCGGCTGTCCCGAGGCATCGAGCACCTGCACCCGGACAACGTCACCCCAGCACGCGCCGGCCCCGAGCATCGCGAAGAGCCCGCCGACGAGGAGGAAGAATCCGGTGGATCGACGCATGCATCGAGACTCCACGACGGAGCGCCTGAGCAGTAAAGGAAATCCAAACAGCCGACACGGGCACGTGATCCCTGCGTTTCGAGCGGCGCGCGCCCTGCCCTGCGGCGAGTGGACTACACCCGATTCTCGCTGATCGCTGGCGCAAGACCGCACCGCGCAGCAGCGCCGGCATCGACCCCGTACGAGCGTCGGCAGCCGGGTCCGCGATCAAGGGGCCATTGCGAGTTCCGCTGCGCCTCCGCGGTCACGACAGTCTGCCCGGGGGCGGTGCCGGGAACCGGAGGTACACCTCCAAGCAAGCGCCGCACCGCAGGAAACGCCAGTGGTCGACAGGTAGAACGCCGACGTTCGGCCTGTACCAAGGCCCCGTCGGTGCTCCGAATCCAACGCGGTCTGTATCCGCGCCCCTTCGACCGGGGGCGCGGGTTGCTCAGTGCCTCAAGCCGCCTCGTCCCGATACTCCTCCGGGCTCGGGCAGGTGCACATCAGGTTGCGGTCGCCGTAGACGTTGTCGACGCGGCCGACCGGGCACCAGTATTTGTCGGTGCGGGCGACCCCGGCCGGGAACACGGCTTCCTCGCGGCTGTAGGCGCGGTTCCAGTCGGCGTCGACCAGGTCGTGCACGGTATGCGGCGCGTGGCGCAGCGGGCTCTGTTCAATGGCGAAACGACCCGCCTCGACCTCGGCGATCTCGCGGCGGATGGCGATCATGGCCTCGCAGAAGCGATCGATCTCGGCCTTCGCCTCGGACTCGGTCGGCTCGATCATCAGCGTGCCAGCCACCGGGAAGCTCATGGTCGGCGCGTGGAAGCCGTAGTCGATCAGGCGCTTGGCGATGTCGTCGACGCTGACGCCGCAGAGGTCCTTGAGCGGACGCGGATCGATGATGCACTCGTGCGCGACGCGGCCGTTGTGGTTGCGGTACAGGGTCGGGAAATGCGGCTGCAGGCGATCGGCGATGTAGTTGGCCGAGAGGATTGCGACCTCGGTGGCTTTCTTCAGGCCCTCGCCGCCCATCATCAGGATGTAGGCGTAGCTGATCGGCAGGATCGAGGAGGAACCAAACGGCGCGGCCGAGACCGGCCCCACGGGCGCCTTGCCGCCATCGAGCTCCGGATGCCCCGGCAGGAAGGGAATCAGATGCGCCTTGACGCCGATCGGCCCCATGCCCGGGCCGCCGCCGCCGTGCGGGATGCAGAAGGTCTTGTGCAGATTGAGATGGCTGACGTCGGCGCCGTAGTCACCCGGACGCGACAGCCCGACCTGCGCATTCATGTTGGCGCCGTCCAGATAGACCTGGCCGCCATGCGCATGAACAATTTCGCAGATCTCGCGGATGCGCTCTTCGAACACGCCGTGGGTGGACGGATACGTGACCATCAGCGCGGCCAGATTGGCGCTGTGCTTCTCGGCCTTGGCGCGCAAATCGTCGACGTCGACATTGCCCTCGCGATCGCACTCGACCACCACCACGTCCATGCCGACCATCTGCGCCGAGGCCGGGTTGGTGCCGTGCGCGGACGAGGGAATCAGGCAGACGGTACGGTGCGTGTCGCCGCGCGACAGGTGGTAGCCGCGGATCGCCAGCAGGCCGGCGTATTCGCCCTGGGCGCCGGAGTTCGGCTGCAGGCTGATGGCGTCGTAGCCGGTGATCTCGACCAGCCAGCGCTTCAGATCTTCGAACAGCTCGCGGTAGCCGTGCGCCTGCTCGGCCGGCGCGAACGGGTGCAGGGCGCCGAACTCGGGCCAGGTGACCGGAATCATCTCGGCGGTGGCGTTGAGCTTCATGGTGCAGCTGCCGAGCGGAATCATGGCGCGGTCCAGCGCCAGATCGCGGTCGGAAAGCTTGCGCATGTAGCGCAGGATCTCGGTCTCCGAGCGGTACTTGCTGAACACCGGGTGCTTCAGGCACGCACCGCGGCGCTGCAGGGCGTCGGGAATCGCGGAGGCCGCGTTCTCTTCGATGGCGGCATAGTTCAGGCTGCGGCCAAACACGGTCCAGACCTTCTCAACAGTCTCCGGCGTGGTGGTCTCGTCCAGCGCGATGCCGAGCCGGGTGTTGCCGATCAGGCGCAGGTTGATCTGTGCGGCCAGCGCGTGCTCGACGACGGCCGCGCGCTGGCTGCCGACGTCGACCGAGATCGCATCGAAGAAGGCCTCCTGCTCGGGCTTGAAGCCCAGACGACGCAGGCCCTCGGCCAGGGTCGCGGTGCGGCGGTGCACCTGGTGCGCGATGCGCTGCAGGCCTTCCGGGCCGTGGTAGACGGCATACATGGACGCCACCACCGCCAGCAGCACTTGGGCGGTGCAGATGTTCGAGGTCGCCTTGTCGCGACGGATGTGCTGCTCGCGGGTCTGCAGGGCCAGGCGATAGGCCGGCGCGCCGCGCGAGTCGACAGACACGCCGATCAGACGCCCCGGGATCGAACGCTTGATCGCGTCGCGCACCGCCATATAGGCGGCGTGCGGACCGCCGTAGCCCATCGGCACGCCGAAGCGCTGGGTGCTGCCGATGGCGATATCGGCACCAAGCTCGCCCGGCGGCGTCAGTAGGGTCAGCGCCAGCGGGTCGGCCGCCATCACGGCGATGGCGCCGGCGGCGTGCAGCTTCGCGATCACCGCGCGCGGGTCGCGCAGGGCGCCGTAGGTGTCGGGGTACTGCAGGATCGCACCGAAGACCGCGCTGGCGTCGAGGTCGGTTTCGGGGTTGCCGACGATCAGCTGCCAGCCCAGCGGCTCGGCGCGGGTGCGCATCACCGCGATGCTCTGCGGGTGGCAGTTCGCGTCCACGAAGAACGCCTTGGACTTCGACTTCGACACGCGCTGGGCCACGGCCATGGCCTCGGCGGCGGCGGTGGCTTCGTCCAGCAGTGAGGCGTTGGCGACGTCGAGCCCGGTCAGCTCGGTGATCAGGGTCTGGAAGTTCAGCAGGGCTTCCAGCCGGCCCTGGCTGATCTCGGGCTGGTAGGGCGTGTAGGCCGTGTACCAGGCGGGGTTCTCAAGAATATTGCGCAGGATGACCGGCGGGGTCAGCGTGCCGTGGTAGCCCTGCCCGATCAGCGAGGTGAACACCTGGTTGCGGCCAGCGATCTGCCGCAGGCGGGCCAGCGCCTCGACCTCGGACATCGCCGGCTCCATGCCGCGCAGGGGCTGCTGCTGGCGGATCGAAGCCGGCAGGGTCTCGGCCATCAGCTGCTCCAGGCTGTCGCAGCCGACCGCCTGCAGCATTTCGCGGATTTCCTGGGGCGAGGGGCCGATGTGGCGATCGGCGAATTCGCGGGCGACGTGGGGCTGACGCAGATGGGAGGTAGAGCTCATGGCGCGGGCACCTGGGGCGAGGGGCAATCGATCAGCGGCGTCGCGCGTCGCAGGCACACGGACACGCAAACGCCGCCGCGCGCTGGGCGCGAGCAATCGAGCGTGATGGGTGTGCGGATTCTGGACACGGGGCGGCGCTCGGCAACCGGACGACAACCCGTCCGGCGTGGGCGCCCCATCTGTCTGTTCGCCTGAGAGCGTTATCCCGTCGGCGGACCCGAGGCGCAATGCAGAAGGCGCCGGGTCTCTCTCCAGATGCGTGCTGCGCACGGCGCGTGCCTGCAGTCGCAGACGCGTCAGCCGGGCCACCCGGTCCTTTTGCCTGAGAGTTTCCGGGGCGGTTGCTCCTTCGGCGCCGACCGACCCGAAGGCCGGCAGGTCTCTCCCGCGTGGCGGCCGAATGCTAGCACGCGGCCGTGAGGACAGCTTCGACGCGGAAGCGACTCGGCTATCCTGCGCGTCCTCCATCGGCGGACACCCGCATGCACGCCCTGCTCAGAACCGGCGCCCTGCTGCTCGGCCTCGCCGCCACCGCCGTGGCCCCCGCGGCCGAAGAGCGCCCTGCCGTGAAGATTCGCGTCGCCACCTACAACCTCGCCCTCACGGAGGACCAGCCCGGCGCCGTGCTTGAACGCCTGCGCGGGGAGGACGCACAGGCGCGCCAGCTGGCCGCGGTGATCCAGTCGGTGCGGCCGGACATCCTGCTGCTCAACGAACTCGACCGCGACGAGGCGGGCGAGGCAGCGCGGCTGTTCCGCGAGCGCTACCTCGCTGTCGGTCAGTTCGGGCTTGAACCTCTGGACTATCCCTACGCATTCCACGCGCCGGTCAACACCGGCGAGCCGAGCGGTCTTGACCTCGACCAGAACGGCCAGCTTGGCGACCCCGGCGATGCCTGGGGCTTCGGCCGTCATCCGGGGCAGTACGGCATGCTCGTGCTGTCGCGCTTTCCGATCGACCTGGAAGCAGCGCGCACCTTCCAGAAGCTGCGCTGGGCGGATCTACCGGGCGCTCTGCAGCCGCAGTTGCCCGATGCCAAGGAACCGTGGTATCCGGCCGACATCTGGGCGCAATTGCGCCTGTCCTCGAAGTCGCACTGGGACCTGCCCATCGATACGCCGCTGGGCCGCCTGCACCTGCTCGCCGCCCACCCCACCCCGCCCGCCTTCGATGGCCCCGAAAGCCGCAACAAGGTGCGCAATCACGACGAGCTGAAGCTGTGGCGCGACTACCTCGATGGCGCCGACTGGATGGTCGATGACCAGGGCCGGCGCGGACCGCTGGCGGCGGATGCACAGTTCGTGATCGCAGGCGATCTCAACGCGGACCCGGTCGAAGGCGACAGCCTGCCGGGCGCCATCCAAGGCCTGCTCGAACACCCGCGCGTTCAGTCGGAGCCCGCGCCACGCAGCGAGGGCAGCCTGGAGGCCTCGCTCACCTTCCAACCCGGCAACGGCGCCGAGCTGGCCCAGCAGGGCGACCCCAACACCGAGACCGCGCAGTTCAGCCCCAGACGCGGGACCATGCGCGTTGACTACGTGCTGCCCTCGAAAGGCTTCAAGGTGCTGGACGCGGGCGTGTTCTGGCCGAAGCGCGGCGCACCGGGCAGTGACTGGGTGACGGCGAGCGATCACCGGCTGGTGTGGGTGGATTTGAGCCGGGAATAGGGATTGGGGATTGGGGATTGGGGATTGGGGATTCAAAGCCTGCGACGCGGAGCCTGAGGTCTGGGGCTGTCCGGCGCCCAGCCGGAGCGGCGCGAACTCGTTGATCACGTTGCCCTTGGCTCGTGCGAGCTTCGAATCCCCAATCCCCAATCCCCAATCCCCGCTCTCAAACCATCCTGGCCAACTCGTACAGCGGCAGCCCCATCACCCCGCTGTAGCTGCCGTCGATGCGGCGGATGAAGGCTGCGGCGCGGCCCTGGATGGCGTAGGCGCCGGCCTTGCCGAAGCATTCGCCGCTGTCGATGTAGGCGGCGATTCGCGCCTCGTCGAGCGTGTCGAACTCGACTTCGGTGATGCACAGGGCCTCGCGGCTGCCCTGCGCATCGGCGAGGCAGATCGCGGACACGGCCTGGTGCCGGCGGCCGGACAGGCGACGCAGCATGGCGGCGGCGTCGAGCGCATCGCGCGGCTTGCCGAACACCTCATCGTCGAGAATCACCTCGGTATCGGCCGCGAGCACGCGCGCGAAGGCCTGGTGACCCACTCGGTTCCAGCCGGCTTCGGCTTTCTCGCGGGCAACGCGCTGCACGTAGTCGAGCGCCGGCTCGCCGGGTGCCCTTTCTTCCGGAATCTCGATCTCCAGCACCACGTGGGCGATGCCGAGTTGGCCCAGCAGCTCGCGCCGGCGCGGTGACTTCGAAGCCAGATACAGCACGCCGCTCATGCGCGCGCCTCGCGATCCATCCAGACGCCCAGGCCCTGGGCGTTCAGCTCGATGTCCATGCCGAGCAGATCGATGACCTCGGCACGGCTTTGTCGACAGCCGTGGGCGGCGGCGCGGGCCGCATAGAGCTCAGCCAGATCGGCGCACATCGCTGCGTGCCGCGCCTCGCCCGCCAGTCGGGCATGCGCCCGCGCGATCGCCACCATCGCATCGATCTGCTCGAACAAGGCCTGCGCCAGCGCGGCCGGCGGCGCGACCCGACCGTAGTGGGTGAGGTACATGCCCGCGGGATCGAAGTCGAGCATGCGCGCGATCGAGGCTTTCAGCGCCTCCGGCTCGAACTGCACCGGGGTAGTAGTAGGGAGGATGAAGGCCCCGGCCGCGCTGTCCAGCTCGCGGTAGCTGAGGCCGAAGGTGTCGCCGGTGAAGAAGCTGCGGCTCCTCGCGTCCCAGATCACGATGTGGTGGCGCGCATGGCCGGGCGCATCCAGACACAGCAGCTCGCGGCCGGCAAGATCGATGCGGTGGCCGTCCTCCGCTTCCACCACACGCGTGGCATCGACCGGGAGGATTCGCCCGTAGGTGCGGGCCACTTCTTCTTCGCCATAGACCGCACTGGCGCCGGCGATCAGCTGGCTGGGGTCGATCATGTGGCGGGCGCCGCGCGGATGCACCACCAGTCTGGCCTTGGGCAGGGCCTGCATCAGCGCGCCGGCGCCGCCGGCGTGGTCGAGGTGCACGTGGGTGAGGATCAACCAGTCGACATCCGCGGGCGTGAGCCCGGCGGCGGCCACGCCCTTCAACAGCGCCGGCACCGAAGCATTGAGGCCGCAGTCCACGAACGCGCCGCGCCCCTTCTCGACGAGCAGATACGCCGCATCGAAGTTCGGGCGGTGGAAACCGGTGTCCAGCGTGTGGATGCCATGGGCCTGCTGCATGATGCTGCTCCGCGATGAGGACAGTGGAATCACTGCACGCGCGTTGCCGGGGTGCCGCCGGCTAAAGCGGAACGCGACTGGCCACGTGGCCGCGGGCCTGCCAATCCGCGTGCGGCCGGAGAATAGCGGAAGCCCCGGCGCCGGCCGACAGGACTATCCGCACGTTCGGCGCGGGGCGCGGCTGCCTACGCTAAGCGCTGCCGTAGCGGAGTCTGTGATGTCCAACGCCCCCTTGCCCTGCACGCCCGCGCCCAGCCATCCGCTGGTCGTCCTGCTCGCCCGCAGCGCCGCCGCGATCGTCGGCGGCGTCGTCGGGCTTGCGCTCGCCCTGCCCGCCTGCGCCAAGGAGCGTCCGCCCTTCCTGCCGCCGGATGTGTTCGACCTCGAATGGGCCAGCGAGCCCGAGCTGTCGCCGGATGCGCGCCAGGTGGTCTACCTGCGCAATCACTTCGACAAGCAGAACGACCGCCGCCGCAGCCACCTCTGGCTGCTCGATCTGGAGCGCAACACCCACCGCCCTCTCACCACCGGCCGCAGCGGTGACGGTGCGGCGATCTGGTCGCCGAACGGTGATCGCATCGCCTGGGTCAGCGCGCGCGAGGGCAAGTCGCAGATCTGGGTGCGCTGGATGGACACCGGCGCAACTTCGGAGATCAGCCAGCTGGAGCGCGGGCCCTCGGGCCTGTCATGGTCACCGGACGGCCGCTGGCTGGCCTTCACCATGGCGGTGCCCGCGCCGACCCAGCCGCTCGCCAAGCTGCCGCCCAAGCCCGAAGGCGCGAGCTGGGCGCCGGCCGCCAAGCTGATCGAGGACATCGGCTACCGCGCCGACGGTCGCGGCTACACCGAGCCGGCCTACACCCACGTCTTTGTGCTGCCGGCCGAGGGCGGAACGCCGCGCCAGGTCACGGAAGGCAAGGTCAACCACCGCGGCACGCCGCGCTGGCTTGACGGCGAGACGCTGCTGGTCTCGGCCAACTACGCCGAAAACGCAGCGCTCGACCCGATGGAAAGCGAGCTCTACCGCGTCGATCTCGCCACCGGCGCGGCCACGGCGCTGACCGCACGCAAGGGCCCGGACATGCAGCCGGCGCTGTCGCCGGACGGGCGCCACATCGCCTACGTCGGCTTTGACGACAAGCGCCGCGGCTATACGCAGACGGGGCTCTACCTGCTGGAGCTCAGCAGCGGCGAGAGTCGTCGACTGGCGGCCGATCTCGACCACGCAATCAGCGACCCGAGTTGGGATGGCCGTGACCGCATCGTCTTCAGCTACGACCGCCAGGGCGAAACCTACATCGCCCGCATCGACCCGCGCAGCGAGCGCATGGAAGTGCTGGCGCGCGACCTTGGCGGCACGGCCATGGGCCGACCCTATCCGGGCGGCAGTTTCTCGGCGGCCGGTGAGCGCATCGCCTACACGCTGGGCACGGCGCTCGCGCCCGCCGAGGTCGGCCTGATCGAGCGCAGTCGCGCGCGCACCCTGACAGAACTCAACGCCGACCTGCTGCCGCAGCGCGAGCTGGCGCAGATCGAGGAGATCTGGACGAAATCCAGCCACGACGGCCTCGACATCCAGAGCTGGGTCGCTCTGCCGCCGGGCTTCGACCCCTCGAAGAAGTACCCGCTGCTGCTGGAGATCCACGGCGGCCCCTACGCCAACTACGGGCCGCGCTTCGCGCCGGAGATCCAGCTCTATGCCAGCGCCGGTTACGTGGTGCTGTACTCCAACCCGCGCGGCAGCACGAGCTACGGCCAAGCGTTCGCCGACCACATCCACCACAACTACCCGAGCCAGGACTACGACGATCTGATCAGCGCGGTGGACGCCGTGATCGCCCGCGGCTACGTCGATCCGAATCAGCTCTACGTCACCGGCGGCTCGGGTGGCGGCGTGCTCACCGCCTGGATCATCGGCAAGACCGACCGCTTCCGCGCCGCGGTGGTCGCCAAGCCGGTGATCAACTGGGCGAGCTTCGTGCTCACCGCGGACTTCTATCCGCTGTTCTCGCAGTACTGGTTCCCGTCGATGCCGTGGGAAGACCCGATGCACTACTGGAAGCGCTCGCCGCTGTCGCTGGTCGGCAACGTCAAGACGCCAACGATGCTGGTCACCGGCGAGGACGACTACCGCACGCCGATCTCCGAGACCGAACAGTACTACCAGGCGCTCAAGCTGCGCGGCGTGCCGGCGGCCATGCTGCGCATTCCGGGTGCAGGCCACGGCATCAACGCGCGGCCCAGCCAGATGCTGGCGCAGGTGTTGAATACGCTGGGGTGGTTTGAGAGGTATCGGGGGGAGGAGAAGCGGGATTAGGGAAGCTCTGATTTACCGCCGTAGCCAGCTACCATTCCGCATCGCCACAGATTGTTCGTCCGATGAAGCAGACGACCTTTGACTCCCTTGCCTACACCGCGAAGAAGAAGCAGACGCGGCGTGAGCGATTCCTGTCCGAGATGGAGCAGGTGGTGCCGTGGCAGCCGCTGCTGGCGCTGATCGCCGAACACTACCCGAAGAGTGGCAAGGCAGGCCGGCCGCCGATGTCGCCGGAGGCCATGCTGCGAATTCACTTCCTGCAGCAGTGGTACGCGCTGAGCGATCCCGCGATGGAGGATGCGCTGTACGAGATCGAGTCGATGAGGCGCTTTGCCGGACTCCAACTCAACGTCGATCCGATCCCGGACGAGACCACCATCCTGAAGTTCCGGCGCTTTCTTGAGAAGCATGCGCTGGCGCCGAAGATCCTGCAGACGGTGAACGCGCATCTGGCCGCGCGCGGCATGCAGATGCGCGCCGGCACGCTCGTGGACGCCACGATCATCCACGCGCCGAGTTCGACCAAGAACAGCAGCGGCACGCGTGATCCGGAGATGCACCAGACGAAGAAGGGCAAGCAGTGGTTCTTCGGCATGAAGGCCCACATCGGCGTGGACTCCGAGTCCGGCCTGGTGCGGGTGGTGGTGGCAACGCCCGCCAACACTGCAGACGTCACCCAGATCGGAGCGCTGCTGACGGGCGAGGAGAAAACCGTGCATGCCGACGCCGGTTACACCGGCGCCGAGAAGTACGTGGAGGGCAAGGCCATGCTGCACGTCGCCGCCAAGCGCGGCACGCTCAAGCGCATGGTCGAGGGCGCGCTCAAGGATGCGACGCAGAAGCTTGAAAAGCTGAAGGCGCAGATGCGGGCGCGCGTCGAACACCCGTTCCGGGTGGTGAAGTGCCAGTTCGGATTCACCAAGGTGCGGTACCGTGGCCTGGCCAAGAACGCTACCCAGCTGCAGGTGCTGTTTGCGCTGGCGAACCTGAGTCTGGCGCGCCGCCGATTGGCGGCGGCAGGATGAGTCCGCCTGCGGCTCGGGGATTTCGCCCCGAGTCGCAAGAAATCGGGGGTTCGACGGGTGCAACCCGATCAGCTTCAAACGATCAAGGCAGCGACGCGGGATCCAAAACAGCTTCGAATCGATCGATAGCGGCGTGGCGGCTTAGTTCAGAGGTTCCTTAGGGATTGGGGATTGGGGATTGGGGATTGGGGATTGGGGATTGGGGATTGGAGATTGGGGCTGCAAGGTTCGAAAGACCGCTAAAGCGCAAAACTTCGCGGAAGGACCGGACCCGAGCGACCTGCTGTTGAGCCCCTCTCCCACTGGGAGAGGGGTTGGGGAGAGGGCTGGGTGTCCTCACCATGCATGTTCGCGGGCAGGGCGACGTTGCCGCTCCTGCGCAGTTGAGTCCCACGCTCCGACCGGACCCTCTCCCCAACCCCTCTCCCAGTGGGAGAGGGGCTCAATCCGAAGCTTCGACTTGGGTTCCCGCGAAGCTGTACAGGTCGCGACAACGCGCTCTTGCGAATCCCGAATCCCGAATCCCCAATCCCCAATCCCGAATCCCGGCCGCCCAGCGCCCCGCTGCTACACTCCGCCGCCTCACGGGGGTGGGGTTGGCGGGTTCGATAGGGCGAAGCAAGACTCATGCGAACCCAGAGGGCGCCCGCAGCGTGATGCTTCGCGACGCCGCCGATTCAACACCACAACGGGGATGAGAATGTCCGACACCGCCAGCGCGCCGCGGCGCGATCCGAGCCTGCTGCAGGCGCTGCTGCCCTTGGTCTTTCTGATCGCGGGCCTTGCCAGCGGAGTCTCTCTCTACGGCGCGGATTCCTCCTACGGCGCGAATCAGATCACCCTGCTGCTGGCCGGTGCGATCGCCGGCCTGATCGGCATCTACAACGGCCTCCGTTGGGATGACATCCAAGCGGCGATTACCCGCGGCATCGCACTGGCCACACCGGCGCTGCTGATACTGCTCGCGGTCGGTGCGCTGATCGGCACCTGGATCCTCTCGGGCACGGTGCCTGCACTGATCGTCTACGGCCTGCAGCTGATGGACCCGAGCTTCTTCTATCCGGCCGCCTGCCTGATCTGCGCTGTGGTCTCGATGGCCATCGGCAGCTCGTGGACCGTGGCCGGTACGCTCGGCGTGGCGCTTATGGGCGTGGCCTCCGGTCTCGACATGTCGCCGGCGATCACCGCCGGCGCGGTGATCTCGGGCTCCTACTTCGGTGACAAGCTGTCGCCGCTGTCCGACACCACCAACCTGGCGCCCGCGGCGGCCGGCGGCGAGCTGTTTGCTCACGTGCGGCACATGGCGTGGACGACGATCCCGGCCTTCGCACTGGCCATGATCGGTTTCAGCGTGATCGGCTTCGGCGCCAGCGCGAGTTCCGGTGGCGCCGACTTCGGCGACCTCGCGGGCCTCATGGGCAGCCACTTCAATCTGGGCCTGCACCTGCTGATCCCGCTGCTGGTGGTGTTTGCGCTGGCGGTGAAGCGCTTCCCGGCGTATCCGACCATCCTGATCGGCGCCCTGCTGGGCGCGGTCTTCGCCGTGCTGTTCCAGCCCGACCGCGTAGTCGCGCTGGCGGGCTCGGACACGCTCGCTCGCCCCTGGGCCCTGCTGTCCGGCGTCTGGAAAGCACTCGCCACCGGCTACAGCGCTGACACCGGCAACGAAGCGGTCAACGAGCTGATCAGCCGCGGCGGCATGTCGAGCATGCTCAACACGGTGTGGCTGATTCTCTGCGCCATGGCCTTCGGCGCGGTGATGGAAGCGGTCGGCCTGCTGGAGCGACTGGTGCGAGGCGTCCTCTCGATGGCCCGCAGTACCGGCAGCCTGATCACCGCGACGATCGCGACCGCGCTTGGCTGCAACCTCATCGCTGCCGACCAGTACATGGCGATCGTGCTGCCGGGTCGCCTGTTCAAGCCCGAGTACGAAAAGCGCGGGCTCGCGCCCGAGAACCTTTCGCGAGCGCTGGAAGACGGCGGCACGCTGACCTCGCCGCTGGTGCCCTGGAACACGTGCGGCGCCTACATGGCGGCCACGCTCGGCGTCAGCACCTTGGACTACCTGCCCTACGTGTTCTTCAACCTGATCAGCCCGGTGCTGGCGGCCATCCTGGCCTATGCCGGCTACAAGATCACCCGCCTCAGCCTTGCCAAGGCTTGATCTCCCCATGAGCGAAACGCGCTCCATCCACGGCATGTGGTCCTCACGGCTGGCCTTCGTGCTGGCTGCCTCCGGTTCCGCTGTGGGCCTCGGCAACATCTGGCGGTTTCCCTACCTTGCGTCGGACAACGGCGGCGGCGCCTTCGTGCTGCTCTACCTGGGCTGCATTTTCGCCATGGGCGTGCCGCTGCTGATCGCGGAAGTGCTAGTCGGAAGACGCGGCCGCATGAGCCCGATCAACAGCCTGCTGACGCTCGCTCCACGCGAGGGCCACGCGCGCGGCTGGGCCGGCATTGGCGTGCTCGGTCTGGTCGCCGCCCTGCTGGTGCTGAGCTTCTACAGCGTGGTGGCAGGTTGGACGCTGCACTACGCGTCGGTCTACCTCGGACAGCTGTTCGGCGGCGCCGGCATCACCGACCCCAAAGCGAGCTTCGAGGCGCTGCTCGCCGATCCCCTGACCCTGCTGCTGTGGCACAGCGTGTTCATGCTGCTGACCATCGCCGTGGTCGCGCTCGGCGTGGAGAAAGGGCTCGAACGCGCCGTGCGCTGGATGATGCCCGCGCTGTTCGTGCTGCTGCTGGGCCTGGTGGGCTATGGCATCAGCACCGGGCACTTCGGCCGCGCGCTGGCGTTCCTGTTCACGCCCGACTTTTCCAAGATCGACGGTTCGGTCCTGCTGGCAGCCTTGGGCCAGGCCTTCTTCTCGCTGAGCCTCGGCGTCTGCGGGATGATGGCCTACGGCGCCTACCTGCCTCGCGATGTGTCGATCCCGCGCGCCTCGGTCTCGATCGCGCTCACCGACACCGCCGTGGCCATCCTGGCGGGGCTCGCCATTTTCCCGGTGCTGTTCAACTTCGCGCTGGATCCCGCCGGCGGCGGCCCAGGTCTGATTTTCACCACCCTGCCGCTGGCCTTTGCCGACATGTGGGGAGGCGCGCTGTATGGCATCGCCTTCTTCGTCCTGCTTCTGCTCGCTGCTTGGACCTCATCGATCTCGCTGCTGGAATCGCCCACGGCCTTTCTGGTGGAGCGCACCCGGCTCGGTCGCCGCCGCGCGGCGATCGCGGTGGGCGTACTGGTCTGGGCGCTCGGCTTCGTCAGCCTGCTGGGCATGAACGTGTGGAGCGCCGTCCGTGTGGGCGAGCTCGATCTGATGGGCGTCATCAACTTCGTCGCTTCGGATTTGATGCTGCCGATCGGCGGCCTGTTGATCTGTGTCTACGCCGGCTGGGTGCTGCCCGGACGCAGCAGCCGCGAGGAGCTTCCCCAGCTGGGCGATGCCGCGTACAGGCTGTGGCTGTGGGCCGTGCGTTGGCTGGTGCCGCTGCTCGTGCTGGCGGTGCTGGCCGCGATGCTGCTGGCCCGGATCGGCGACTGAGATCGCGTGCAGAGGCCGCCGCCAACAGGATGGGCTTGATCAGTTCGCTTCGGTCACCCCAGATCCCGGCGCAGAAGCGCCGCAAAGCCGCCGATCAGCTGCCAGGCCAGGACGATCGCCAACAGCACGTAGACCGCGCGCGGCAGCCAGGTCGCCAGCATGTCGATGCGTGACTCCAGTGCGATCGCTTCGGCCTGGGCGTAGCGATCAAGCAGCTCAGGCAAGCGTCCGCTGCCCTCGCCGCTGGCGATCAGTCCGGGCAGCAGCGGGTCGACCGCGAAGCGCCAGCCGCCCGCCACGGCCTGCAGGCTCTGCCCGCTCTGCAGTGCCGGCAGCGAGGCCTCGAAATCGCTGCGGATGCGCTGCACGCGCAGGGTCGAGGCGGCGTGCTGCACGGCGTCCACCGCCGGCAGGCCGCAGTCGAGCAGAAGCGCGAGGTGCTCGATGAAGCGCTGCACCTGCACGCGGGCCAGCAGCGGTCCCATCACCGGAACGCCCAGTGCGACCGACTCGGCCGCCTCACGTCCGCTCCAATCTTCGGCGACCGCCTGCCGTCGAAGCAGCTCGCGCCCCAGCGCGAACACCGCAGCAGCCCCCGCAAGGCTCAGGATCACCCGCAGCAGGTAGGCCGCCACGCTCACGCTGCCGGCCACCACCGACGGCAGCGGCAGGATCAGCAGCGCCGCCAAGGCCACGAAGCCAGGCAACAGCAGCCGTGCCCGCAGGGTCTTGGCCTGCTGCGCGTGCAGCCCCGCCTGCTCGCCGAGGCGCTGAAAGGCCCGCGCCGGGCTGCCGCCTGCGCTGGTCGCCGCCACCACGGCGGCCTCCATGGGCGTGAACAAACCCGCCAGCCGGCCGGCCTTCGAAAGGCTCTGCCCCTGCTTCAGGAAACCCCGTGCGCTGTGCAGGCGCGCGGCGGCGCCAGCGCCCAGATCCAGCGATTCGAAGGCCTGCAGCGGCGCCACGCCGGCGCGTTCCAGGGTCGCCAGCTGCTGGAACATTCGCGCGCGCAGGGCGGTGCTCAGGACCCTGCCAGGGTTCTTCATGTCGGCCTCCGGGGCGATCGCGGAGCATCAGGGTAGAGTGGATCGCCGGTCGCAGGCGAACGCCTCTGCACGCCACAGGTCCCGATCTCGGCGCGGGCTGAGAGGGCGCTGCCGGCGACGAACGGAGGGCGCTAGCACGGCTCGCGGCCCAGAACTTGCTTCTGCGATCGGGACACTTCGGCTTCGGAGATCCAATGCGGCCGCTCAGCGAGTACGAGATCAGCGTCGGTCAGGTTCTGCAGGCTCGCGTGTACGACCGCGGCGGCAAGCTGCTGCTGGAAGCGGGCCACGTGGTGGGCTCCGAGACTTCGCGCTCGGCCCTGATCGCTCGCGGCTACGTGATGGATGACTCGGGATTGACTCGGGCCGCCGGCGCCGCCGCCGCCCGCCCGATCGAATCCACGCCGGTCGCCATCCGCAAGAGCAGCGCGCCCACGCCCTGGCCCGAGAAGCCGGTGGCGGGTCTGGCGCGGGTCCGCGAAGAGCTGGCGAGCATCGTCCGCAGCCTCGGGCGGCCGGACGAAGAGCTGGGCCCCGCTTTGGGCGATCAACTCAACGAACTGGGCACGCGCCTGGTGCGCTACGTCGGCCAGGACCCCGACTGCGCGCTGGCCGTGATGCAGCTCAGCAGCCGCGAGGACGGCCCGGCCTCGCGGCCGGTGCATGCGGCCATCCTCACCGACCTGCTGGCGCGCAAGCTGGATCTCGCTGAGGCCGAGCGCAACTCATTGATCGGCGCGGCCCTTACCTTCGACTGCACGCTCTCCAGGCTCGCCGATGTCTTCAACGAGCAGCGCGCCGAACTGACGGATGAACAGCGCCGGGCCATCCAGGATCACCCGGTCTGCGCCGTGCAGAGCCTGCGCGCGCTGGGCGTGGACGACCCCATCTGGATCGATGCGGTCGCCCAGCATCACGAGCGCATGGACGGGTCTGGCTACCCGCTGGGCCTGCAGGGGGACGCCATCAGCCGCGGCGCTCGCATCATCGCCCTGGTCGACATCTACTGCGCCCTGATCCGCCCGCGCGCTTACCGCGGTGCGGTCTCGGCCACCGAAGCGATGCGCGCCATTTTTCTCGAGCGCGGCAAACTGGTGGACGAGGGCCTCGCCGCCAGCATGATCCGCGAGATCGGGGTGTTTCCGCCCGGGGCCCTGGTGCGGCTGGAGAAGGGCGAAATCGGTCTCGTCTATCGCCGCGGCGAGGTGCCCGGCAAGCCGCGGGTGCGCCTGCTGCTGGATCGCATGGGCCGCCCCATCGCCGATCGCCCCGAGCACGACAGCAGCACCGCCGGCGAAGGCATTGCCGAAGCGCTGTCCGCCGAGCGCTACCAGGGCCTGCTGACCGGCCAGATCAAACTCTGGGAATAGTCGAACGCGCCTCGCCTTGCCTCTGCAGCCCCGCAGCGAGGAACAGCGCGGATGATCCGGCGGCCTTCGCCTGTCCTCAGCCTTCGCCCGTCCTCAGCCGGCGCGCAGGCGCCACTCCCTGTTCACGGCGCGTCCGACGCCATCGACGGGACCAATCGCTTGCGCAGCACCTCGAAGCGAAGATCCTCGCGCCTCGGCTTGCCGAAGCGCTCGTCGCCGTAGGGAAACGGCAGGTACTCACCGGTGCGCGTGTAGCCGCGGCGCTCGTACCACGCGATCAGCTCGCCGCGCTGTGTGATCACGCTCATCCGCACCTCGCGCAGTGCCCAGGCCTCGCGCGCGATGCGCTCGGCCTCGGCCAGCACCGCTCGGCCGAGGCCGCCGTTCTGCAGGCCCGGCCGCACCGAGAACATGCCGAAGTAGACGTAGCCCGGCTTGCGTTCGAGCTGCGCACAGCCGACCAGCTCTGCGCCGACCTCCGAGTCGCGCTCGGCCAGCAGCACGCGGCTGGCCGGATCGCGGATCACCGCCAGCACGCCCGCGACATCGATGCGCTGGCCGTCCAGCAGGTCGGCCTCGGTGGTCCAGCCGGCGCGACTACGCTCGCCGCGATAGCCGCTCTCGACCAGATCGGCGATGGCGGAGGCGTCGGACTCGTCGGCGAATCGAAAGTGGAGTGTGGGCATTTGGAGCGGGGATTGGGGATTGGGGATTGGGATGGGATTGGGGATTGGGGATTGGGGATTGGGGATTCGGGATTCGGGATTCGGGATTCGGGATTCGGGATTCGGGATTCGGGATTCGGGATTCGGGATTCGGGATTCGGGATCGGGATCGGGATCGGGATCGGGATCGGGGATGGGAACTGTCGCAAGTCTTGACAGACTGAGGCTCGGCGTCGGCGTCGGCGTCGGCGTCGGCATCCGCCGCATCAGCCTAAAGCCCCTCTCCCCTGGAGGGAGAGGGGTTGGGGAGAGGGGGATCGATCTCGCGACAAGGTGCCCGCCTACAGCTCCCCCAACGCGTCGAGCACCGCCTCGCCGTAGCGCTCCAGCTTGCGCGCGCCCAGGCCGGCAATCTCGCCGAGTTCGTCGAGGTCCTGCGGATCGGCCTCGGCAATCGCCGCCAGCGTGCTGTCGTGGAAGATCACATAGGCCGGCACGTTCTGCTCGCGCGCCAGCCGCGAGCGCAGCTCACGCAGCGCCAGGAAGCGCGCCTCGGTGTCGGGGTCGGCGAACTCCACCGCGCTGCGCCGCGCGGTACCCGGCTTCGGCCCGCGCTTGCCCTTGATGACTTCAGGGTCGCGACGCAGACGCACCGGCTGCTCGCCTCTGAGCACAGCGCGGCTCGCTTCGGTCAGGCGCAGGGCGCCATAGCCATCGATATCGATCACCGCGAGCCCACCGGCGAGGATCTGCCGATAGACGCTGCGCCAGGTCGACTCGTCCAGCTCGCGTCCCAGGCCGTAGACCGTGAGTTTGTCGTGGCCATGCTGGCGGATGCGCTCGTGGTCGGCGCCGCGCAGCACGTCGATCAGATGCACCACGCCGAAGCGCTGGCCAGTGCGGTAGATGCAGGACAGCGCCTTCTGCACCGCCACCGTGCCGTCCCAGGTGTCGGCCGGCTCCAGGCAGTTGTCGCAGTTGCCGCAGGGCTTTGGATAGACCTCGCCGAAGCCCTCCAGCAGCACCTGCCGCCGGCAGCGCACCGATTCGCAGAAGCCCAGCAGCTGATCGAGCTTGCGGCGCTCCACGCGCTTGCGCTCATCCGACGACTCCGAGCGCTCGATCATCTGCGCTTGGTTGACCACGTCACCCAGGCCATAGAGCAGCCAGGCCTCGGCCGGCGCACCGTCGCGGCCGGCGCGACCGGTTTCCTGGTAGTAGCCCTCCATCGAGCGCGGCAGATCGATGTGCGCGACGAAGCGCACGTCGGGTTTGTCGATGCCCATGCCGAAGGCGATCGTCGCCACCATCACGATGCCGTCCTCGCGCAGGAAGCGGCGCAGGTTCGTCGCACGAATCGATGCGTCGATGCCCGCGTGATAGGGCAAGGCCGAATGACCGAGCTGCTGCAGGGCCTCGGCGGTTTCCTCTACGCGCTTGCGGGTCATCGCGTAGACGATGCCGGTCTCGCCGCGATGGCGATCGAGGAAATCGCTGAGCTGACGCTTGGCGTTCTGCTTGTAGGCGATGCGATAGCGGATGTTGGCGCGGTCGAAGCTGGTGACGAACTGCTTCGCTTCCGTCAGCCCGAGGCGCTCGACAATCTCGCGCTGGGTCGGCGGGTCGGCGGTCGCGGTCAGCGCGATCCGCGGCACGTCCGGCCAGCGCTCGTGCAGCAGGTTGAGCTCGCGGTACTCGGGGCGGAAATCGTGGCCCCACTGCGAGACGCAGTGCGCCTCGTCGATGGCGAACAGGCCGACCTTGACGCGCGACAGCAAACTCAAGAAGCGCCCCGTGAGCAGGCGCTCGGGGGCGACGTAGAGCAGATCGAGATCGCCGTTCAGCAGGTCCATCTCGACGCCGGCGGCGGTTTCGGAGTCCAGGCTGGAATTCAGAAAGGCCGCGCGCACGCCAAGCTGGCGCAGAGCTTCGACCTGATCCTGCATCAGCGCGATCAGCGGCGAGATCACCACGCCGACTCCATCACGCAACAGCGCCGGCAGCTGATAGCACAGCGACTTTCCGCCGCCGGTGGGCATCAGCACCAGACAGTCGTTGCCGGCGACCAGATGCTCGACGATGGCCTGCTGCGGGCCACGGAACTGACTGTGGCCGAAGACCGATTTGAGGGTGTCGTGGAGGCGGTCGGTCATGGGGCTTTGCGCCGGGCACGCGCGTCGGGTGGCGCTTCTAGCCCCTCTCCCAATGGGAGAGGGGTTGGGGTGAGGGCCGGGCGAAGCGCACGCTCCGAGTGTTGCCAAGAATGCCTACTCGGCTCTTTGGCTGCTGGGCATTTCGATAGCCTATCGCTCAAAGCCAAGAGCAAGAGCTTTCGGTCAGCCCTGCGGGCTGCCCGAGGCACTTTCTCTTGAGTGGCCAAGAGAAAGTAACCAAAGAGAAGGCCACCCCTCGTCCGCGCCCTACGCGCATCCCAGCGCTCCGGGTTCGCGTGAGGCGATCGGGGTTTTCGGACAGGCCATCCATGGCCTGTCGAAAACCTTGGCCGCATCCCTGCGGCCAACCCTTCGGGCGGATCGACCGCCTCCTGCCGCTCCCCAGGGGCCCCGGGGAAGGCGCGGGCTCCTGCCCGCAAAAGCTGAGGCGAGAACCGAGTCGCATTGCTTGGCAAAGCTCGGAGCCTGCGCTTCGCCCGGCCCTCACCCCAACCCCTCTCCCGAGGGGAGAGGGGCTTGAAACGGGCTTCGCTTGGGCCCCCGGGGACATCGGCTGCAACCGGCAGCCAATGTGCGCCTTCGAGCCGCTCCCGGGAGGCGAAGGGCTCAAGAGCGCCCAGCGCCTTGACTGAGGCGAGCGTCGAGCTCCGGTGGGTCGAGACCCACCCTATGGGGTCGCGCACTACCCCGCCGCCAACTGGGAGACGTCGGCGACGGCGAGGAAGCGGTCGGAGAGGCGCTTGAGCAGGGCGAGGCGGTTGCCGCGGACCTTGGGGTCGTCGGCCATCACCATCACCGCCTCGAAGAAGCCGTCGACCGTAGGCCGCAGCTGGGCGAGGCGCATCAGCACGCCGAC
Organism: Lysobacterales bacterium; assembly: GCA_014946745.1. Taxonomy (NCBI): domain Bacteria; kingdom Pseudomonadati; phylum Pseudomonadota; class Gammaproteobacteria; order Lysobacterales; species Lysobacterales bacterium. Next base: position 1,152,628 of record JADCRD010000001.1, on the reverse strand, counting down.
GTAGTCGCGGTTCGCCAGCAGCGGGTCGGTGGCGGCGATGGCGGCTTCGATGGCGCCGTGCAGGCCGCTTTCGGCATCGCCTTCGAACAGGTCCGGGTTGATCTGTTCGGGCAACGCGTCCTCGCTCTTGCGCAGAATGTTGCGGATGCGCTTGTTGGCCGCAGCCAGCGCGGCGGCTTCGGGCAGCTTGGCGAATTCGGCGATGGCCTTGAGCCGCGCGTCGAAATCGGTCAGCGAGGCGGGCTTCAACTCCAGCACGGCTTCGAACTGCTGGGCCGGCACGCCCTGGTCGGCGTAGTAGCCGCGGAGGCGGTCGAAGATGAAGTCGCGGAGTTCGGCAATGTCGTCCGCTTTGGGCATAACGCGCGACACGGCGGAATCCGCGCCCGCCGCAGCCAGCGCGGCCTCGCGCTCGGACGACGGCGCACCCTCTGGCAGCGCCTTCAAAGCCGCGGCGCGGCGCAGCTGCAGAGCGATGTGCTCTCCGACCTCGGCCAGACTGGCTTCGATCGCGTCGTCCACATTGAGGTTCACTCCACCCTCAATCAACGTCCGCGCCAAGCCCAGCGCATTGCGTCGCAGCGCAAACGGATCCTTGTTGCCGGTCGGCTTCAGCCCGGCCGCAAACCCACCCGCCAGCGTGTCCAGCCGCTCGGCCACGGCCAGCAGCTGGCCCAGCTTCGACTGCGCGATCGCGTCGCCGGCGAAGCGCGGCATGTAGACCTCGTCCAGCGCGGCCGCCAGTTCCACAGGCTCACCGGCAGCGGCCGCGTAGTAGCGGCCTGCGATGCCCTGCAGCTCGGGGAACTCGCCGACCATGCGTGACTGCAGATCCGCTTTGCAGTAGCCGGCGGCGCGCGCGGCCAGCTCGGCGTCGACGCCGAAGGCCGGGGCCAGCGAGCGTGCGAGTGCGGCGATGCGCGCGACCTTGTCGGCATAGCTGCCCAGCTTCTGCTGGTAGGTCACGGATCGAAGGCCCTCGTTCATCGAGGCCAGGCCCTGCTTCAGATCCTCGTCGAAGAAGAACTTGGCATCCGCAAACCGCGGGCGGATCACGCGCTCGTAGCCCTTGCGGACCTCGCGCGGATCTTTCGATTCGATATTGGCGATGCCGATGAAGTGCTCGGTGAGCCGGTCTTCGGCGTCCAGCACCGGGAAGAACTTCTGGTTGGCTTCCATGGTGGCGATCAGCGCCTCCTGCGGCACGCGCAGGAACTCGCGCTCGAAGCTGCAGGTGATCGGCTGCGGCCACTCGTTCAGGCACTGCACCTCTTCGAGGATGCCGGCGTCGATGCGCGCCACGCCACCGACGGCCTGTGCCGCCTCGTTCACCAGCGCGCGGATGCGCGCGCGGCGCTCGTCGGCATCGACCAGCACCTTGGCCGCGCGCAGGCTGTCGATGTAGTCCTCGGGCTTGGCGATCCAGACCGGCTTGGCGTGGTGGAAGCGGTGGCCGCGGCTCATGCGGTCGGAGGTGAGCCCCAGCGTCGAGGCTTCGACGATGTCGCCGCCGAGCAGCACGATCAGCCAGTGCGCCGGCCGCGCGAAGCCGTACTCGTGTGCACCCCAGCGCATCGGCTTGGGGATCGGCATCGCCTTCAGCGTTTCGGCCAGCACATCGTTCAACAGGTCGGCCGTGCGCGCGCCCGGCTTGACCGAGCGGGCGACGAAGCGCTCGCCCTTGCTGTCGGTGGTGCGTTCCAGCGCACTCCATTCGACGCCGTTCTTCTGCGCGAAGCCCTTCAGCGCCGGCGTGGGGTTGCCTTCGGCATCGAGGCCGATGTTGAGGTAGGGGCCGAGCACTTCCGAGCGCTGCTCGGGCTGCTCGCTGGCGACGTCTTCGATCAGCACCGCGAGGCGACGCGCGCTGTACAGGCGGCGCGCTGCGCCATGGGTCACGCCGCGCTTGGCGAGGCCTGCGACCACGCCGTCGGCAAAGGCCGCGGCGAGTTCGGGCAGGGCCTTGACCGGCAGCTCTTCGGTGCCGAGTTCGATCAACAGCGATGCAGTGCTCATCACGCGGCCTCCTTGCCGTCGGTGTTCAGGGGCGCGAGCCCGAGCTTCGCGCGCTCGGCTGCATCCTTCAGCACCGGGAAGCCCAGCTTCTCGCGCTGGGCGTGGTAGCTCTCGGCCACCGCCTTGGACAGATTGCGCACGCGCAGGATGTAGCGCTGGCGCTCGGTGACGCTGATCGCGCGGCGGGCGTCCAGCAGGTTGAAGCTGTGGCTGGCCTTGCAGACCTGGTCATAGGCGGGCAGCGGCAGGCCCAGCTCGACCAGCTTCAGCGCCTCGGCCTCGCAGGCGTCGAAGCGGTGGAAGAGTTCCTCGACGTTGGCGTGCTCGAAGTTGTACGCGCTCTGCTCGCGCTCGTTCTGCAGGAAAACGTCGCCATAGGTCACCGGCGTGCCGTCGGGCCCATAGGTCCAGATCAGGTCGTAGACGTTGTCGCAGTTCTGCAGGTACATGCACAGGCGCTCAAGCCCGTAGGTGATCTCGCCGGTCACGGGGCGGCACTCGAGGCCGCCGGCCTGCTGGAAGTAGGTGAACTGGGTGACTTCCATGCCGTTCAGCCAGACCTCCCAGCCCAGGCCCCAGGCGCCCAGGGTGGGCGATTCCCAGTTGTCCTCGACCAGACGCAGGTCGTGCACCAGCGGGTCGACGCCGAGTGCCTTCAGCGAGTCGAAGTAGAGCTCGACGATGTTGTCGGGGTTGGGCTTCATCACCACCTGGTACTGGTAGTAATGCTGCAGGCGGTTCGGGTTCTCGCCGTAGCGGCCATCGGTGGGGCGGCGCGAGGGCTGCACATAGGCCGCGTTCCAGGGCTCGGGGCCGAGCGCACGCAGGAAGGTGGCCGGATGAAAGGTGCCGGCGCCCACTTCAAGATCCAGCGGCTGGATCAGCACGCAGCCCTGCTGGGCCCAATAGGCGTTGAGGCGCAGGATCAGTTCCTGGAATGTGAGCAGATTCGCGGCGTTGGCCGTCATGGTTCACCGGGGCGGCATGGGCAAGCGCGCTAGTATAGCGGGCAGATTTTCGCGGCCCTCCGGCCGCTGGCGAGGAAGCCAAGCCCGCATGAGCCACGTCCGCCGCCCCGCTTCAACGCGCTCCGACAGCCCGCGTCTGCCGAGCGGCCGCCTCTCGCTGGATGTCGTTCTGCCCCTGCTGCAGGACGACGGCCTGATCGAAGCCAAAGAAGCACTGCGCGCCCGCGGCGCAGCGAAGTCGGGCAAGCCGCAGATTGAAGTGCATCCGCTGGTGCTGTTGTCCAACCTGAAGCTGGCCAGCCACGAAAAGGTCGGCACCGAGCTGAGCCTGGAGCGCCTCACCACCTGGCTGGCCGAGGCCAGCCACGTGCCCTACCTGCGCATCGACCCCACCAAGGTCGACGTGCCGGCGGTGACCAGCCTGTTTTCGCACGCCTACGCGCAGCGCTTCCGGATTCTGCCGGTCGAGGTGTCGCCCGAGCGGGTGATCATCGCCACCAGCGAGCCGCGCGACACTCGCTGGCTGGAGGACATCCGCCACATCCTGCGCCGCGAGATCGAGCTGCGGGTGTCCAATCCGCTGGATATCCATCGCTACACGATGGAGTTCTTCGGCGTCACCCGCTCGGTGCGCAAGGCCAAGAATGCCAACGACGAGCAACCCCAGGCGGGCCTGCCCAGCTTCGAACAGCTGGTCGAACTGGGCGCCAGCGGCGAGGTCGGCGCCGACGACCGCCACATCGTCCACATCGTCGACTGGCTGCTGCAGTACGCCTACGAGCAGCGCGCCTCCGACATCCATCTCGAACCGCGCCGCGAGCTGTCGCGCGTGCGCTTCCGCATCGACGGCGTGCTGCACAAGGTGTTCGAGCTGCCGACCCCGGTGATGATCGCGGTGGTCAGCCGCATCAAGGTGCTGGGCCGCATGGACGTGGCCGAGAAGCGGCGCCCGCAGGACGGCCGAATCAAAACCCGCTCACCGGGTGGGCGCGAGGTCGAAATGCGCCTGTCGACCATGCCGACTGCGTTCGGCGAGAAGTGCGTGATGCGCATCTTCGACCCCGACACTGCGCTTAAACCTGTGGAGGCGCTCGGCTTTTCGGCCGACGAAGCCACCGCCTGGAGCGACCTCACCACGCGCCCGCACGGCATCGTGCTGGTGACCGGCCCCACCGGCTCGGGCAAGACCACCACGCTGTACTCGACGCTGAAGCGGCTGGCCACGTCGGACGTCAACGTCTGCACGGTCGAGGACCCGATCGAAATGATCGCGCCCGAGTTCAACCAGATGCAGGTGCACCAGGCCATCGATCTCGACTTCGCCTCGGGCGTCCGCACCCTGCTGCGGCAGGACCCCGACATCATCATGATCGGTGAGATCCGCGACCTCGAAACCGCGCAGATGGCGGTGCAGGCCTCGCTGACCGGCCATCTGGTGCTGTCGACCCTGCACACCAACGACGCCTGTTCGGCGATCACCCGCCTGCTCGATCTCGGCGTGCCGCACTACCTGATCCAGTCGACCTTGAACGGCGTGCTCGCGCAGCGGCTGGTGCGCACCCTGTGCCCGCACTGCAAGCGCGAGGCGCCGATCGACGGTGCCGCCTGGCGCGGCCTGGTCGGCAAGCACGCGCTGCCGCAGCCGGCGATGGGCTGCGCGCCGGTGGGCTGCCTCGAATGCCGCAACACCGGCTATCTGGGCCGCATCGGCCTGTACGAAATGCTGCTGCTCTCGCCTGAGCTGCTGGGGCGGATCAAGCCCGGCATGGACCTGGGCGACTTCACCCACGCCGCCATGCAGTCCGGCATGAGCCCGCTGCGCTGCGCCGCCGCCGCGCACGTCGCCGCGGGCCTCACCACCATCGAAGAAGCCCAGACCGTTCTACCCCCGGAAACATGAGCCACCTGCCCTTTCTGATTCTTGAAACCGGTCGCCCGGTGCCTTCGCTGCGCCGGCTCGGCCCCTTCACCCACTGGATCCGCGTGGCCGCGGGCTTGGGCGCGCGGGAGACCGCCGTCTGCGCGGTGCTCGACGGCGCCGACCTGCCCGATCCGAAGCGCTATGCCGGCGTCTTCGTCACCGGCTCGGCGGCGATGGTCACCGAGCGTCTGCCCTGGAGCGAGCGCAGCGCCGAGTGGCTGCGCGAGGCCGAAGCCCGCGGCCTACCGCTGTTCGGCATCTGCTACGGGCACCAGCTGCTGGCGCATGCCTTTGGCGGCGAGGTCGGCTACAACCCGCGCGGTCGCGAGATGGGCACCGTCGCGGTGCGGCTGAAGCCCGAAGCGACGCGCGATCCGCTGTTCGGTGGCCTGCCCACCGAGCTGCCGGCGCACACGACCCACCTGCAGACCGTGCTGGCGCCGCCGAAAGACGCCGTCGTGCTGGCGCAGTCCGATCGCGACGACTGCCAGGCTTTTCGCGTCGGCGCGCAGACCTGGGGCGTGCAGTTCCATCCCGAGTTCAGCGCGCAGATGATGCGTGGCTATATCCGCGCCCGCGGCGAGGACCTGCGCCGCGAGGGCTGCTGCCCACATGGCCTGGCCCGCGACGTCCGCCCCGCCCCCAGAGCGCGTGAAGTGCTGCGGCGCTTCGTGCGGCATGCGCGCCAGCGTCACGCCTGAGCCTCGATCGGCCCCTCATTAGTTCTCCGGAGTCAAGGAATGCACTTCAAGCGCGTCGAACCCGCACAGGCCGTGGAATGGATCCGCGGCGCCGTGCAGCTGCTGCTGGCCAATCCAGCGCCCTTTCTGCTGATGGGCCTGGCAATCACGGCGATCGCGGTGGTGCCGCTGCTCGGCGCCATGGCCCTGCTGATCGTCGGCCCGGTCTTTTACGCCGGCATCGCCAGCGCCGCGCGCACCCAGAACGAGGGCGGTCAGGCCGATTTCGACCAGCTGATGGAGGGCTTCAAGCAGCCCGGCAAGGCCGGCCCACTGATTGCGCTCTGCCTGCCCAGCGTGGCCTTCGTCATCATGGCGGCCGTGCTCGGGGTGATGGTGCTGCTGAGTTCCGGTGCGGCCGCGCTGATGGCCGAGGGCGGCAAGGCCGTTGACCCGAGTACGGTCGACCCGGTCACGCTGTTCGGCAGCGGCGGCCTGTTCATGCTGATGCTGCTGCTGGTTCCGCTCGGCATCGCCACGGCCGCCCTGTTGTTCTTCGCCCTGCCGCGGGTGATGTTCGATGGCGTCGACCCGTTTCCGGCCATGCGCGAAAGTGCCCAGGCAGCAGCCGCCAACTTGGGCGCCTTCCTGCTGACGGTGGCGACCCTGTTCTTCGCCCGCGCCGCGCTCGCCCTGCTGCTGAGCTGGCTGCCCTTCTACCTGGGCGCGCTGATCGTCGGCAGCCTGTTCACGCCGCTGATCGCCTGCGTGCTCTACCTCGCCTGGAAAGATGTGTTCGCGCGCCCGGCGGGGAGCGAGAGCAACGCCGCAGAGCCGCCGTCGCCGCCGCCGGTGATCGAGGTCTAGCAGGCGGTCGAAAACCAGCCTGCCAGCCCGGCCAAGGATGGCCGGGATGACGAAGCAAGCGCGTAAGCGATTGATGTGTCATGAGGCGGTACGGACCTGCGCAGGACCGCAGATTTGAAAACTCCCCGGAAGAGAGTTTTTCGACGCGCTGCCAGGGAAGGGCCGAACACCTCCGTCCTGGAGTTCATCAGACGTCGCGAATCCGGACTCACTCCCGCGGGATTCAGCGCGTGCATGCTCGATCCGCGTGCGCGCCGTCGCTTGGCGTGCGGGAGTGGCTTTGGCCCCGCTCACCAGAGCGCCTTGAGCCCCGGCACTGCGCTGTGCGCGGCGCACCCGGCCGCGCACGCTGCGGCTGCCGGCTCGCGTCGCTGGCACCGGGGCTTCGACCGCTGACGGTGGGCTGTCGGCCGCAATCACGCGCGGCTCAGCTGCGGCAATTCGCCCCAGACCCAGGCCGTCTTTCTGTACAGGCCCCTGCCGAACTCCTATCGTGAGGGTAGGCTTATGAGCTTTGGGACCTATCGCGAGCGAGAAAGCCGTTTCCTCCGGACGGGTGCGAGGCCCGACCCTTCGGCCCGTGCCCTACGTGCCCTGCCTTTCGTCCACGGTGAACGCCATGCATCGCCTCCTTGTTGCAGCCCTCCTGCTGCTGTTAGCCGCAAGCAGTTGGGCGCAGAGCCTGCTCAACGTCTCCTACGACCCGACCCGCGAGTTCTATCGCGACTACAACGCCGAGTTCACTCGCCACTGGGAGGCGCAGGGCCACACTGCGCCGCGCATCCAGACCAGCCACGGCGGCTCGGGCAAACAGGCGCGCTCGGTCATCGACGGGCTCGAGGCCGATTTGGTCACCCTGGCCCTGGCCTATGACATTGACGCGCTGGTCGAGCACGGCCAGCTGCTCGCGCCCGATTGGCAGCAGCGCCTGCCGCACAACAGCGCGCCCTATACCTCGACGATCGTATTCCTGGTCCGCCGTGGCAACCCCAAGGGCATCCGCGACTGGGGCGATCTGGTGCAGGAGGGCCTCGGCGTCATCACGCCCAATCCCAAGACCTCGGGCGGTGCGCGCTGGAACTACCTGGCCGCCTGGGCCTGGGCGCAGCGCCAGTACGGCGGCGATGAGGCGAAAACCCGCGACTACATCAGCCGACTGTTCAAGAACGTGCCGGTGCTGGACACCGGCGCCCGCGGCTCGGTCACCACCTTCGCCCAGCGCGGCATCGGCGACGTGCTGCTGACCTGGGAGAACGAGGCCTTCCTGGCCCTGCGCGAGTTCCCCAACGCCGGGCTTGAGATCATCGCGCCCAGCCTGTCGATCCTGGCCGAGCCGCCCGTCGCCGTCGTCGATCGCAACGTCGATCGCCGCGGCACCCGCGCCGTCGCCGAAGCCTATCTGCAGCACCTGTACTCGCCCACCGCGCAGGCGCTGGCGGCCAAGCACTACTACCGTCCGCGTCTGCCCGAGCACGCGGCCGCCGAAGACCTCGCCCGCTTCGTGCAGACCGAACTGGTCACCATCGAGGCCGAGTTCGGCGGCTGGCAGAAGGCCCAGGCCACCCACTTCGCCGAGGGCGGCGTGTTCGACCAGCTCTATGGCCAGTGAGGCCCTGAGCCTGCCGCCGCTCAAGCCGCGTCGGGCCCTGCCCGGCTTTGGCCTGAGCCTCGGGTACACCACGGTCTGGCTCAGCCTGATCGTGCTGATCCCGCTGTCGGCGGTGTTTCTGAAGGCCGCCGGCCTCGGGCTCGAAGGCTTCGTCGACAAGCTGTCGGATGCGCGCACGCTGGCCGCGCTCAAGCTCAGCTTCGGCACGGCCCTGCTGGCGGCTGCGATCAGCACGGTGGCCGGCTTGCTCATCGCCTGGGTGCTGGAGCGCTATCGCTTTCCCGGCCGGCGCTTCTTCGATGCGCTGGTCGATCTGCCCTTCGCCCTGCCTACCGCCGTGGCGGGCATTGCCCTGACCGCGCTGTACGCGCCCAACGGCTGGATCGGCCAGTGGCTGCAGCCGCTGGGCATCCAGGTCGCCTACACGCCGCTGGGGATCCTGCTGGCCCTGGTCTTCGTCGGCCTGCCCTTTGTGGTGCGCACGGTGCAGCCGGTGCTGGCCGAGGCCGAACGGGAACTTGAAGAAGCCGCCGCCACGCTGGGCGCAAACGCCTGGCAGACCGCGGTGAAAGTGATTCTGCCGAGCGTGCTGCCCGCGGCCATCGGCGGCTTCGCGCTGGCGTTCGCGCGCGGCGTCGGCGAGTACGGCTCGGTCATCTTCATCGCCGGCAACCTGCCGAAGGTGTCCGAGATCGCGCCGCTCCTGATCGTGATCCGGCTGGAGGAATTCGACTACGCCGGTGCTGCCGCCATCGCCTGCGCGATGCTGCTGATGAGCTTCGCCATCCTCTTGATCGTCAATCTGCTGCAGACTCGGGTGAGCCGCCGTGGACGCTGAGACCGCCCTGATGCATCCGCCCGCCGCCCTGCTCAGCGACACCCGCCGCGCACACAAGCCGCGTGACATCGGCGCCCGCCTCGTGCGCGTGCTGCTGATCGGGCTCGCCCTGCTGCTGCTGGTCGGACTGATTCTGCTGCCCCTCATCGCGGTCTTCGCCGAAGCGCTGCGCCACGGCCTGCCGACCTTTCTCGCCAGCTTCGAGGACCCCGACGCCTGGCATGCGATCCGCCTCACGCTCACGGTGGCTGCCATCGCGGTGCCGCTCAACACGGTGTTCGGCCTGGCCGCGGCCTGGCTGATCGCCAAGCACCGCTTTCGCGGGCGCAGTCTGCTGCAGAGCCTGATCGATCTGCCGTTCTCGGTCTCGCCGGTGGTCGCCGGTCTCGTGTTCGTGCTGATCTTCGGCGCGCAGGGCTGGGGCTTGGGGCCCTGGCTGGCCGACTTCGGCATCCAGGTGCTGTTTTCGCTGCCCGGCCTGGTGCTGGCGACCGTCTTCGTGACCTTTCCCTTCGTGGCGCGGGAACTCATCCCGCTGATGGAGGAGCAGGGCAAGGACGCCGAAGAGGCCGCGCTCAGCCTGGGCGCCAGCGGCTGGCAGACCTTCTGGAAAGTCACCCTGCCGAACGTCCGCTGGGCCCTGCTCTACGGCGTGCTGCTGTGCAATGCGCGGGCGATGGGCGAGTTCGGCGCGGTCAGCGTGGTCTCGGGCCACATCCGCGGCGAGACCAACACCCTGCCCCTGCAGGTCGAGATTCTCTACAACGAGTACGCCTTCAGCGCCTCCTTCGCACTGGCGGCGGTGCTGGCCCTGCTGGCCCTGCTGACGCTCGCCGTCAAGACCTTCCTCGAATGGCGGCACGGCGACGAGCTGGCCGCGAACCGCCGGCACTGACCCTTTCCGGATTCCCCCCTGCCATGACCACCCACTCCGCGCGCGGCGAAGCCCTGAGCCTTGAAGGCATCAGCAAGCGCTTCGGTGATTTCCAGGCGCTCAGCGACATCCACCTGCGCATCGAGCCCGGCGAGCTGGTGGCCCTGCTCGGGCCGTCCGGCTCCGGCAAGACCAGCCTGCTGCGGATCATCGCCGGCCTGGAACAGGCCGACCGCGGGCGGCTCAAGTTCGGCGAGCGCGATGCCTCGCACCTGAGCGTGCAGGCGCGTCGCGTCGGCTTCGTGTTCCAGCACTACGCTCTGTTCAAGCACATGCGCGTCGCCGACAACATCGCCTTCGGGCTGAGCGTGCGGCCGCGCAGCGAGCGGCCGGCGGCGGCGGCCATCCGCGCGCGCGTCGAGCACCTGCTGGAGCTGGTCCAGCTGCCCGGCCTGGGCGATCGTTACCCCAGCCAACTGTCGGGCGGCCAGCGCCAGCGCGTGGCGCTGGCGCGTGCGCTGGCCATCGAGCCGCGCGTGCTGCTGCTCGATGAACCCTTCGGCGCGCTCGATGCGCGCGTGCGCAAGGATCTGCGGCGCTGGCTGCGCGAGCTGCATCGCGAGACCGGCGTCACCACAGTCTTCGTCACCCACGACCAGGACGAAGCGCTTGAGCTCGCCGATCGCGTGGTGCTGATGCAGGGCGGCCGCATCGAGCAGGTTGACACGCCCGAGCGCGCCTATGGCGCGCCCGCCACGCCTTTCGTCTTCGAGTTCCTCGGCGAGGGCGCGCGCCTGCAGGCGCAGGCTCACGCCGGCCGGCTGCTGCTGGACGGCATCGACATCGGCGCGGCTGACGCCGCGGCCCACGGCGAGGTGCAGCTGCACCTGCGGCCCGAGCACCTGCAGCTGCAGCCGAGCCCCGCCAGCGACGCCGTGCCGGTGGAGCTGATCGAACGGCACAGCAGCGGGCCGCGCAACCGCCTGCGCCTCAAGCTTGCGCGCAGCGGCCAGGTGCTGGAGCTGGATCTGCCCGCCGGAGAGCTGCCGCCCACAGGCAGCGCCCTGCACCTGCGCTGCACCCAGTGGCAGGTGTTCGGCTGATGTCGCACGCCTGCACTGCACCGCGAGCAGCGTGCGGCACGCACGCGCTCGCGGCCGCGCGGCGCCACCGCCTTTCGCGCCAGGGCTGACGCATGCTGACCATGAAGGCCAAGTACGCCCTGCGCGCGCTGATGGTGCTGGCGCAGCCCGGTCGCGATCTGACCACGGCGCGAGTGCTGGCCGCCGATGCGGAAGTGCCTGAGAAGTTTCTCGAAGCCATCCTGGTCGAGCTGCGCCACGCCGGCTTCGTGCAGAGCCGACGCGGCCTGCTCGGCGGCCACAGCCTCGCGCGGCCCGCGTCCGAAATCCGATTGGGCGATGTGATCCGCTGCATCGATGGGCCGCTGGCGCCGATCCGCTGTGCCAGCGTCACCGCCTTCGCCGTCTGCGAGGACTGCCGCGACCCCGAACACTGCGCCATTCGCGCGCTGATGTCGGACGTGCGCAATGCGATGTCGCAGGTGCTCGATCACCGCACCCTTGAGGAACTCAGCGCTCGCGAAGGCGAGGCCCTGCGCGCGCTCTGCTGAGCACCTCCGAGACCATCCCCCGCCCGCCGCACTGAGGACGCAGAGCGACACCGCTTGTAAAGGGGGCGTAGCGCCGGCAGGACACATAAGTTCGCAGTCAATTCCTATTAATCGAATAGATTTTTAACGACCATCCAACAGCCGGGTAACACCCAACGCAGCAGCCTCCGGATCGACTCCCGGCGAACCGGCCCCGCACGCAGACCGCGCCCACGGCTCAGGGCGCACTGTTCCCCTTGCCACCGCAGGATCCGCCCATGCATCTCGCAATCGTCGGCGCCGGCTTCTCAGGTATCGCCCTGCTCTACCAGCTGATCGAGCAGCGCGCGCCGCTCAGCCGCCTCAGCCTGATCGGCACGCAGGCAGACTTCGGCCGCGGCCGCGCCTACGCCAGCGCCAATGACATTCACCTGCTGAACGTACGCGCTGCGGACATGGGGCTGTCGTCGGACGCTGCCGGCGACTTCGCCGACTGGCTGGAACTCGGCGCAAGCAACCGCGATGCCTTTCTGCCGCGCAGCCTGTTCGGTGACTACCTGCAGCAGCGCATCCAGGAGGCGGCCACCCGCGCGCCCTTCGTGATCGAGCGCGTGCGCGGCACGGCGCTTACCCTCACACCGACCGGCGCCGGCTACCGCATCACCATGGACGACGAGCGCCGCCTGCACGCCGACCGGGTCGTGCTGGCGCTGGGCAGCCTGCCGCCGCAGCCGCTGCCAGGTCTCGCCGCTGCCCTGCGCCGCAGCGCAGCCTACGTCGAGGACCCCTGGTCGCCGCAGGCGCTGGATGCGCTGCCGGCCGAAGCCGAGGTGCTGATCGTCGGCACCGGCCTGACCTGCTTCGATCTCCTGCAGACACTTCATGCCCGCGGACACCACGGACGGGTGCGGGCGATCAGCCGGCACGGTCTGCTGCCGCAGCCGCAGACCCTGCGCCGCGCGGCACCCGCTGTGCTCGGCCCGGCGCTGCAGGCGCAGATCCACCAGCCGGTGCTGCGTGAGCTGCTGCACGCGCTGCGCAGCGCCTGCGCCGAAGCCAGCGACTGGCGACCGGTGCTCGACGGACTGCGCCCGCACCTCACGCGCCTGTGGCGCGGCCTGGGTCAAGGCGAACGCGCGCGCTTCATGCGCCACCTGCGCAGCTACTGGGAAGTGCATCGCCACCGGCTGCCGCTGCAGAGTCACACCCAGCTGCAGGAGTGGCAGCGCAGCGGCTGGCTGCGCGTGGAAGCGGCGCGATTGGAAACCGCCGAACTGAAGTCCGGACGCGTGCATGCGCAGCTGCGCGCGCGCGGCGCCCAGGACGCATCGCCGCATGTCTGCGACGTGCTGATCCGCGCCACCGGCCTCGACACCGACGTTGCCAACACGCCCGAGCCCTTGGTTCGACAGCTGCACACTGACGGCTGGCTGAGCGCCGACCCGCTGGGGCTCGGCTTCAAGTGCGACGGCGGTTACGGCCTGCTCAACCGGCTCAATCGCCGCGCCGAGGGTCTGTATGCGCTGGGGCCGCTGCTGCGCGGCGAGTACTGGGAAATGACCGCGGTGCCCGAGCTGCGCGCAGCCGCCAAAGCGCTGGCAATCGAACTGACAGCGGCCGCGCACGAAGAATCCTCACGTCTGCGGCCGCTGCTGCACGCCATCTGACCCGACCCCGCCGACGCTGAGCTCAAGGTCGCTGCGGCGCTGCGGCATCGCTCAAGGCCTCGGCGCCCTCGCGCGCGCTGCGCTCGCGATTGCAGCACCGCAGCGCGCGCTGGCGCGTCCCACCACACCCGTCTCGCGAACACGCATCGAGGACCAGGAGCACAGGGTTCGGCCTTGCTGCGCTGCGCTGCGCGGACAATCTCGTCTTCGCGCTCGAAGCGGCGTCGGCCGTGCACGGAACGCTGCGCCTGCGCCTGCGCCTGCGCAGCGTGCATGCGTGCATGCGTGCAAGCAGAGACAAACGCCCGAGCGCTGACCCGCGCTTGCCGTCGTGCGCGTGGCGCCCCGAGCCCGGCTGCGCGTTTGGATTCATGCGATTGGCGGCGCGGGCTCAAGTCTGGGCATGCGCTCCCGCACGGCATCGGCCGACGGCGTGCGGCTTCGCCGCGCAAAGCGCGCGTCCGCGCCGGTGTGACCGGGCGTTTCCAGCCCGTGTACGCAGGCGATCGACACGCACTCCAGCACGCCCTGCGCGTCTGCGATCCGCACCGCGTCGTGGCTTTGTCCTGAAATTCCAATGGCACAACCAAAGGCCGTTCGAGTGTCGACCGGTGCGCAGGCAGGCTTCAAACGCGCGGGCTCCCAGCCAGGTTCTCACCGATCCGGCGAAGGGCCCGCACAGACCCGACACCTCCCTGCGTACGCGGACTCCCATGACTCGCATCAAGCCTCTCGCCCGTTCGATCCACGCGGTTCTTGCCAGCGCCCTGCTGACGTCCACCGCCACCACAGCTCTGGCAGCGCCCGACGCGCTTGAACCCGCGCTGGCGCTCTCGGCCTCGACCTCTGCCGATGCCGCGGCCAGCGCCACGACCTTGGATGCCGTCGCCGTCACCGGTGCGCGGCGTCGCGAAGAGGCGGCCCAGGACGTGCCGATCCCGCTGACCGTACTCGACGGCGACACGCTCAACCGCAGCGGCGCTTTCAACGTCAACCGACTGCAGAACATCGTGCCCACCCTGCAGTTTTACTCAAGCAACCCGCGCAACACGGCGGTCAACATCCGCGGCCTCGGCCAGCCCTACGGCCTCACCAACGACGGCATCGAATCGGGCGTCGGCTTCTATGTGGACGGCGTGCTGTACGCGCGACCGGCCTCGACCACGCTGGACTTCATCGACGTTGAGCGCATCGAGGTGCTGCGCGGGCCGCAGGGCACGCTGTTCGGCAAGAACACCACCGCCGGCGCGATTCTGGTGACCACCCGCAAGCCCAGCTTCACGCGCGAGATCGACGTCGAGCTGGGCATCGGCAACGATGGCTTCCTGCAGAGCAAAGCCTCGCTCACCGGCCCTCTGGGCGACAGCCTCGCCGGGCGCCTGTCGTTCTCTGGCACCCAGCGCGACGGCGTCCTCTACAACACGAGCACGCAGCGCGCCTTGAACGAGTTGAACAACATCGGCGGGCGCGGCCAGCTGCTGTTCCTGCCCAACGACACCACCGAGGCGCTGCTCGCCTTCGACTTCACCCGCCAGCGCCCCGAAGGCTATGCGCAGGTGCTGGCCGGGGTGGCCCCGACCTATCGCGGCACGCCGGGCTATGCCTCGTCGCTGTACGGCATCGCCGCCAACCCGAATGCCAATCCGCGCCGGCACTTCTGGGGAATCATCTCCGACCTCGGCTATGTGCCGCCCAACGTCAACCCGGCCACCCGCGAGGTGCGCCCCTTCGACCGCGTGATCGACACCGGCACGCCCTGGCGCTCGGGCAACGAAATCGGCGGCGTCTCGCTGAACATCGACAGCAAGATCGGCTCGGGCACGCTGACCTCGACCACCGCCTGGCGTTTCTGGAACTGGGACCCCTCGAACGATCGCGACTACACCGCCCTGCGCGTGGGCACGCTGTCGCAGGCGCCGTCCAAGCACGCCCAGTGGACCCAGGAGCTGCGCTGGGCCGGTGATCTCGCCAGCGGGCTCAGCGCGGTGTTCGGCGCCTACGGCTTCGCCCAGAAGCTCAACACCGACCCGGTGCACACCGAAGAAGTCGGGGCTGACTATTTCCGCTTCATCTGGAACCCCTCGCCCGGCCCCAACGGCAGCCCCAACATCGCGCTGTGGGGGCCGAACGGCTCGGTGGCGGGCAACTACTTCGCCGGCCAACGCAGCGAGATCACCTCCCAGCTCGACACCGTCAGCGCAGCGCTGTTCGGACAGCTCGACTGGGCCGTGAGCGAGCGCCTGCATCTGCTGCCCGGCCTGCGTCTCAACTACGACCGGAAGGAGGTCGACTTCGTCCAGCGCGCGCTCAACATTCCGACCTTGCCCGCGGGCGCGCCGACGCCTCCCGCGCCGGCCTACAGCAACCAGACCGCACAGCGCGAGGACGACGACACCAATGTCTCCGGCCAGCTGACCCTGGCCTACCGCGCCAGTGAATCGCTCAACTACTACGCGAGCGTCGCCACCGCCTTCAAGTCGATCGGCATCAACCTCGGCGGCGGTCCGGCGATCGAGATTCCGCCCGAAGACGTGCGCCACATCGAGATCGGCCTGAAGAGCAGCCCGCTGCCGGGCGTGCGCGCGAACCTGAGCGCCTTCAACACCGACATCGAGAACTACCAGACCCAGGTGCTGGTGGTGGGCAACCCGCGGCCGGTGATTGCCAGCGCCGAGAAGGTGCGCGTGCGCGGCGTCGAGTTCGACGGCAGCTGGGAGATCAGCGAAGCGCTGTCGCTGTACACCGCCGTGGCCTACACCGACGGCCGCTACATCGCGTTTCCCAATGCGCCCCTGCCGCTGGAGCTGACGGGCTACACCGGGCCGTCGGGCCTGCCGCAGGTCGACGTCTCGGGCCTGCGTCTGCCGGGCATCTCCCAGTGGTCCGGCTCGCTGGGCGGCGAGTACCGCGGTGCGGGTCGCTTCCTTGGCGAATCGGGCCAGTGGTTCACCGGAGCCGATCTGTTCGCCCGCAGTGATTTCTCCTCCAGCGCCACGCCCTCGGAGTTCCTCAACGTGTCGGGCTACGGCCTGCTCAACCTGCGCATCGGGTTCGAGGCGGACAGCGGCTGGTCGGCCTTCCTGTGGGCGCGCAACGCGCTGGACCGCGACTACATCGAACTGCTGCAGGCCGCGCCTGCAGGACAGGGCGCGGGCCACTACGGAGCACAGCTGGGCGACCCGCGGTCCTTCGGCCTGAGCCTGCGCTTCGCCTACTGAGCGCGCGAACCTGGCGGATCGCGCACGGACGCGCTGTCGGCCTCAGAACGCTGCGCTGGCCGGAACATCGACGCGCAGCACCGACTCCTGGCCAGTGCGCTGGATCCACTGCGAACGCAGGGCTTCGATGCGATCGTCGGAGGCCGCATCGCCCGGATGCAGGATCACCAGCACGCGCGAGTGCAGCCTCCGGGGAGGGCCACCGTCCTCGGGCTGCCACTGGCCTTGCGCTTCGAGAACGGTGAAGCCCGCCGGGAAGGCGCGGGTCACCGCCTCGTCCAGGTAGCGACGGAAGGCCGCGCTGTTCTCGTCCACGCCGTCGCCCAGCCCGAAGAACAGTTCGGTGCGCACCCAGGATCGCTCAGCGCTCAGAGTGCAGGCGGCGAGCGCCAGGCTGAGCAGCGCTGCTGCCAGGCCCGCGGGCAGCCGGCTCATGCCTGCGCCCGCTTGCGCAGCGGAAGCCACAGCAGTGCGCCGAGAAACAGCACGGCGACCGCGACCAGCGCGCCCTCCCGCACGTACACCAGGCTGGAATACAGCAGGTAGGCGCAGCTCGCCGAAAAAAGCAGGGGCAGCAGCGGATACAGCGGCACGCGAAAGGCGCGGGGACGGCCCGGGTCGCGACGCCGCAGCAGGATCACCGCGACGCCACTCAGCATCAGGAAGCCCCAATACACCGGCGACAGGTAATCGACGAGGGTGGAGAAACCGCCGCGAGTGAGGAGACCGAGCGCGACCAAGGCCAGGGACACTCCGGCGAGACCGAACAGCGCGCCGCGCGGCACACCGCGCGTCGCATCCCAGGCGCCAAGCCCCTCGAAACCGAGATCGCGCGCGGCGGCAAAGGTCGTGCGCGCGCCGGCAATCAGGATGGCGTTCATCACCGTGATCGCCGTGACCGCCACCACGGCGACGATCAGCACTTCGCCCGTGCGCCCGAAGGCCAGACGCATCAAATCTGCTGCAGGCGCTTCGCTTGCCGCCAGACCCCCCAGCCCCAGACCGCGCAGGTAGGCCCAGTTGACCAGCAGATAGAGCGCGAGCACCAGACCCAGGCCGATGCCCAGCGCAAGCGGCATGTCGCGCTTCGGGTCGGCGACTTCAGCGGACAGGGTGGCGGCATCACTCCAGCCGCCGTAGGCCAGCAGCACGAAGATCATCGCCTGTCCGAACGCCGCAAACCCCAGCGCAGCCGCGGGCGCGACCGGATCCGCAGGCGGCACCCCCTGGATCTGCTGCACCAGGCCCGCAGCGCCCACGGCCAGCAGTCCCGCCATGACGATGAGCATCAGGCCCAGTTGGGTGCCGACGCCGACTCTCACGCCCCGCAGATTCAGCGCCACCAGCAGCACGATCAGGCTCGCGCCAAACGCGGCGCTGCCACCCGGCCCCAGTGGCAGCAGCTGATTGAGATAGTCACCGAACACAAAGGCCAACAGGGCGACCGAGCCGCTGTGGATCACGGTGAAGCGCGACCAGGCGAACAGGAAACCCAAGCCTGGGCCATAGGCTCGACGCAGGAAGCTGTAGTCACCGCCCTGATCGGGATACGCCGCAGCGAGCTCGGCGAAGCACAGCCCGCCGATCACCGACAGCACGCCGCCGAGCAGCCAGGCCAGAAGCAGGGCTGTCTCCGAGTCGAGCGCCGCCGCCACCTCGGGCGAGGTGCGGAAGATGCCTGCACCGACCACCATCCCCACGCAGACCGCGACCGCATGGCCCACGTGCAGGCGGGGGCGGACCTCTGACGCATTCACAGACATTGCGTGGACTCGATGGGGCAACAGTGCTGCAGCTTAGGGCAATGCTGAAGAATTCAGCGTTGCCGCGCGCCACGGAGGCGCGCCCGCGGAGCAAGCACGCACGTGCTTGATCCCGCGCAAGCGCGTCCGGACCTGTGCCGGACTCGCGAGCACGGATCAAGGCCAGGAGGGACTTGATCCGTGTTGCCTCGGCGGGGCACCCGTGGCCGCTTGCGACGCGAGGTCGCAACGTGGTCAAAAAGGCCATATATCTCTTCATCCGGATGGATTGACAGGAATTGACCTGAAGGCGATCTTGGCCCGCCCTTCCCAAGGCACCACCTCATGTCGCTCAAGCCCCCAGGCGGCCTCTTCAAGCGCCGATCCCGCCTCGCTCAAGCCCTGGCCACAGCGCTGGCACTGCCGGGCCTCAGTGCATCAGGCTTGGCGTTCGCCCAGCAGGATCGCGCCACCGAGCTCGATGCGGTCGTCGTCACCGGCACGCGCGGCGCGGTCCGCACCGAAGCCAACACGCCGGTCGCCATCGACGTGTTCACCCAGGACGATCTGCAGCGCGCCAATGGGCTCGGCGGCGAGCTCGGGCAGGCGCTGGCGACGCTGCTGCCTTCACTCAATTTTCCACGGCAATCCAACTCGGGCGGCGCAGACCATGTGCGCGCCGCGCAGCTGCGCGGCCTGAGCCCGGATCAAGTGCTGGTGCTGGTCAACGGCAAGCGTCGCCACACCTCGGCGGTCGTCAACCTGGAGTCCAAGAACGGCCGCGGCACGACGCCGGTCGACTTCAACGCCATTCCGCTGTCGGCGATCGAGCGCATCGAGGTCTTGCGCGATGGTGCCGGCGCGCAGTACGGCTCGGATGCGATCGCCGGCGTCGTCAACGTGATCCTCAAGGGAGGCAGCGAAGGCAGCAGCCTGGCGCTCAGCTATGGCGCGCATCGCACCGACTTCGAACCCAGCGGTGAATCTTTGACCGATGGGCAGACCCTCCGCGCCGCCGCCGACACCGGCATCAAGCTCGGCGCCGAGGGCCGCCTGCGCGTCGGCGTCGACTACCGCAACCGCAACGCGGTCAATCGCGCCGGCCTCGACCAGATTCCGTTCTTCGAGGCGCAAACGCCCGCCAACCTCGCCTTCGCCGGCCAGCGCAACTACAAGCCCGGCGATGCGGACGCACGCGATCGCCAGCTGTGGCTGAACGGCAGCGTGCCCGTCGGTGATCTTGAAGCCTTTGCTTTCGCCACCTACAGCCAGCGCGAGTCGGTGGGCGCCGCCTTCTTCCGCTACCCCGACAGCAGCGCCAACGTACGCGAGGTGTACCCCAACGGCTTTCGGCCCGACACGCTCGGCGACAGTGCAGATCTGGGAGCGTTCGCTGGCGTGCGCGGCACGCTCGGCGACTGGCGCGTGGAGACCAGCCTCGGCCACGGCTTCAATCGCTTCGACTACGGCTTGCGCAACTCACTCAACGCCTCGCTGGGCAGTGCAAGCCCCACCGCCTTCGACCTTGGGCGCTATCGCTTCGGCCAGACCAGCCTGAACCTGGACGGCAGCTACGACTTCGGCCGCGCGAGCACGCTCGCGCTGGGGCTTGAGCACCGCCGCGAGAACTTCCGCACCCGTGCCGGAGACCCCGCCAGCACAGCCGCGGGCCCGCTCACGACGCGTCCGCCCGGCGCCCAGGCAGGCCCCGGATTGAGTGCGCGCGACGCGGTTGACATCGACCGCCGGGTCAATGGCCTCTGGGGCGAACTCTCGGGCGATCTGGGCGAGCGGGTGTTCGTCAGCGCAGCAGGTCGCTTCGAGGACTACAGCGACTTCGGCGCGGAAGCCACCGGCAAGCTGGCCGCGCGCTGGGCGCTCGGCGATGCGTTCGCCCTGCGCGCCGCGGCGTCGACTAACTACCGCGCGCCTTCGCTGTCGCAGCGCGGCTTCAGCTACACCACCACCAGTTTTGGTGACGGCGGTCAATTGACGCGGGTGCGCTTGCTGCGTGGCGATGACCCGATCGCAGCGGCGCTGGGTGTCCAGCCGCTCGAAGCGGAAACCTCGACCAACTTCAGCCTGGGCTTGGCCGTGCAGGTCGGCGACTTCGCGCTCACGCTGGACACCTTCCGGATCGATGTGGACGACCGCGTCACGCTGTCGGAACGGATCGGAGGGCCTGAGCTTGCGGCCTTCATCCGGCAGCGCTTCGGCGTGAGCGACATCAGCTCGATCAACTTTTTCACCAATGCGGTCGACACCCGGACCGATGGCGCCGAGATTGTCAGCCGCTATCGCCTGCCCTTGGCCGGCAGCGCGATCGACTTCAGCGCGGCCTACAGCTATGCGCGGAACCGCATCCGCGCCGTCGACGCGACGCCCAGTCAGATCGTCGCCCTGGGCGCCGACAACCTGCTGCTGGGCGTGGAGGAACGCAACACCCTGATCGGCGCAGCGCCGCGTCAGCGCGCGGTGCTCAGCGCCAACTGGGAGGGCGAGCGGACCTCTGCGCTTCTGCGCGGCATCCGCCACGGCAGCACCACGCGGGTCTTCAACTTCGGCGGCGGGTTCGAGCCCGAGCAGACCTATGGCGCGGTGTGGCAGCTCGATGCCGAGCTGCGTTATCGGCTCAGTACCGCGCTTGAACTGTCTGCAGGCGCCTACAACCTCACCGATCGCTATCCCGACCGCAGCAGCGCGGACATCAACTACTTCGGCAATTTCCCCTACGACGTGCTGTCCGGCATCGGCATGAATGGCGCCTTCTACCAGGCCGGTATCGAGTACAGGTTCTGATCCCACGCCGATCGCGCACGGACGGTGGGGATCGGGCACGCCGCGCGCCTTCGGCCTGAGCCTGCGCTTCGCTCGGTGAGACACGGCAGCGCGCGGTCGCTGAGCGGCGCGCATGGCAGCTTGTTGAAGAACTTCCTCCCGGGGAGTTTTTCAAGTCGGCGGTCCGGCGCAGGTCCATACCGGCCCGCGACACCTCCATCGCTCACGCGCTTGCTTCGTCGTCCCGGCCAACCCAGGCCGGGCTGGCAGGCTGTTCTTCGACAGCCTGAGAGCGCAGCCGGCAGACGCCGGCGCGCCGCCGATGTCCGTGACGTGCCGCGGACATCGGCATCGCGAGGATGGCGAGCGCCGCGATTCGGCGGCATGCTGGCTGCGCCATGCGCGATTTCGCCCCCCATCGTCACTGCGGATCGTCTCTGACCGGCCTGACTCCGCGGAGACGGCGCGCGCTGCTGCTCGCGGCGGCGATGCTCCTGCTCGCGCTGGCAAGCCTCGCCACGCGGGCGGCCAACAAGCCCGACACCGCCCCCCAGGCCGACGAGGACCGGCGCCTGCATGTGCTGCCTTGGCGCGCGGAGACCGCGACGCCCGCACCGCCCGAGGCGGACGAGGCGCTGCGTCTCGCGCGGGCGCACCTGCAGTCGACGGCGGCGCGCAGCGCGTCGCCGGGGGCGGATGCTCTGCGCCTGATCGATCAGCAGCGCCTGCGCGGCGGCGCGAGGCTGCTGCGCTTTGCCGCCGAGCGCGAGGGCATCGAGATTTTCGGCGAGCGGATCAGCCTGCTGCTGGATGCGCAGGGCCGCGTGCGCGCCAGCAGCGGCGGCGGACGCGGCGCCGCGCAGGTCGCAAGCGATGCGCGCGTCTGGCGGCTGCGGCTGGAGGACGCCGCGGCGGCGGCGCTGGCGCCCTGGGGCTTCGAGCCCGCGAATCTGCGCGGCGCCTGGACCGACGCTGCGCGCGCGCGCGCGCAGACGCCCTACCGCCAGCTGCAGCTGGCCGTACTGCTGAGCCGCGCGGCCAGCGGTGCGACGCTGAGCGGGCCGGTGCGCGGCGCGCCAGTGTGGTATCGCCATCGCGGCCAGCTGCGCCCGGCCTGGTACGTCGAGACCCAGGTGCTGCCGGCGCAGGGGCCGCGCAGCAGCCGCCTGCAGGCGAGCCTGATCGATGCGCTCGACGGCCGACTGCAGCGGCGGCAGGACCTGTCCGCGCACGCCAGCTTTCTCTGGCAGGCCTATGCGGAAACCGCGGCCACGCACCGGCCTGAGCCCGGCCCGCAGGGCCGCGCCGACATGCCGCATCCCACCGCACAGCCCGATGGCTTCCGTCCAGCGCTCCGCCCGCCGCAGCAGATCCCGCTCGCCTTCGCGCCGCTCGGCTTCGCCTGGCCCGGCAGCGGTTTCAGCGACCCCTGGCTGCGCGTCCGCGATGCCGAAACCCGCGGCAACAACGTCGATGCCTACGCCGACCTGGCCGAGCCGGATGGCTTCAGCGCAGGCGACGTGCGGGCCCAGCTCAGCGGCCCGCTGGCCTTCGTGCCCGGCTACGCGCCCCTGCTGCCGCCGGACGTCGACAAGCGGCAGATCGAGGCGGGCGTGGTCAATGCCTTCTACATCACCAACTACCTGCACGACTGGTTCCATGCCGCCGGCTTCGACGAGGCCGCAGGCAATGCGCAGATGTCGAACTTCGACCGCGGCGGCGAAGAGTTCGACGAGCTGCGCGTGGAGACGCTCGACCATTCGGGCTTCGACAACGCCAACATGTCCACGCCGGCGGACGGCGCGCCGCCGCGCATGCAGCTGTTCCGCTTTCGCGGCCCGCGCGTGGGCGCGCTGGATCCGGGCGCGGCCGGGCCGCCGCTGCGGGCGCGCGTGGCCGAGTTCGGGCCCGGCAGCTACCGGCTGAGCGCAGCCCTGGCGCTGGCGAGCGATGGCGTCGGCACTACCGCGGACGCCTGCGAAGCGCTGCCCGCTGCGTTCAGCGGCCGCATCGTGCTGGCCGAAGACGGCGGCTGCGACGCGCTCGACAAGGCGCGCCACGCGCAGTCGGCGGGCGCGGCGGGCCTCGTGATCATGGGCCTGCAGGCTGAAGGCTGGCCGCTGCTCGTCGGTGATGCGCCCGAGCTCGTCCTGCCGACCCAGAGCGTGCTGCGCAGCGATGGCCTGTGGCTGCGCGAGCGGCTGGCGCAGGCGCCGCTCAGCGTCGAGCTGCGCGCCGAGCGCGGCGCCGACCGCGACGCCGCCATGGATGCAGCGATCGTCGCCCACGAATGGGGCCACTACATCAGCAACCGGCTGATCGGCAACGCCACCGGCCTCAGCACCCACCAGAGCCGCGCCATGGGCGAAGGCTGGGCCGACTTCCACGCCCTGCTGCTGCTCGTGCGCGAGCAGGACGCGCTCAAGCCCGAGGGCGCCGGCTTCAGCGGCAGCTACGGGGTGATGAACTACGTCAGCGCCGGCCGCATGCCGAGCTTCAGCCCCAACGCGAGCTACTTCGGCATCCGCCGCTACCCCTACTCGACCCGGCGCGAGATCAATCCGCTCGAGTTCCAGCACATCGCCAGCGGCTCGCAGATTCCGGACGCGGCCCCGCGCACCCCGGCCAGCCTGTCGGCCGACAACTCGGCCGTGCACAACGCCGGCGAAGTCTGGGGCAGCCTGCTGTGGGACTGCTACGCCAGCCTGCTGCGCGAGACCCTGCCGCCCACCCCGCGCTACAGCTTCGACGAGGCGCAGCGGCGCATGAGCGAGTATCTGGTGGCCGCCTACAAGCTGACCCCGAATGCGCCGACCTATACCGAGGCCCGCGACGCCCTGCTGCTGGCGATGGCGGTCAGCGATACCGAAGACCTGCGCCTCTGCGGCTCGGCCTTTGCCGCGCGCGGCGCCGGCCTGCGCGCGCGCGCGCCGAGCCGCGGCAGCCTGACCCTGCAGGGCGTGCAGCCGAGCCTGGTCGACGGTGGCGATCTGCGCGTGGACAGCATCGAGCTGATCGAGGACGCCGGCTGCGATGCCGACGGCATCCTCGACCGCGGCGAAACCGGCCGCCTGCGCCTCAGCGTACGCAACTCCGGCACGCAGGCGCTGGCCGACAGCCGCGTCGATCTGCGCAGCTCCAGCGACCGCCTCGCCTTCGCCGAGGGCAGCGGGCGCACGCTGCCGGCGCTGGCGCCGCAGCAGCAGCACACGCTGGAGCTGCCGGTGGCGCTCTACGCCGGCGCTGGCCTGCAGGCGATCACGGTCACGGCCACGCCAGACGATCCGGCGATCGGCTTTGCCGCCGGCGAAGTCGGCGCTGAGGCCTTCGCGGTCGACTTCGACCTCGTCGATGCAGTGAGCCGCAGCGATGGCTTCGACAGCCCGCGTCTGGTCTGGACAGCCGCCCAGGACGAGGGCCTGGAGCCCGAGCTGGTGGGCTGGCGCCGGCGCGCGCTCGATCCGCTGCGCTGGGTGCTGTATGGGCCCGACTTCGGCACCGAGGGTCAGGCCTGGATCGAATCGCCGGCGCTGCAGGTGAGCGCCGACGCCGACTTCCGCGTCGAGTTCGACGCGCGCTACAGCTTCGAGGCGAGCAGCAGCACCTTCTACGACGGCGGCCTCGTCGAATTCAGCGTGGACGAGGGCCAGAGCTGGCGCGACGCCAGCGAACTCGGCCAGCTCAGCCCGGCCTATGGCGGCGTGCTGTCCGACTGCTGCGACAACCCGCTGGAAGGGCGCGCCGCCTTCGTCGGCCGCAGCGCCGGCTGGCCCGAGGCCTTTGTGCCGCACCGCATCGACTTCGGCCGCAGTCTCGCCGGGCAGCGCGTGCGCCTGCGCTTCCTCATCGCCACCGATGCGGCCGTGACCGCCCCGGGCTGGGAGATCGATGCGCTGCGCGCCGTCGGCATCGACAACTCGCCGTTCCCGCAGCGCGTGCCGAACGCCGCCGCGTGTACCCTGAGCGGCCGCTTCCGCGATGGCTTCGAGACCCTGACGCAATGAGCCCGACCCCGAAGACCCGCCGACTGCGCCCCGAACTCTGGCTGCTGGCCGTGGCCTGCGTGCTGCTGGCGGCGCAGGCGAGTTTCCATCTGCTGGCCTACCCGCGATTGGATCAAGGCCTGCTGGATCTCGCCGCGGTCGGCGCCGAGCAGCCGCTGCCCAGTTTCGATGTGCTGCGCGGCGCGTGGATCCTGTACGCGGTGCACCTGCTGATCGCCTCGCTGCTCTGCGCCGCCTGCGCCGTGGCCCCGCGCCTGTTCGGCCGCGGCCTGCGCATGGCCCTGGTGGTATGGCTGGGGCTCGACACCGCCCTGCTCTTCTACTTTGTCGGCCCCTTTCTCGGCAGCGTGCTGATGGCGATCAGCGCGAGCGCGGTGGCGGCGGCAGCGCTGCTGCCGGGGCGGAGCGACGAGGCCTAGCGCGGGTCTCGTCCCACCCTGTTTGACCGAGCATAGGTTGGGTCTCGACCCACCCGATCAATCCAGCATGAGGTGGGTCTCGACCCACCCGATCAATCCAGCATGAGGGGGTCTCGACCCACCCGATCAAGCCAGGATGTGTTGGGTTTTGGCACACCCTCGCGAACCGAGCATAGGGTGGGTGTTGACCCACCGGACCTCGACCCACGCCCCACCCTGCGTTGTGCCAGACACCAAGCGCTTTGCATTCGCCGCGCAGGACACGCGGTGGATAAAGCCGGTGGGTCAAGACCCACCCTATGGGGTGACGCGACAAGCAAACGGTGGGGTGGGCGTCGGCGGGGTTTCGACCCACCCGATCAAGCCAACACAGGGTGGGTCTGGACCCACCCGATCAAGCCAGCCTGTGGTGGGACTTGACCCAACGGAACTGGATGCTCGAATCACCCTGCGCGCCGCCTCGCCCGCAACGCTCGCTCCGCATTGATGATGCGTGCCGCAAGATGCGAGGCCCGGTGGGTCGAGACCCGCCCTATCGACCCCAAGTCACTGCCCATGCCCGACATCCTGATCCTCTACTACAGCCGCAGCGGCAGCGTGGCCCAGCTGGCGCGACAGATTGCGCGTGGCGTCGATGAAGTGCCGGGCATGGCGGCGCGGCTGCGCACGGTGCCGCCGGTCGCGCCCATCACCCAGACGGCCGCCCCGCCTGAACCCGAGGACGGCGCGCCCTACGTCGAGCGGGCCGACCTTGCCGAGTGCGCGGGCCTGATCCTCGGCAGCCCGACCCGCTTCGGCAACATGGCCGCACCGCTCAAGCACTTCCTCGATTCGCTGGGCGCCGAATGGGCCTCGGGCACCTTGGCCGGCAAACCGGCAGCGGTGTTCACCTCGACGGCCTCGATGCACGGCGGTCAGGAGTCGACCCTGCTGACCATGCTGCTGCCGCTGCTGCACCACGGCATGCTGATCACCGGCATCCCCTTCACCGAAGCCGCGCTCAGCACCACCACCACCGGCGGCACGCCCTACGGCGCCAGCCACTGGACCGGGCATGAGGGCCACACCCATCCCAGCGAGGACGAGCGCCAGCTCGCGCGTGCGCTGGGCCGGCGCGTGGCTGTGATCGCACAGAAGCTCGGAGCCGGCGCATGAGTCTCGAATCCGCCAATCCCAATCTGTTCGACGAAAACGCGAGCCCGGTGCCCGAGCATGTGGGCCGCCGCGCCTGGCGCATCGGCGTGGTGCTGCTGTGGGCGCTGATCGCGCTGCAGCTGGCCTGGTACCTCGTGCTGCTGCCGCCGGCGCGGGTCAGCCCCTGGGTGCCGCTGGGCGTTCTCGGCCTGCCGCTACTGATCCCGGCGCTGTGCGCGCTGGCGAACATGAAGAAGGCGCTGTTCTGGGCCGGCTTCATCGCCATGTTCCACTTCACCCACGGGGTGATGGAGGCCTGGACGGTGCCGGCGGCCCTGTGGCCCGGGCTGATTGAAGCGGCGCTCGCGGCCGGCGTGTGCTGTGCCGCGGCCTGGCACGGGCTGTCGCGCCGCATCTACTGGCGCAAGCTGGTCACGGCCGCTGCCGAAGAGGCCGGGGGCTGAGACAACGCTGAAGAATTCAGCGTTGTCGCGCGCCATGAAGGGCGCGCCCGCGGATCGAGCACGCAGGTGCTTGATCCGGCGTGACCGAGCGAAGCGAAGGCGTCGCCGCTTAGCGGCCGAACGAGTCCGGACAGGTGCCGGACTCGCGACCACTGATCAAGGCCAGGAGGGACGTGATCAGTGTTGCCCCAGGCCCAGCCCGTATAATTCGCGGCCTTCCCGCGTCAAACGGCCTCGCCATGGACCAGCTCTGCA
The DNA here is from genome assembly GCA_014946745.1 of Lysobacterales bacterium. NCBI lineage: Bacteria > Pseudomonadati > Pseudomonadota > Gammaproteobacteria > Lysobacterales > Lysobacterales bacterium. The sequence continues at coordinate 1,125,562 of JADCRD010000001.1, read as the reverse complement.
TCGTCACCACCGGCGGCACGATCGACAAGATCTACTTCGACGACAAGTCCGACTACCAGATCGGCGACCCGCAGATCGGCCGCATCCTTGAGGAGCTGGGCGTCGCTTTCCGCTTCACGGTGATTCCGATCCTGCGCAAGGACAGCCTGCACCTCACCGACGCCGACCGCGCGCTGATCAAGCAGACCATCCTCGCGCAGCCGGCGAGGCACGTGCTGGTGACCCACGGCACCGACAGCATGGTCGAGACCGGCCGCGTGCTGGCCGACGTCGCCGACAAGACCATCGTCATGACCGGCGCGCTGAACCCGGCGCGCTTCCGCGGCTCGGACGCGGAGTTCAACATCGGCACCGCCGTCGGCGCCGTGCAGTGCTTGCCGCCGGGCGTCTACATCGCCATGAACGGGCGCATCTGGGACCCGGCGAAGGTGCGCAAGAACGTCGCGGCGAATCGCTTCGAGGCGGCTTGAGGGCCTTGCGGCGAGGAACGCGTAGAGACAATCGAGGAACGAGTGGAGAGGAAAGAGGAACGAGTGGAGGGGCGGGCTCGCCCGCGGATGTGCGGCCCTCGTTCTTGTCGTCGATCCTGGCTTTCCTTGCTGCACCTGAGCGTGTTCCGCGGGTTCCGATGCGCTTGAGGTTTCGATTTGCCGGCTGACGCGCTCTGCCAACGCATCATCGGCATTACCCCCATCGCCGCGCCCTGCCCTGCAGCGCGCCCGCCCCACTGAAGCCGAGAGCCTGCCATGGCCGAGATCAGCCGCCAGGACAAAGCCGCACGCCAGCTGAGGCTGCTTTCGGAAGCGCTCGACTCCGGCCGCCTGGGGCCGGTGCGGCGCATGGTCAACACGCTCAGCCCAGCCGAGATCGGCAACCTGCTGGAGTCGCTGCCGCACGACCAGCGCGTGATCGTCTGGGGCCTGGTCGACGCCGAGGACGACGGCGAAGTGCTGGTCCACGTCGGCGACGAGGTGCGCGAAAGCCTGCTCGCGGCGATGGACCCCGACGAGATCGTCGCCGCTGCCGAATCGCTGGACATCGACGACCTCGCCGATCTGATGGCGGACCTGCCCGACCAGGTCATCGACGAGGTGCTGAAGTCGATGGACCGGGAGAACCGCGAGCGTCTGGAGCAGGTGCTCTCGTATCCTGAGGACAGCGCCGGCCGCCTGATGAACCCCGACGTCATCACCGTGCGCGCCGACGTCACGGTCGACGTGGTGCTGCGCTACCTGCGCCTGCGCGGCGAGATGCCGGACAACACCGACCACCTCTACGTGGTCAGCCGCCGCCATCAGTACCTCGGCCGCATCCCGCTGACCGCCCTGCTGCTGTCCGAGCCCTCGCGGCCGATCAACCAGCTGATGGACGAGGAGGATCACCCGGCGATTCCGGTCGACACGCTCACCGCCGAGGTCGCGCGGCAGTTCGAGGACCACGACTGGGTGTCGGCGCCGGTGGTCGACGAGAACAACATCCTGGTCGGCCGCATCACCATCGACGACGTGGTCGACATCATCCGCGAGCAGGCCGAGCACCAGGTGCTGTCGGCGGCCGGCCTCGATGAGGACGAGGACATGTTCAGCCCGGTGCTGCGCGCAGCGCCGCGGCGCATGATCTGGCTGGGCATCAATCTGCTGACGGCGTTTCTGGCGGCCAGCGTGGTCGGCCGCTTCGAAGAGACCATCGAGAAGGTCGTGGCGCTGGCGGTGCTGATGCCGATCGTCGCCGGCATGGGCGGCAATGCCGGCACCCAGGTGCTGGCGCTGATGATCCGCGGTCTGGCGCTGGGCCAGGTCGGCGCCAGCAACGTCTGGACCCTGGTCTGGAAGGAAGTGCGCGTGGCCCTGCTGAACGGCCTCGGCCTGGGCCTCGTGCTCGGCGGCGCGGTCTGGCTGTGGTTCGGCGACCCGGCGCTGTCGGGCGTGATTTTCGCGGCGCTGGTGATCAACCTGACCGCGGCCAGCCTGGCCGGCGTCGCCGTGCCGCTGACCTTGAAGCGCATGGGCTTCGATCCTGCGCTGGCCAGCAGCATCTTCCTGACCACGGTCACCGACGTGTTCGGCTTCTTCGCCTTCCTCGGCCTCGGCACCCTGCTGCTGGTCTGAAGGCCGGCGTATACGTCAGGGCGTGATGCGCACGCGCTGTCCTTCCAGATCGCCCGGCGGCGGGAAGCGCAGCACGCGATCACCGCGCTCAAGCCCGGTGACGATCTCGCGCTGGCGACCGTCGCTGTCGCCGACCTCGACCGCACGCGCGCGCAGGCGGCCGTCCTCGACGCGCCAGACCCGCCAGCCGGCGTGCTCGCGGCGCAGGGCCTCGATCGGCACGACGAGCACGTCGCGCGCCTCGCGCACCTGTACGAAGGCCTCGACCTGGTAGCCGTGGCCCAGGCCCGGCGGCACGGCGTCGAGCTGCAGGATGACGTGCACGCGCTGCTCCTCGACGCCCAGCGCCGAGACCTTGAGCTCGCCCAGCGGCTCGACGCGCTCGACCCGCGCCGGCAGCGAGGCGCCACCCCAGCCCTCGATGCGCGCGGGCGCGCCGGGCGCGAACAGCACGGCATCCTGCGAGAGGAAATCGGCGACCACCTCGATCGAGTCCGGCGCACCGATCTCCAGCAGCAGCTGGCCGGCAGCCACCGGCTGCTCGCCCTGCAGATGGCGCTTCAGCAGCACACCGGCCACCGGCGCGCGCAGTTCGATGCGACCCTCGGCGTCGGGCAGCGTGAGCGCGAGACGACTGCGCGCCTGCTCGATCGCCGCGCGCGCCGCGCCCACCGCCGCTGCGGCTTCGCGATCCAGCGCGCGCGCGGCCATCAGCTCGCGCGCGCTGACCAGACCGCGCTGGCCGGAGGCCTCCAGCCGCTGCCGCGCATCGCGGGCGGACGCGGCATGCGCTTCGGCCTGGCGCAATCCCGCTTCGGCGGCGGCCAGCTCGGCGCGCGCGCTCGCTGCGCTGCGTGCGTCCAAGGGCATCGACTGCAGCGGCCGCAGGCGCGCCAGCACCTGGCCCGCGTCCACCGCATCGCCGGGCTCCAGGCGGATGCGTTCGAGCACGCCCGCGGTCGGTGCGGCCAGCGGATGCAGCTCGCGCATGCGGGTGACGCCGCGGTCGCTGCGCTCGACGCGCAGGGTGCCGGTGCCGACTTCGACCAGCTCGAACGCGCGCGCGCGCGGCCACAGCGCGGCCAACGCAGCCAGCAGCAGGACCAGCAGCAGCGCGCCCCAGGCGAGACGGGTGCGGCGGCGGGATGCACTCATCGTCATGCGGCTACTCCCGGACTTTCAGGCTTTCGACAAGACCAATCCGATCGACCCCGCGACGCACCCACAGCGCGGTAGCGATGACCGAAACCAGCAGGATCAGTCCCGCCCGCAAGTGCAGGCTGGGCTCGAACAGGCTGGGGAACTGGAACACATCGGTGGCCATCGCGCGCAGGAAGGCCTGCGCCGCGTAGTGGCCCAGCACCAGGCCCAGCGGCAGGGCGATCAGGCACAGCAGGGCGAGCTCGGCCAGCAGCACATAGCTGGCCTCGCGGCGGCCGTAGCCCAGCACGCAAAGCGTGGCGAGGTCGCGGCGCTGCTCGCCGAGCACCACCGTGCTGGTGGCGTAGGCGATGCCCACCGCCATCAGCACCGCGAAGCCGGTGAACAGGGTGGTCATGGTGCCGCTGCCCTGCTCGAACATGCGCCGCATCGCGCCCCAGGCGGCTTCGACATCGCTGCTGGCGGCGATCATCGGGGTGGCGCGCACGGCGGCATCGAAGGCCGGGCGCTGATCGGCGCGCAGGCGCAGATGGGCGCCGCTGATGCGGCCCGGCTGTGCCGCGTAGCGAGCCAGCGTGTCGATCTCCAGCCAGGCGCCGCTGCCGATGGTGACTTCGACCACTTCGGCGACGGACAACTCGAAACGCCTGCGCAGGCCGCCGGTGAGCTGCACTTCGACCGCATCGCCAGCGACCACACCGAGTTGGCGGGCCAATGAGCCGCTGAGCAGCAGGCCGTCATCGCGCAGCAGGCGCGGCTGGCCCTGGGCATCGACCAGCCGCTCAAGCTGCGGCGAGGCCAGCAAGCCCAGCAGCGGTTCGTTGACCGAACGGTCGGCAGCGGTGAACACAGCATCAAGCGCAAGGAAGGGTTCAGCACTCTCGACCCCGGGCAGCCGGGACAGTGCGCGGAAAGCATCCGCCCCGGCGTTCTCGGCGAGGCTGAGCGTGATCTGCTGGCGCTTGGCCGCGCCGAAGCTGATGTCGAGCAGGCGCTCGATGGCCAGCGGTGCCTGCATCGACAGCACCAGCAGGATCAGCGCCGCGCAAAAGCCGGCGACGGTGATCAGGCTGCGGCGCGGAAAGCCCAGCACCCGGCGCAAGGCGACGCGGGTCAGCGGATCGAAGCGCGCGGCCAGCGCCTTCAGCGGCCCGCTGCCGTGCCGGAAGCTGGGCGGCGACGGTGGCGCCAGGGCTTCCGAAGGTCGTAGTGCAAGCACGCGACGCAGAGCCAGGCTGCTGCCGGCGAATGCGGCGCCGATACCGACCGCGAACGCGGCGGCGACCAGACCGGGCTGCAGCCGGTACTGCAGCGCGGGCAGCCGATAGAACTCCAGATACAGGCCGCACATCAGCTCGCCCAAGGCGCGGCCCAGCGCCAGCCCAAACAGCACGCCGACGAGACTGACCACGAGCGCGAATCCGAGATAGCCGCCCACCACTTCGCGCGGGCGCAGGCCGAAGGCTTTCATCAAGCCCAGCGTGCTGCGTTCGGCCTCCACCAGCCGGGTGAGGTTGAGGTTCAGCAGGAAGGCCGCGACCGCGAGGAAGGCCGGCGGCAGGATGCGCGCCATGGTGCCGAGCTGCTCAAGCTCGTCATCCAGCAGGCGCGCGGACGGAATGCGGCTGCGGTCCTGGGCCCTGCCTGCCCCATAGCGCGCGAACAGCGGTTCCAGCTGTGCGGCCACAGCGTCCGCGGACACCCCATCGCCCAGCCGCAGCAGCAGCTCGTTGAAGGCACCTTTGAGGCCGGCCGCCTGCTCCAGGGCCCGCCTCGGCATCCACAGCACGGCGTGGCGCTCGGGCTGGGGCAGCAGTTCGCCGGGCGGGCTCACGAACACGAACTCCGGCGAGTTGGCGATACCGACGATCCGCAATCGCTCGCGCGAACCGCGGATCGTCAGCGCCAACTCATCACCAATGCTCAGCCCCTGCGCTTGGGCGAAGGCCTCGTTCAAGGCCACCTCGCGTCGCGCATTCGGCTCCGGCCAGCGGCCGTCGACCCGCCACGGCCGATTGACCTGCACGCGCTCGGGATCGTCCAGCGAATAGAGGCGCGCGCTGAGCGCGCCGTCCACATTGGGCAGCACCAGCAGGGCGGGCACCGCCAGCCGCGCCTCAACGGCCTGCACGCCCGGCAGTGCGGCGGCGCGCGCGGCCATCGCATGCGGTGCGCGCACCAGCATCAGCTGCAGGTCGGCCAGGCCCTGCTGCAGGTAGTAGTCGTCGCGCGCCTGCTCCAGCGCCGCGCGCGTGCCGATCGCAGTGACCAGCAGGGCCACGCCCAGCGCCAGCAGGCCGGCAATCGCCGAGGCCTGCGCCCGCTGCCGCAGCAGGTCGCGGCCAAGCTTGTTCAGCAGCGGCCGGCGCATCACCAGCGCAGCTCCGAGGGCTGGGCGCGCTCGGCGTTGCGCTCGATCGAGCGGATCGCGCCGTCGGCGAAGCGCACCACGCGGTCGCCCAGCCGCGCCATGTCGGCGTTGTGGGTGACGATCAGGCTCAAGCTGCCGCTGCGCGCATTGGCCTGCATCAACGCATCGAGCACGCGCACGCCAGTGGCGAGATCCAGTGCCCCGGTGGGCTCGTCGCAGAGCAGCACCCGCGGCCGCTTGGCCAGCGCACGCGCGATCGCCACGCGCTGCTGCTCGCCGCCGGACAGCTGCGCGGGAAAGCTGTCGCCGCGGCCGCCCAGGCCGAGCTGCGCGAGGGCCTCTTCGGCCGGTATCGGGTCATCGGCGATGTCGGTGACCAGCTCGATGTTCTCGGCCGCAGTCAGGCTGGGAATCAGGTTGTAGAACTGGAACACGACGCCGACGTGGCGGCGGCGGTACTCGCCCAGCGCGCGCTCGTCGGCCTGGTCAAGCCGCTGCCCCTCAAATTCGACACTGCCGCTGCTGGGCGCATCCAGCCCGCCAAGAATGTTCAGCAGGGTGCTCTTGCCGGAGCCGGACGGCCCCAGCACCACCACCACCTCACCGGCGTGCAGGTCGAGATCCACGCCGCGCAGGGCGTGCACGGCGCTGGCGCCCGCGCCATAGACGCGGCCCACTCCGCGCAGGCGGAACAGCGGAGCGACGGCGTTCGGGTCCAAGGCGGACGACATGCGATTCCCGGCGCGACGGGAGACTCCCGAGTCGCCCCAGTGTCACTGCCCGGAGGCATGCGCGCCATGCGCAGGATCAAACGCCGATGCGCTGGCGACAGGGCAAGGCTGAAGAATTCAGCGCAGCCGCCGACGTCGCGCAGAGGCAATTCGCGCCGCCAGCCGTGGCGGCTGCAGCCTGCGCCGGTGAGCCCAGCGGCTTCGCCTTGGCGACGTCAGCCCAGTGCGGCGCGGATGGGCTTGAGGAAGGCCTCGGCGCGCGCGCAGGCGTCGGCGGTATCGGTGGCGCCGGCGAGCGTGCTGACCAGGGCGCTGCCGATCACGACGGCATCCGCGAATTCGGCGATGGCGCGCGCGCTGTCGGCATCGCGCACGCCGAAGCCCACTGCGATGCGGTTGCTGGTGAGCGCGCGAATCGCGGCGACCTTGTGTTTGACCTCGGCCGTGTCGAGCTTGCCGGCACCGGTCACACCGGCAAAGGACACGTAGTACAGATAGCCCTGCGCGCTCTGCGCCAGCGTGGCGAGGCGGTCGCCGGCACTGGTCGGCGCGGCCAGCGGCACGAGTGCAAGCTGCTCGGCGTTCAGGGCCGCACGCACCGGCGCCGACTCTTCGGGCGGGCAATCCACCAGCAGCACGCCGTCGACCCCGGCCTCGCGGGCCGCCTTTGAGAAGGCTTCAAGCCCGAACATCTCGACCGGGTTGAGGTAACCCATGAGCACGATGGGCGTGTCCGCATCCTGCTGGCGGAACTCGGCCACCATCGCCAGCACCCGCCGCAGACCGACCTTGCGCGCCAGCGCGCGCTCGCTGCTCTGCTGGATCACCGGGCCGTCGGCCATGGGGTCTGAAAAGGGCACGCCCAGCTCGATCACATCGGCGCCCGCGCGCACCAGCGCGTGCATCACCGGCACGGTGGCGGCATCGGAAGGATCACCGGCCGTGATGAAGGGGATCAGGCCGGTGCGCTTGGCGGCGGCGAGCTTGTCGAGGCGGGTGTCGATGCGGTTGGCCATGTGTTCTGTCGGGTTCAGTGAGAGGGCGAGTGGATTGGAGCCGGGATTGGGGACACGGGATTCGTTAAAGAGCAGGCGTCTCGATCTTCAGTTGGGCGACTCGTTGGCGCGGGGAACACTCTCGACCGAAGCTCTGCAGGCTGAGTTGGGCGCCCTAGCCTGGAGTGCAAAGAGGGCGGAAGGCTTGCGCGAGCGTTCCCCCTTCTCCCCCGCCCCTCTCCCTGCAGGGGAGAGGGGTGAAAAGCTTCGCTCTGGTTCGAGCCCTGCCCTCAGGGAAAGGGTGCAAGGGGTCCTGCTCTAACCAATCCCCAATCCCGAATCCCCAATCCCGGCCCTACAGGCTGATGCCTTCCCGCTTGGCGATCGTGTACATGTCCTTGTCGCCGCGACCCGAGAGGTTGCAGAGGATCAGGGCGTCCTTCGGCATCTGCTTCGCCTTCTTGATCGCCAGTGCGATCGCGTGGCTGGACTCCAGCGCTGCGAGGATGCCCTCGGTGCGGGCCAACAGATGGAAGGCCTCCATGCACTCGGTGTCGGTGATGCCCTCGTACTCGGCGCGCTGACTGTCCTTGAGGAAGGCGTGCTCAGGGCCGACGCCGGGGTAGTCGAGGCCGGCCGAGATCGAGTGGGTCTCGATGATCTGGCCGTCGTCGTCGCACAGCAGATACGTGCGGTTGCCGTGCAGCACGCCGGGGCGGCCCGCAGCCAGTGAGGCGGAGTGGCGACCGGTCTCGATGCCGTCACCCGCGGCTTCGGCGCCGAAGATCCGCACCTCGCGATCGTTCAGGAAGGGATGAAACAGGCCGATCGCATTGCTGCCGCCGCCGACGCAGGCGACCAGCGCATCCGGCAGGCGGCCGTACTGCTCCAGCATCTGCGCGCGCGACTCGCGGCCGACCACGGCGTTGAAGTCGCGGACCATGCGCGGATACGGGCTTGGGCCCGCCACCGTGCCGATGATGTAGAAAGTGTCGTGCACGTTGCTGACCCAGTCGCGCATGGCCTCGTTGAGCGCGTCCTTCAGGGTCTTGGAGCCCGAGGTCACACCGACCACTTCGGCGCCCAGCAGCTTCATACGGAACACGTTGATGGCCTGGCGCTCGATGTCGGTGGCGCCCATGTAGACCACGCACTTCAGCCCCAGCCGCGCGGCCACCGTCGCCGAGGCCACGCCGTGCTGGCCAGCGCCGGTCTCGGCGATGATGCGGGTCTTGCCCATGCGCTTGGCCAGCATGGCCTGGCCGATGGTGTTGTTGATCTTGTGCGCGCCGGTATGGTTCAGGTCTTCGCGCTTCAGCAGGATCTTCGCTCCGCCGACATGCGCGGTCAGGCGCTCGGCAAAGTAGATCGGCGACGGCCGGCCGACGTAGTGCTTGAGGTCGTACTCGAGCTCGGCGATGAACTGCGGATCCTTGCGGTAACGCTCGTAGGCGGCTTCCAGCTCGCGCAGAGGTTCGATCAGGGTCTCGCTGACGAAGCTGCCGCCGAACTGGCCGAAATGGCCGCGGGAGTCGGGGTACTGGGAGAAGTCGCTGACTTCGATGGGTTCAATTCGCTTGGCCGCGGTCTGCACGTTCCACCTCGCTGACAAATGCCTGCATGCGCGCGAGGCTCTTCTCGCCCGGCGCAGCCTCGATACCACTGGATACATCCACCGCATGCGGGCGCACCGCGCACACGGCCTCGAACACGTTGTCCGGCGTCAGTCCGCCCGCCAGCAGCAGCGGTGCCAGCCGCTCTGCCGGCAGCCGCGCCCAATCGAAGGCATGGCCGCTGCCGCCCTGCCCGCCCGCGCCGTGGCTGTCGAACACGAAGCCAGCAGCGCCTGCATAGCGGCGCTGGTACGCCAGCGGATCGTCGACACTGCCCATCGGCACCGCCTTGATCCACGGCCGCCCGAGGCTGGCGCAGAGCGCCGGATCCTCGCCGCCGTGGAACTGCAATAAATCGGGCTGGACCGCCTCGACAGCAGCGCGCGCGAAGTCGGGCTCGGCATCCATCAACAGCAGCACAGCCGTCGCCAGCGCAGGCACTTCGCGACGCAGGGCCACAGCCTCTTCGATGGCGAGGCCGCGCTTCGTACCCGGCACAACAATCAGGCCCACCGCATCCACCCCGAGCTGCACGGCGGCACGGATGTCGTCGGCCCGTTTCATGCCGCAGAACTTGATGCGCGTGCGCTGTCGGATCGATGCGGTCATCAGGCGCGTAGTGTGGAGCATCGCGCGCGCTGACACGTCAAGAGCGCGCATCGAAGCTGTCTGTCAGGACAGATCCGACCATGTGAATTCTGGCGGTAGCGCGAAGCGCGCGGGGTAGAGCGGACCCTCGAACACCAGGCCCTGCGGCACCGCTGTCGGCCCGGCCACGCTGCGATCGCGACCGGCGAGCAGCTCGGCCAGCCAGGCCTCGGGCTTCTCGCCGCGGCCGATCGGCAGCAGGCTGCCGACGATGTTGCGCACCATGTGGTGCAGAAAGGCATTGGCCTGCACGCGGATCTCCACCCACGGGCCTGCGCGCGTGACTTCGATGCGGTGCAGATGGCGGTTCGGGTGCTTGGCCTGGCAGGCGACAGTGCGGAAGGCGCTGAAGTCGTGCTCGCCAACCAGGGCCTGGGCGGCGCGATGCATGGCCTCCGCATCGAGCGGCAGCCGCTCCCAGGCGGCCTGCTGGCGATCCAGCGCCGGCCGCACCGGCCTATTGAGGATGCGGTAGCGGTAGCGTCGCGCCAGCGCCGAGTAGCGGGCGTGGAAGTCAGCCGCCACCGGCTGCACCCACAGCAGGGCCGCGGCCGAGGGCAAGCGTGAGGTCGTGCCCATCATCAGCGCGCGCGCGCTGCGCTCGACGGCGATGTCGAAGTGGATGATCTGGCCGCGGCCGTGGACGCCGCTGTCGGTACGGCCGGCGCAGGTGACTTCCACCGGCGTGTCGCAGACATAGCTCAGCGCCTCTTCAACCGAGGCCTGCACGGTGCGCCCGTGCGACAGCCGCTGCCAGCCGAGGAAAGCGCCGCCGTCGTATTCCACCGCGGCGGCGTAGCGGGTGCTGGGCGGCGCTTCGGGATTGGGGATTGGGGATTGGGGATTCAAAGCCGGTGGGCTCGGGAACACAGGGCGCGCACAGGGTAAGGGCTGGGGCGACGTCCGCGCAGTTCCGCGCCCGAAAACGAACAAGGGCCGGCAAGCCGGCCCCTGTTCAATCGCTGCCTTGGAGCGATCAGCGAATCTCGTCGAGCAGGCGACGGGCGTCCTGGCGCTGATCGGCGGTGCCTTCCTGGGTGACTTCCTCCAGCATGCCGCGCGCACCTTCGACGTCGCCCATGTCGAGGTAAGCGCGAGCCAGCTCGAGCTTGGTCGCGGCGGCTTCGATGGCGTCGGCGCTGAGCTGGGCATCATCCTGCGCCGAAGAGGACTGCGGCGCTGCAGCTGCGTTGGCCGCCTTGGCCGGCGTCGGCTCAAGGTTGAACTCGAAGGACTGCAGGGGCTCCTGACTCTGGGCCGCGCCGAGGCGTTCGATCTCCGGCACCACCAGTTCGGGCTCCGAAAGATCGATGCGGAACTCGGGCTCCTCGTCGACCGTACGCGCCGGAGTCGCGAACCCGCTGTCCACGCGGTAGCTCGGCGTCTGGAAGCTCGGCGTCGGCGCGGCAGCCGGAGCGGCCGGCTCCCAGGCGCTGACCGGCGCATCCTGCGCGGGCAGATCCATGAACAGCGGGTGGTCGGGCAGCAGCTCCCGACCCATCTGCAGCGCCTGCTGCCAGTTGGCATCGTCGGGGTCATAGACCTGGGCGTACATGGCCTCTACCGCACCCTCGAAGCGCGCGGGATCGTTGATGCCGAAGTAATGGCGAACGAGATCGATATGGCGCTCGAGATCGTCGGGCTGCTCGGCAACGCGGTCCAGCAGCTCGCGCTCTTCGGCATCTTCGTGCTCGTCGAAGCCGGAGGCGGCGCTGCTGCTCGCAGCCGGCACGCCGAAGTCGGCCCCGTCAAAGCGCGACGGCGCCGCCGCTGCCACCGCTGCGGCCTTCTTCTTGCCGCGTCCGCGCAGACCGAGCAGGGCCAGCAGACCGATGAGCAGTGCGCCACCGCCGCCGAGCAGCAGGGGGTTCTGATACCACTCCTGGCGCGGCGGACGCGGCGGCAGGTTCTCGCTGCTGCTCGTCTCGGCGGGCGCCTCAGTGGTCGCGGGCACCGCAGGCTCAGACGCGGCAGCCGAGGACGCGGCCTCCTCCGTCGGTTCTGCCGGCGCAGGCGTCTCGGCAGGCGCTTCCGCGGTGTCCGCGGGCGGCGTCTCGCTGGTGGGTGCTTCGGGCGCGGCCGCAGGATCGACGACCGGCGCTGCGGGGTCCTCCGCTGACGCTGCCGGCGCCTCGACTTCGGGCGTTGGAGCGCCAGCCTCCGAGGTGGCGCTCGCCGCCGTCGCCGCAGCCGCCTGCTGCGCTTCGATTTCCGCCAGACGCTGCTGGAGCGCCTGCAGTTCGCTGTTGCGAAGCTCGAGAAGACGCTCGCTGTCGCCGCGGATCTTCTCCAACTCCTGCACGCGGGCCTTGAGCTCGGTGTTCTCCTGGCTCAAGGCCTCGCCCTGCTCGCGCGCGCGGGCCAGATCGGCACGCAGCTCCGCGCCGTCACCGCCGGCCACGGCGCCGGTCTGCGCGGCGGCCGCAGGCTGCTCGCCGCGCGGCGGCACGATCGCCAGGCGCGAGTCGGCGGATGCAGCGGGCGCCGCCGGCGAGGCGATGGGGCTGCTGTCGGTTTCGATCGGCTGCAGGGCCGTCTCGTCCGAGGTCTGATCGCGGACCAGCTGCGCGGCCTCGCGGGCGCCGATCGCGCTGATCTCCTCACGCGAGGGGATGCGCAGCACCGCACCCGTTCGCAGGCGATTGATGTTGCCGCCGACAAAGGCATCCGGGTTGGCGCGCTGGATGGCCACCATCATCTGGTTGATGTTGACCGAACTGTCGGGGATCGACTGGCTGGCGATCTTCCACAGCGAGTCGCCTGAATTGACCGGCCCGTAACTCTCACCCGGAGCGTAGGTCGGCGCCGCGGCAGCAGCCGCTGGGCGCGGAGTGGCCATCGGCGGCGGCGTCGCCAGCGATTCGGACGGCGCCGGGCGCACATCCCCTTGCGGCAGGGCCTGGGTTTCGGAGGGCGTTGCGCGCGAGGGCACTGCGACCGGCGGATCCAGCAGCAGGGTGTATTCACGCAGCAGCTTGCCGCGCGCCCATTCCGCCTCGATCAGCAGGCTCACGAAGGGATCGGTGACCCGATTCGGAGAAGTGATGCGGACGATCGGCTTACCGCCGTCGCCCTGCACGACCTCGAAAGTGAGCGAGGTCAGCAGCGAGGCGCTCGGTCGTTCAAGACCGATACGCGCGAAGGCTTCGGAGGATGCGAGACGGATCTGAAGGTCCGCGGCTTCGCCGGGAGCGTTCTCCAGGACGGGAATCTCCGCCAGCAGCGGCTGATTCAGGCTGGACTTGACCTGCACTTGGCCCAGGCCAAGGGCGAAGGCATTGGAGGCACCGAGGGCGAAAGCAAGCGCAACCGGCAGTCTGAGCATCTTGTTCATTAACTCTGTCCCCCATCCGCGGCGGATGTCTGGTGATGGCCGCTTTTGGCCGTGCGCCGGCTGCGTGTGCAACCCCTCCGCACGGCCCTGGTCCGCCCCGCCTGTACCACGGCTCAACGGACCAATCCTAGAAACGACATGACAACGGCGCGCTAACTATAGGTCAACGGTGACATTTCACCAACAATTAAGGCCGCGCTGGCAGGGCACCAGCGCGGACCTGAGGGTGAGCGCAATCACATTTCTTGACATCGGTTCAGCCGAGAGGCTTCGACGCGAGCCTCGCGCCCCTCGATCAGCCGCGTTCAGCCAGCAGCAGCTCGGCGATCTGCACCGCATTCAGCGCCGCGCCCTTGCGGATGTTGTCGGCGACGATCCACAGGTTCAGACCGCGCGGATGGCTGATGTCCTCTCGGATTCGGCCGACGAAAACAGGGTCCTTGCCGGCGGCATGGGTCACGGGCGTCGGGTAGCCGCCCTTGGCGCGCTCGTCGACCACCACCACGCCGGGGCTCTGCTCCAGCAGGGCGCGGGCGGCCTCGGCCGTGACCTTTTCGCGGGTCTCGATGTGCACCGCCTCGGAATGACCGAAGAACACCGGCACCCGCACCGCCGTCGGGTTCACCTCGATGCTGTCGTCGCCGAGGATCTTCCGCGTCTCCCAGACCAGCTTCATTTCTTCCTTGGTGTAGCCGTTGTCCAGGAAGTCGTCGATGTGCGGAATCAGGTTGAAGGCGATCTGCACCGGGAAGCGCTGCGGATTCGGGTCCTGGAACGCGAGCATGGCCGCGGTCTGCTTGCCCAGCTCTTCCAGCGCCGAGCGGCCTGCGCCCGAGACCGACTGATAGGTCGCGACGTTGATGCGGGTGATGCCGTAGGCGCGGTGGATGGGCGCCAGCGCCACCAGCATCTGCATGGTCGAGCAGTTGGGGTTGGCGATGATGCCGCGCGGGCGGTTGGCGATCGCCTCGGGATTGACCTCGCTCACCACCAGAGGCACATCGGCTTCGCGACGGAAGTGCGAGGTGTTGTCGATCACCACGGCGCCGGCTGCGGCCGCGCGCGGCGCGTGTTCGGCGGAGACGCTGCCGCCGGCCGAGAAGAAGGCGATGTCGACGCCGGCAAAATCGAAGCTCGCAAGGTCGCGCACCGTGTAGCTGCGTTCGCCGCAGCGGACCAGATCACCGGCCGAGCGCTCCGAAGCCAGCGGGATCAGCTCGGTGAACGGGAATTTGCGCTCGGCCAGGATCTCCAGAAGGGTCTCACCTACGGCACCGGTAGCGCCGACCATTGCGATCTTCAAGGGCTTGGACATCGAGGGCATTCCATGGGGGAGGTGTGGTGGTGCAGGCCGCGCACTCTAGCGCGCGCGACATGCGATTCAACGCGGCAGGCGCCGCGCTGCCAGATGTTCATGTGGCCGGCTGACGAATCCCGGGCAAATGCGGGCGCCTGAGGCGCGCTCCGGCGGCTACTCGACAACGCGTCCGGGCACCCGCGGCGGCGCGACCACGTCGCCGCACTGCGCACGATGCAGCAGCGCCTGGTCCATCAGCACCAGCGCCACCATGGCCTCGGCGATCGGGGTGGCGCGGATGCCCACGCAGGGATCGTGGCGCCCGTGGGTCACGACCTCAGCAGCCTTGCCGTGTCGATCCACACTGCGACCCGGCAGGCGCAGGCTGGAAGTGGGCTTGAGGGCCAGATGGCAGATCAGGTCCTGGCCCGTGCTGATGCCGCCGAGCACGCCGCCGGCGTGATTGCTCAGAAAACCCTCGGGCGTCATCTCGTCGCGATGCTCGGTGCCACGCTGGCCGGCCGCGGCCATCCCGTCGCCGATCTCCACGCCCTTGACCGCATTGATGCCCATCAACGCCGAGGCCAGCTCGGCGTCGAGCTTCGCGTACAGGGGCGCGCCCCAGCCGGGCGGCACGCCCTCGGCGACCACGGTGACGCGTGCGCCGACCGAATCGCCGGCCTTGCGCAGGGCGTCCATGTAGGCCTCCAGCTCCGGGACGAACGCGGCGTCGGGCCAGAAGAAGGGATTGTCTTCGACCGCATCCCAGTCGAGTCGCGCAGGCTCGTGCGGCCCCAGCTTCGAGACATAGCCGCGCACGCGCACGCCGAAGCGATCCGCCAGCCACCTCTTGGCGATCACCCCGGCCGCCACGCGCACCGTAGTCTCGCGCGCGGACGAGCGCCCGCCGCCACGGTGATCGCGAATGCCGTACTTCTGCAGATAGGTGTAGTCGGCGTGCGCCGGACGGAACACGTCGACCAGATTGCCGTAGTCCTTGCTGCGCGCATCGACGTTGCGGATCAGCAGCGCCAGCGAGGTTCCGGTGGTGACCCCTTCGAACACGCCGGACAGGATCTCGACTTCGTCGGCCTCGCGGCGCTGCGAGGTGTGGCGCGACTTGCCGGTGGCGCGGCGCTCGATGTCGTGGCGGAAGTCCTCAGGCGCGATCGCGATGCCCGGCGGCAGGCCATCGATCACGCAGCCGATGGCGGGGCCGTGGCTTTCGCCGAAGGTGGTGACGCGCAGCAGGTGGCCGAAGGTGTTGTGCGACATTGCTACCCCGTCAGGTGGGTGTTGACCCACGATTTGTGTGCTTCGCAGTCATCGCGTGTGGATAGGGTGGGCCCTGGCCCACCGTGGCCGCGATCCTGCCCCGGTGAAGCGAAGAGCCAGAACGCCGGTGTCTCCGATGGACAGCAAGACTGCTCATCCACGGCAACTTCAGACCCGGTGGCTGCCACAACCGAACGCCGGGAGCACCTGCAGCGACGCGGAGTCGTGCCGCCGAACGCCAGGATCGCAAGCACCGAAGCGGGATGGGGCTCCGGTGGGTCAAGACCCACCCTATGGGCTTTCCGCGCCCGCGCTTCAGCGCGCGTCCGCCAGCGCCCGGATCGTAGCGGCGTGGGCCACGAGGTCGCCGCGCTCGACGACGAAAACGCCCATCTGTCCTACCTTGAACTCGACCCAGGCGAAAGGCACTTCGGGCAGCAGTCGCACCAGCGCGCGCTCACTCTCGCCAACTTCGACGATCAGCAGGCCGTTCTCGCTCAGGTGCTCGGGCGCGTCGCGCAGGATCTTCAGCGCGAGGTCGAGGCCATCGTCACCGGCACGCAGACCCAGCTCGGGCTCGTGCGCGTACTCGGCCGGCAGCGCGTCGACCTCGGCGTGGGTGACATACGGCGGGTTGCTGACGATCAGGTCGTACTGCTCACCTGCCAGCCCGGCAAACAGGTCGCTGCGGAGCGCGCGCACGCGCTCGCCGACTTCGAAGCGGGCGATGTTCTCGCGGGCCAGATCCAGCGCGTCCTCGCTGATGTCGACCAGATCGACCTGCCAATCCGGGTTGTGCACAGCGGTGGCGATGCCGATGCAGCCCGAGCCCGTGCAGAGGTCGAGCGCGCGCTGCACCCAGCGTCCTCCCAGCCAAGGCTCGAAGCCCAATTCGATCAACTCGGCAATCGGCGAGCGCGGCACCAGGGCGCGCGGATCGGTCTTGAAGGCCAGCTGCGCAAACCAGGCCTCGCCGGTGATGTAGCAGGCCGGGATGCGCTCGCGAATGCGTCGCTCGAACAGGCTCAGCACCAGCTCGCGCTCCTCGGCGGTCAGGCGCGCTGAGCCATAGGTCGGCGACAGGTCGTGCGGCAGATGCAGGGCGTGCAGCACCAGCTGGGTGGCCTCGTCCAAGGCGTTGTCGTAGCTGTGCCCGAAAGTCAGGCCGGCCTGGCCGAAGCGCGTCGCGCCGTAGCGGATGAAGTCGATAAGGCTGCGAAGTTCGGCGGGCATGGCGTGCGGGGCGCTTGGAAACGGCCGCGGAGTATAGCCGCTGCCTCCGGCTCACCTCGGCGCGGACACCAGGGCAGGCGCTTCGAAGCCATCGGCGAACACCGCATAACGCAGGACGCCCGCGATCCACAGCCGGGCCGCCGCGCTGTCGTCGGCCGAGGGCGGCACATGGCCGAGGCCGGCGACTTCGATGTACTGATGCTGCACGCCCGTCGCGGCGAGCGCACTCGCCAGGCGCCGCGACTGCTGCACCGGCACCACCAGGTCGGCGGCGCCATGCAGCAGGTAGGTGGGCGGTGCGGCCGCGCTCAGCGCATGCAGCGGACTGGCCGAGCGCGCCGCAGCCACGCGCGCGGGCCACGGGGCGACGGCGTTGGTGAGGTTCTGACGGATCAGCCCCATGCCCTCGCCGGCAGCGCCGAACCCGATCAGGTGGGCATGCGGCTGTCCCGGCCCGTCCACCACGGCGACCAGATCGGGTCGCCCGGGCGGCGTGCGCGCGAAGTCGGGCCCCAGCTCGATCAGGTCGCTGGGCGGAAAGTAGCCAAGCACCGCCTGCACTGCGCTCGACACGCCAAGATAGCTGCCGACGGTGCCTTCGTAGGCGCTTTGGCCGGCGGTGTACGCCAGCGCCAGGGCCAGGTGTGCGCCGGCGCTCTGGCCCCAGATGCCAAGCCGCGAGGGATCGAGCGCCAGCGCGGCCGAGTTCGCCCGGAGCCAGCGCACCGCGGCCTTCAGATCGTGCAGCGGCAGCGGCCAGTCGACGCCGGCCGCGTTGGCGCAGTTCGGCGTGGTCGAGGTCAGTCGATAGGAAGCCGCAGCGACCGCGAAACCCTGCGCCACCAGCGCTCCGGCATAGTCGGGCAAGGGCGCGCGCGCACCCGAACACCAGCCGCCGCCATGCACCCACAGCACGACCGGGGCGCCGGCGGCCGGCGCGTCAGCCGGTCGAAACAGATCAAGCCGCAGCGAGATGCCGTCGACCTGTGCGTACTCGAGGCCCAAGGCGGTGGTCTGTGCCGGAACCACGGCGGCCCACAGCCACAGCAGAACGCCAAGCATCATCGTCAGCGCGTTCCGCGCCGGCGCGGCCGAAGCGATGGTTCCGCCACACGGTTGAAGGCTTTGCGCCCCTCGGCCGGTTTCACGGGTTCCCTCTCTCATCGCGGCAGATCCTCGAAACCATCCATGAACAACGGCACCTCGGGCCCCGGCGTCAAACTGTCGAACCAGCTTGCAAAGTCGCGGCCAATGAAGCCGTTCATCTGGTTGAGCCGCACCAGTTCACTCTGCACCCGCTGACGCAGGGCGGGGCTACCGTCTTCGGCCCAGCCCAGCCAGACCTCACGCGCGGCAGTGACCATGCGCGTGTCCATGCGGTATTCGTGACCACGTCCTTCGACCAGAGCTTGCAGTCCGGGGAGAAAGTCATTGTAGGTGCGCATGCGCTGGTACATGCGCTGCGGGCTGCGCAGGGTCAGCGCGATGACCTCGGGCCCATGCAGGCGCCAGAGATCGAGGTAGTAGCGACCGGCTTCCGACTGAGCGAAGTGGTTGCGCAACCGATCGTTGAGCGGGGTCTCGCTACCGCGCGTCCCCAAGCCCCCGCCGTTTCGCTGGCACCACCCGTTTTCGCCTTCGCAGCCCCAGGGATTGCAGCGACAACACAAAATGCTCTGCCATAGCGCGGCGAACCGGTTACCCCGAGGATCCGCTTGCATATCCCG
Organism: Lysobacterales bacterium; assembly: GCA_014946745.1. NCBI lineage: Bacteria > Pseudomonadati > Pseudomonadota > Gammaproteobacteria > Lysobacterales > Lysobacterales bacterium. The sequence continues at coordinate 1,107,069 of JADCRD010000001.1, read as the reverse complement.
GATCGGCGAGTCGATCGGCGGCGGCGTCGATAAGCCCGTGCTGAAGAGTCGCGCCATGCGCAAGCCGCGCCCCTCCGACCCGGCGTCCCGCCACAGCAGGCGCTCGTCGCCGAGAGCCGAGTAGGCGAAGCGGCGCTGCTGCGGCGGATTGCAGGCAAGGCAGCCGCCCGAAGGCAGCGCGCCGAACCCCTCGACCACCGGTGAGGAGACGAGATCGTTGCGGGTGCGCACGCGCAGGTGTTCCTCTGCGTTCGGGCGGCGCTCGATCCACACCAGCCGCGCCTGCGAGCTCAAGCCGTCGCGAAAGCCGAGCTCAAGCTCGACGACCTCGGCGGACACCGTGAACAGGTCGTTGTTGACTTCGGTCCAGGCCTGCCCGCGCAGGGCGCTGCGCCGCAGCTGGGTGCCACCGGCCACCGCATGCGTCCACTGCAGCTGGGGCTCGGCGCGCAGGTCGATCGCAATGTCCGACACGGGGCTGGGCTGCAATGCACCGTCGACCGCGATTTCATCGCGCTCGAATCGCCAGGCGCCGCCCTCGCTGCGCAGGCGCACCACGCGCAGCGCGCCTTGGCCCGGATCGAAATAGCCGATGTAGACGAGGGTGTCGCCGGATTGCGGGTCATGCCAGGCCTCCGCGGACAGGCCGATGCCCGTCCCTGGCCCGAAGCTGCCGCCCGGATGATCGAGCAGCTGGGTCGCTCCGTCCGGAGTCCGGCTCCAGGCGCGAATGCGGCCCGAGACCAAACTGCGGAACAGCACGAGCCGGGCATTGTTCTGGAAATGGAAGGCGCGCGGATGCGCCGCCTCGCCCAGCGCCAGCGTCTGCCATTGGCCGGGCTGCTCGCGGGTCAGCAGATGCAGGCGGCTTGGCTGGGCCGGCGCATCCTCGAGATAGGCGAGCGTGCGCTGCACATCCGGCCCGGCGCCCAGCGACATGTCCGGCACGCGCACCACGCCGGCCAGATCGAGATCGACCGGCTGGCCGTCGCTCCAGCGGCGCAGCCACAGCACACCGTTGTCAACGAAGGCCACTTCGGGTTCGCCGCGCCCATCCGTGGTCATCGCGATGCCATTGCCGTCAGCGGGGGAACCGTCGAGCGACCCTGCGTCGAAGCTCTGCCAGCGGGGGCCAAAACGCACTTCATCGATATCACCCGTTTCCACACGCGTCTGCAGCACCCGCAGCTGCGCGCCGGTCGGCATCACCGCCAGCGCCTTGGGTCCGTTGGGCGCGTTGTTGGGCAGGTAGTTCTGACTGCTGATCGCGCCCGACACCCCTTGGCTCAGCAGATCCACCCGCGTGGTGCTGGCCTGCGCGTCGTAGCGGAAGCGCAGCACGTGCAGACGCCCATCGTTCTCCAGCGCCGCGGCGTCCACGTTCAAGCTGTCGAATCGGCCCGCCGGCAGCGCCAAGGTTTCGAGCACCGAGCGCGACTCGGTCGCGCCGGCGACGTCATAGCGCACCGCCAGCAGGCGCCGCACCGCCGCGCTGGCGGTGTTGGCGGGCGCCTCGGTGTAGACCAGGGCATGCGAACCACCGCCGGTTTGAGCCAGAGCAAGTGAGCCGATGGCGGTGCCGGTGAGGCCTTCACTGACCTGACTGAAGGACCACGCCCCCGCCGTCGAACGACGCGCGCGCTGCACGCGCTCGGGGTTCTGGCCCTCCGTGAAGAAAATGCGGGGCTGGCCGGACACATCGATCGCGAGACCGAGCCAGGGCCTGGGCGTGCTCGCCGAAGTCGCCTCGGACTGCCAGCCCGAGGCAGAGAGCTGCGCCAGCATCACCGCCCGTGTCTGCGCGTCGCGCCAGGCGATCTGCGGGCGTCCATCGGGCGCGATGGCCAGCGCCGGCGCATCCGCTGCCTGCGCGACTTCGCTCCGGGTCCACTGGCCCGAGACCTCGCGCACGGCATGCACGAGCACATCGTCGGCCACGCCCGCAAAGGAACTGCCCGCATCGACCCAGACCACGTGCGGACGCCTCTGCGCATCCACCGCCAGCGCCAGCGCCTTGCGACCATCGCTTGGCAGCGCCTGCAGCTCGGCGACGGTTTCCTTGTGCCAGGCCAGCAGACCGCGCCGCGCGTACACCAGCCGGTAAGGGCCTGCGGGCCGGCGCGTCTCATCGAGGTAGAGGGCATGCAGCTGGCCTCCGGGACCGAATTCGGCGGCCACCTGCAGGCCGAGCAGGCCGGCATCGGCCACCGGCTCGGGCACCCAGGACACAGGCGCGACGGGTGGTTCTGCCGCTCGCAGGAAGGGTGACAGGACCAGGCCGATCGACAGCGCCCAGAGCGCGGCGAGGGCGGCCCCTGCGGAAGGCGCCGACGTGCAGGCGGATTTCAAGCGTGAACTGGACATGCGGAGCGTGGCCTCGAGGTCTGCGTGCGTGCCACAACAGACGCAGCCGCCATCGGGGTTTTCTCACCGCCGTGGCGCGACCGAGGGCGTCGGCCGGCGAGCCGCCCGCTCGCTTGCACTGCAATGCGAGGGCCACCGCAGTGGCTGGCGCGTCCACCACCGGATTGGGCAGACTCGGCGCTATGCCTGCCCTGCCCTCCTCCATCGAGCGCGCGCTTGCGGCCGCCGAGCCGAGGCTGCGCGCGCTGTTCCAGCGACACGCCGCGCGCGAGCCCGGGCTCGACGTCGACGAACTGGTGCAGGAGGCGCGGATCCGCCTGTGGAAGGCGCTGGACGGCGAGAAAAACATCGACTCGCTTGCGTCCTATCTGCAGAAGATCGTGACGTCGGTGTTCATCGACGCGCTGCGCCGACGCGCCGCGCGGCCGGAGGACAGCGCCGAGCCCGAGCTGGAGCAATCCCCTGCGCCCACATCGGAGGCGCCGGAACACGCGGCAGCCCAGGCCGAACGGGCGCAGCGCCTGCGTCAGGCGCTGGCGGCCCTTCCCGAACGTCGACGCCAGCCCACCCTGCTCCTGCTGCAGGGGTTTTCCACCGTGGAGATTTCGCGCCTCATGCAGATCACCGAAGCCACCGCGCGCAACCTGGCCTACCGTGGCGTCGAGGATCTCAAGATCCAGCTGGCGGCTGCGGCCGACGAGGCCCTGCGCGATGACTGAGGCCATGCCCGAGCTTCCCGCCGAAGCCGCCGCGCTGCTCAGCGCCCGCGGCGCACACGCCTGCCTCGACTCGGAAACGCTGGTCGCCCTGGCCCGGGGCGAGCTCGATGCCGCGCGCCGGGACGAGGCGCTGGCCGAGGTCGCCCGCTGCGGCGACTGCGCGCGCGCGCTGCAGTTCGCGATCGACGCCGAATCGCTGGCGGAGTCGCTGGCGGCATCGCTTAAGCCGCTGGCCGGCAGCGCGGCCGAAGCGAATGCGCCCGTGCACACCCGCATCGTTCGACGCACACGCGGGCTGCGCGGCTTGGCCATGGCCGCAAGTCTGCTCGTCTCCGTGGGGCTGGGCCTCGTCATCCTGCGTCCACCTGCCGAAGACGTGCTGCGCGGCCAGCCGGGTGAGGCCTTGCAGCCGCTGGACGGCGCGCGCCTGTCCGCGGCCCCGGCCCAGCTGGCCTGGCGCTGCGATTCGCCGCAGCCCGTGCGTGTCGAGCTTCGCGACGAAGGCGCTGCCTTGATCTGGCAGGGCTACAGCGAGACCTGCAGCATCGATCTGCCGTCCGCGCCGACGCTCGGAACCGGCACCTGGCTGTGGCAGGTGCGCACGCCCGACGGCCGGCTGGTGGCGGGGCCCTTCCAGCTGCACATCGAATGAAGCGCCCGGCGCGCCGCCTGCTTTGGCTTGCGCTCGCACTGAGCGGGGTCTGCCATGCGGACCGCATCGTCATCGAGCTGCCGCCGGGGGCGCTGCCCCCTGGCATCGACCTTGCGCGAGGCGATCGCCTGCAGCTCGCGGACGGCAGTGAATCCCTCGACGCACTGCTGCGCGCATCCGCCGAGGCCGCGAACGTCGCAGTCCCGCTGACCCGCCTTCGCGACGGCGAGAGCGCCACGCTGCCGGCCGCTGCGCTCACGCCCGGGCTGATCACTCTGCCTGTCAGCGCGCTGCAGCACGCCTCGCTGGACGCGCTGCTGGGCGAGGGCCCGGCGGCCGAAGCCGCGCTCTCCGAACTGGTCGCTGCCACGACCAGTGAGGCAGTGCGCGCTGAAGCGCTGGCACTGAAAGCGCGTCACGCGCTGAAGTCGCAGCGTTTTGCCGACGCACAGGCCGATCTGCAGCAGGCGCTGGCAGCCGCGCCCGCCCTGGCAGGGCCGCTGCTGCAGACCCATCTGCAGCAGTTCGAGCGCTGGCCGGACCGGCAGATCGCCCGCGCGTTCGCTGAGCGTCTGCTGGCAGCGCAGGCCGGGGCGCCGCCGGCGCTGCGCGCGCAGGCCCTGCTGCTGCGGGCGCGGGTGCGCGCGGCGCTGCGCGATCACCCCGGGGCTGAAGCGGACCTTGCCGAGTTGCGGGCGCTGGCGCCGTCGGCGCGCCTCATCGCGCAGGCGCAGAGCCTGTCCGGCCTGATCGCGCTGCGGCAGGGCCAGCGCGCGGAGGCGCGGCGTCTGCTCGAGGGCGCCGAAGCCACGCTGCTGAGCGTGGCCGCCGACACCGCGGACTGGGCCGAAGCCCACCTGCGCCGCCTGACCCTGGACGGCATCGAAGGGCGGCCCGAAGCGCTGCCGGGGTTCGAGCAGCTGATCGCCGCGCTGGAGCGCCGCGCGCCCGGCAGCAGCCTGCTGGGCGGGGCGGCCTTCAATGCCCACCTGATCGCCTTCACCCGGCGCGACTACGCCCGCGCCGAAGCCTTCGCACGCACGTCCGAGCGGGCCTTGACCGCGTCCGCGCCCGGCACGCTCGCCCTGCAGCAGGCACAGACCGGGCTCGGCGAAGTGCTGCTGCGCCGGGGCGCCAGCGCGGAAGCCCTGGCGGTGTTCGAGGCGGCCCTGCGCACCGCCGAGGCCATTGACGCCACCAGCTATGAGGCCCTGAGCACCCGTCTGCAGCGGGCCCTCGCCAAGGAGCGGCTGGGCCTGCCGGCGGCCGCCATCGAGGACGCCGACACAGTGCTGACTCGCTACGCCGCCCTGCCCGACGCGCACCCGCTGCGCTCGACCCAGCTGGAGGCGGATGCCCGCCTGTTCCGCAGCGGCAGCCTGCGCCTCGTGGGGCGGCTGGACGACGCCCGCAGCGATGCCGCGCGGGCGCTGGAATTCCGGCTCCAGCGCGGCAACGCCCTGGCCATCGCCGAGGCCCGCGTGGCGCTGGCCGAAGCGGAGCGTGCCGCTGGTCGCCCCTTGGCCGCGGCGCGCGAGGCGGACGCGGTCCTCGCGCTCTATCGCGAGGCCCAGGTCGACGGTCAAGCGCTGGCAATCGCCCAGCTGCTGCGCGCCCGCCTGCACGCCGCCGCGGGCGAGCGCGACGCGGCGCTGTCCGCCTACGCCCAGGCGCAGCAAGCGCTTGAAGCCCACCGGGCGCGGGTGGGCGGCGACGAAGACGTCCGCGCCCGCTGGGCGGCCCAGTACCGCGCAATCTATGTCGAACCCCTGCTGCTGCACGTGCAGCAGGGCGAGGCCGGGGCGGCGCTGGAAGCCGAGCGGCGCTATCGGCAGGCGGCGCTGCGGCGGTTCGCGCAGACACCCGCCGCAGAAGCGCCCACGCCTGCCGCGTCGGCACCCGGCCCGCGGCCGGCGGATCGACTTGCCCCCGAGCAGGCCCTGCTGTCCTTCGTGGTCGCCGACACCGGCGTGGTCGCCTGGGTGCATCGGGCCGGGCACGCTGCACCTTCGCTGCAGTTCATTCCCATCGCGCGCGGCGCGCTTGCGGAACGCATCGAAGCGCTGCGCGTGCTGGCCTCGCGCGGCGATCTCGGCGCAGCCGGACTGCGCGCCTTCGTCGCCCAGTCGCACGCCCTGTATCGCGACCTGCTGGCCCCGCTGCAGCCGGCGCTGCAGGGCAGCACGCGCTGGCTGATCAGCCCTGACGATGTGCTGCGCTCGCTGCCGTGGGCGGCGCTTGCCACTGCGGACGCCACAGAGCCCACGTGGCTGATCGAGCGGGTCAGCCTGTCGCAGACGGTTTCGCCCGAAGCCTACGCACTCGCGCATGCGGAGGTGGAGAAAACCTCCGATGGGGACGCCGTCATCGGCCTGGCGGCGAGCCTGGGGGGCACGGTGCGTGCCGCTGGCTCGACGCCGCCGCCTGTGCTGCCGGGCGCACGCGATGAAGTGCTGGCGCTGGCGGATCTGTACGGCGCCCGCGCGACCCTGCTACTGGACCAGCGCGCCACCGAGGCGGAACTGCGTCGCGCCCTGCAGCAGCAGGCCGTCAACACCCTGCATCTGGCGGTGCACGGCGAACGCGTGGCGCATGACCCGATGGCCTCGTACCTGCAGCTGGCAATCCCCGCAGGGGCGTCTGCGCCCAGCACGGACGACGGCGCGCTCAGCGCACGCGAGATCGCCGCCGAGCTGCGCTTGGGCGGGGGCCTGGTGGTCTTGAGCGCCTGCGACAGCGCCTTGGGCGGCGACGCCGGCGGCGAGGGGCTGCTGGGCCTGATGCGCGCCTTTCATGCCGCAGGCGCCGAGGAGGTGATGGGCACGCTCTGGCGAGTCGCCGACCGCCCCACCGCGCAGCTGATGCGGCACTTCCACGAGCGACGCCTGCACGGCGATTCCAGCGAAGAGGCCATGGCCCAGGCGCAGCGCGCGTGGCTGCAGCGCGCGCGCCAGGCAGGCTGGATGGAGTCGCTCGCGCGCTGGCTCGGCTTCGCCTCGGCCCTGCCCGAGCAGGCCGGACAGCCCTTCTACTGGGCCGGCTTCGCACTCGAATCACGCGCTCACGCGCGCTGACGCGGCGGCAGACTCGCGCGATGCGCTCTCGACGCTTCGGTGCCACGCGTTCCGGCGCCAGTGCAGCCGATGACAGCACCCGCGCCGCCACGCGCGGCCTTGCGTGGCGGCGCGGCGCATGGCTCGTCGCAGCTGAAGCCTGCTGACGCCGTCGCGCCGCCGCCACGAGCGAGCAGCGGCGGCCCCGGCCGGCGGATGGCTGTTGCGCCGGCGCTCAGTCGCCAATGTGGTAGTCGAACGAACGGTCGCCGACCTTGCCGTGGTAGGACAGCGAGCCGTCGGACCCCAGCCACAGCGAGCTGCCGTCACCGGACTTCCGGTACAGGCTGTCGCCGCCGCTTTGGCGCGCGAGCGCGTACACGTTGAACAGGGCGGGGCCGCCCTCGGCGCCCGCGTTGCCGTACGCATCCACCCACCAGCGGCCCGGCTGCGCGGCGATGCCGATCGACGCGAAGGCCTGCACGTCGCTCTGCGCAAGCTCGCGACCGTTGATGAAGATGCCGGTGTTGCCGTTGGAGGCATCGGCCCTGAGCGCGCCGCCGAGCGGGAGACCCGGCGGGATGAAACCCGCCGTGCCCTGTCCGCTGAGCCCCCACGCGCCGGTGGCGCGGTCATACCAGTAGCGCCCCGCGGCTGGGCGATAGCCGAACTGCTGCTGAAAGCTCACCAGCACCGTCTCCGGCAGAACCACGTCGTTCACCCAGACCTCGGACAGCGTGCGTGACCACGCCACGGTGCACAGCAGCAGACCCAGCAAGAGTGCGCAGCCGCGCTGCGCTCGTGATGGGGAACGCGAGGCGGCGCCCTGCAGGGCGCCGAGCGGGTTCGCTTTGCGGTAGGCGGGAACGGGCATGGGACACTCCTTCGGGGCTCGGGGTTGAAGGCCGGCAGCGCAACGCGCCGCCGACGGTGCTTGCCCGTGGGACGGGCGGAATCGACTCACGGGTTCGAGCGCGCGCGCAGGGCGGGCGCGGCGGTGGCAAGCGCGGACTCGAAGCCGCTGGCGAACAGCGGAGGCGGGGGCCGCGGCGGCTGCAGGGCGGCGATGGCCGCCGGCAGACGGGTCAGCAGCAGACCGGTCTCCTTGCCGAGCACCTGCGGGCGCGCTGCCAGTGCATCGAGGCTGTGCACGACCAGGGACTGCGCCAGCGCATGCAGGGCGGGATCGCCGGAGAGGGGCGCCGCGCGCGCCAGCGCTGCGCTCAGGAAGGCCTTGCCGGTGGGATACAGGCAGTCGTCCAGACACGGCTGCGGCATCGATGCCGGATGCCAGAACGGTGCAAGGCTGCGCAGCTGGCCGCCGATGCGGGCACCGGTCCACTCGAACGCGATCGCGTTGGGCCAGACGCCAGAGGCGCTGCCATCGCCACCGGGCGCCACGCGCGATGCCAGCGCGAGCGTGCGCCCCCAGGCCTCGATCACCTGCTCGGGCATCAGCGCAGGCTGACCCAAGCCGACTCCCGGCGCGGACGTGGCGAAGCGCGCGAGCTGTTCAAAGTCATAGCCAGAGGCCATCCACAGCTGCGCACTGCTGTAGCGGCCGGGCGCGAGGATCGACAGCCCCGCACCGACGCCCGAGGGCGCGAGCACGCCGAGCGTGTCCCCGCGCGGGTCAAGGCCCTGCGCGTAGTGCAGGCTCAGCCAGCGCGCGAGGCCGCCGCGCCAGTCGTCGAGAAAGCTCGGGTCCACGCTCTGACCGAGTACGCGGAACACTTCGTACCACTGGCTGGCGGCGCGATCGCTGAGCTGGACCCAGGCATCCGTGCCAGGCTCGCTCGGCCCGCACATCGGCCCAGGCGAAGACCCGAAGCGCGCGGGGCACAGATAGCCGCGCATGCGGCGGGCACCCTGCAGCAGGCGCTCGGGCACCCAGGGGTCGGCGCTCAGGAAGTAATAGAGCAGCAGGTTCTCGAAGTAGGCGTGCGAGCTGTTGAAGTGCGCGCGGTAGCCACCGCCCCCCGAGGGCGCCTGCCCGCAGTAGAACCACGGGTCATCCGGGGCGCACTGCAGGATCTGGGTATGCAGCATCCGCCGTGCCGCCGGCACGGCAAAGGTTCGCCAGCGCTCCGGATTCCCGGCCCGGAACGCCGCCAGCGCAGGGACGATGGCGACGTTGTGGTAGTCGGTCCAGCTGGCGCACCAGTAGCTGTCGTCCCAGGCCTCCGCAGGCGTCGGGTCGGCGCCGCCGCAAGCGATCGGCGGATCGGCCGGCGTGCCCCAGTAGCCCGGCCACAGGCCATGCGTCATCAGCCCGTGCAGGCCCTCGGCCTCGACCCGCGCCAGGGTGTGGTCAAGGACGGCATCGACGGCGGCATCGAAGCCCGAGAAGGCAGGCGGCAGCGCGCCGAGTGGAAACTCCGGCACCGCGCCCGAAGCGGCGAACTGCGCGGCCGAAGGCCACAGCAGCACAGGCTCGGACAGCGCAGCGGATACGCGCGCGCCGAGCGCGGCCTCCTGCACTGCGGCGGCCGCCCCGGCGCCGGGCAACACCGCCACCGCCACCTGCGCATGCAGGCCCTGGCGGTTGCCCAGCCACACGCCCGGCGCGGCGACCCAGTCGAGACGCAGCTCGCCCGCGGATGGATCGAACTGCAGGCCCTGCGGCTCGTTGAGGTCGATGCGCTCGATGCCAGCGCCCAGCGAAGCCTGCGCGAAAACCACCGCCATGGCCGCCGCATCGGCCGCCGTGCCGCTCTGCACCTCGCTGCCGTCCACGCTGAGCGCGAAGCGCTTCGGCTGCAGGCGCTGCTCGCGCCGCCGCTGCAGCAGCCGGGTGGCCTGGTCCGCGCGACTCGAATGCACCGCGTCACCCCGTCTGGCCTGGGTCAGCACGCGCTGCGCGGCGGGCTCGACGACCAGCCCCTCGTGCGCCGCCAGCACACGCAGTCCGTTCACGCCCGCACTGCAGGCCAGTTCATCCGCCCGCCCGCACAGGCTGCCCTCCCAGGCCAGCGCGAGGTTGACGCGCGCGGTGGGCGAGCCGGCCTCGAAGCGGTAGTGGCGGCGCAGCACGAGTGCGCCGCCCCCTTGGGGCGGCACGGCCAGCCGCTGTTCGGTCAGCAGCGAAACCGCCAGCGGCCCGGCGCTCTCGATGCGGGCGAAGCGCAGCGACTGCGGCGAATAGCGGCCTGCCGGGGCCGCAAGTTCGATCGCGCTGGGTCGACCGCGCGCCAGCACTTCACCCTGCGCGCTGCGCACCTCGCTGAACAGCGCTGCCTGCGCCGGATCGACCAGGAACTCAGCCGCACCGGTGCTGACCAGATAGGCGCCGCCCTGCTCGACGACGCGCAGGCGCTGCGTAGGCGGCGGCGACTCCCCCGGCGTGGCCCGGCGTCGCAGCCACAGCCGCTGGGCGCCGCGCGGCTCGGCCTGCACGTGCAGCCACTGGATCGGTGCGGTCGAATCGGTGCGCCCGGCCATCCAGCGTGCCAGCACGCGCGCCTGCATCGGCACGGCGACGCCGGCGGCGTCGACGAGTTCGAGTTCGCCCGGCTCGAACACCTGCTGCGCACGCGCAAGCGGCACGCCGCCGCTGCCCAGCGCCGCCATGCCAGGCTCAGGAACACCGCCGTGCACCTGGATCTCGATCGGCCAAGCCGCGCCCGGGCCTGGCCACGCGACCGCCACGGCCAGCGCGCATCCACCGATCCACCGCCACCGCCTTGCCGGCATTGCTCTGTCTCCACGGGGCCCAGCTTCCCGTTTGCAGAGTGAAGACGGATGAGGGGCGAGAGTTCTCTCACCCGAACACGCTGCGCGGTCAGCGCCAAAGGGCTCCTACCCACCGCCGCCGTATACTTCGCCGCCATGGATACCCCCTCTCCCGCCCCGCCCCCGCCAGCAGCGGCAAGCTGCCCGTCATCGCCGTGCTGATCGCCGCGCTCGCCGCCGGCGTCGGCCTCTACGCTGGCCAGCGCTTCTTCGCGCCGGCCGACCTGCCGCCGATGCAGAACAGCCTGCTGTATCCGCAGTTCAAGCAGATCCCGGACTTCAGCCTGACCGCCGAGGACGGCCGCGCCTTCACCCAGGCTGACTTGAAGGGCCGCTGGAGCCTCGTGTTCGTCGGCTTCACGCATTGCCCGGACATCTGCCCCATGACCCTTGCCGACCTGGCCAAGGCGCGCAAGGCGATGGAGGACCTGCCCGAGATCGACCGCCCGCAGATCGTTTTCGTCAGCGTCGACCCCGAGCGCGACAGCCCCAAGCTGGCCGGCGACTACGCCAAGTACTTCGACGCGACCGCGCGCGGCGTCACCGGCGACCACAGCGCCCTGCAGCCCTTCACCCGCAGCCTCGGCATGGTCTACATGCAGAGCCCGCAGGACGGCGGCGGCTACACGGTCGACCACAGCGCTTCGGTGGCGATCATCAACCCCGAGGGTCTGCAGGTCGGCCTGGTGCGGCCGCCGCTCGATCCCGCCAAGATCGCCGCCGACCTGCGCGCGCTGGCCGCCCACCGCGTCGCGGAGAGCTGAGCGGATGTCACCCTCGCTGCTGCTGCAGTACCTGCTGCCCCATCGCTTTCTGTCGCGTCTGGTGATGTGGGCGACTCGCCTGCGCGTGCGCGCCTGGAAGAACTTTCTGATCCGCCAGATCAGCACGCGCTTCGCGGTCAACTGGGAAGAGGCCGAGTCGTCCAGGCTCGACGACTACCCGCATTTCAACGCCTTCTTCACCCGCCGCCTGAAAGACGGCGCGCGCCAGCCCGATCCCGCCGCCGACACTCTGCTGATGCCCGCCGACGGCCGCATCAGCCAGCTCGGCCGGATCGAGCGTGGGCGCATCTTCCAGGCCAAGGGCCAGAGCTTCACCGCGGCCGAATTGCTCGGCAGCGACGAGGCCGCAGCCCCGTTCGCCGACGGCTGGTTCATCACCGTCTACCTGTCGCCGCGCGATTACCACCGGGCGCACATGCCGTGGGCCGGGCGACTGATCGAGACCGTCCACATCCCCGGCCGTCTGTTCAGCGTCGCGCCCTTCGCGGTGGCCGGCATCCCGCGCCTGTTCGCCCGCAACGAGCGCCTGGTCTGCCGCTTCGAGACCGATCGCGGGCCGATGGCAGTGGTGATGGTCGGCGCCATGCTGGTCTCGGGCGTGGAAACCGTCTGGGGCGGGGTCGAGATTCCGCCCTACGGCTCGGGCATCGTCCGCCGCGACCTGCGCGCGAAGAACATCACGCTGGAGCGCTTCGCCGAAATGGCGCGCTTCAACATGGGCTCGACGGTGATCGTCTGCCTGCCCAAGCAGGGCTTTGAACTCGACGACGGCCTGTTCCCCGAGAACCCCGTGCGGGTCGGCCAGCGGCTGGGCTGGGCGCGCGACGCCTGAGCCATGGCGCAGCTCTACCGCTTCCACGGTGGGCTGCCGCTGGACGGCCGCAAGGGCCGGCTGCCGATCGAGCCGATCCGAACAGCCCCCTTGGCTGCGCTGCTCTGCCTGCCGCTGCGCATGCATGCGCGCGGCCGGCTTGCGCCCTGCGTGGTGCCCGGCCAGCGCGTGCGCCGCTTCGAGGTGCTGGCGCGGCCCGAGGACAGCGGCGGCGCCTGCCTGAACGCGCCTGCCGCCGGAGTGATCGAAGCGCTCGAAGCGCGCGGACTGCCGCATGCGCCGGGCGAGGTCGACCTCGCGATCCTGCTGCGCGTGGACAGCGACAGCCCGCTCGACGCCCTGCCCTTCGCCGCCATCGAAGACTGGCCCGAGCGCAGCCCGGACGAACTGCGCGCACGCCTCGTCGAAGCGGGCGTGGCCGGTCTGGGCGGCGCGGTGTTTCCGACCGCCGACAAGCTCCTGCAGCCTTGCGACACGCTGATCTTGAACGGCGCCGAGTGCGAGCCCTGGATCGCCTGCGACGAACGCCTGCTCGCCGAGCGCGCGGAAGACGTGCTGCGCGGCGGCCTGCTGCTGCGTCATGTGCTCGGCGCGCAGCGCGTGCGGGTCGCCATCGAGGACAGCATGACGGCAGCGCGCGAGGCCCTTGTCGCGGCCCTGGCGATGGTCAACGAGGGCGTGCTGGAGCTGGTCGAAGTGCCGACCCGCTACCCGCAGGGCGGCGAGCGCCAGCTGATCGAAGTGCTGACCGGCCGCGAGGTGCCGCAGGACGGGCTGCCGCAGGACCTCGGCATCGTCGTCCACAACGTCGGCACGGCCGCGGCCGCCTGGCGCGCGGTGGTGCACGGTGAAGCGCTGGTCGAGCGCATCGTCAGCGTGACCGGCCCCGGCGTGGTCGAGCCTGCCAACTGGCGGGTGGCGCTCGGAACACCCGTTGCCGATGTGATCGCGGCCAGCGGCGGCTACACCGACCGCGCGCAGCGGCTGGTGATGGGCGGCGGGATGATGGGCGTGAGCCTGCCCGACGACGGCTTTCCCATCGTCAAGGCCAGCACCTGCGTGCTGGTGCTGGATGCGGCCAGCGCACGACCGGTCGAGAGCGCTCTGGCCTGCATCCGCTGCGGCGACTGCGCCGAGGTCTGCCCGCCGCGCCTGCTGCCGCAGCTGCTGCATGAGAGTCTGCGTTCGGATGAGATCGAGGACGCCGCGGGGCTCGCGCTTGAGGCCTGCATCGAATGCGGGCTCTGCGACCTTGCCTGTCCTTCGCACATCCCCTTGGTGCAGGGCTTCCGCGAGGGCAAGACGCGGCTGCGTGTGGCCCGTGGCAAGGCCCTCGACGCCAAGGAAGCACGCGAGCGCTACGAAGCCCGCGCACTCAGGCTCGAGCGCGAGAAGGAGGCCCTGGCCGCGCGCCGCGCCGAGACCGGCAAGCAGGCCGCCAGTCGCGCGGCGATCGCGACGGCCATCGCCAAGGCCAAGGCGCGCACTGCGCTCGAGCCGGGCGAATCCGCGCGCGAGGACGAAGCGCCATGAGAACCTTCGAGACCGCACCCGCGCCGCACCTGCCGCCGCGCGCCAGCGTGCGCGCGCTAATGCTGGAGGTGCTGGCCGCGCTCGTCCCCGGCGTGCTGGCCTACGTCTACTTCTTCGGCCCCGGCCTGTTGGTGCAGATGGCCCTGGCCGTGCTCTTCGCGCTGTTCGTTGAAGCGCTGTGCCTGAGGCTGCGCGGGCGCAGGCTGATGCCCTCGCTGGGTGACGGCAGCGCCGTGCTGGCGGCCGTGCTGTTCGCGCTCTGCCTGCCGCCGCTGGCGCCGTGGTGGGTGTCGGCGCTGGGCATGGCGGTCGGCATTGGCCTGGCCAAGCACGCCTACGGCGGCTTGGGCTACAACCTGTTCAATCCGGCCATGGTCGGCTATGCGGTGGTGCTGGTCAGCTTTCCGCTGGAGCTGAGCCAGTGGCTGGCGCCGCGCGGCCTGGGCAGCGAAGCGCCGGGCCTCATCGAAAGCCTTCGCATCATTCTCACCGGCGCCGCCCCCAGCACAGGCTGGGACGCGATCAGCATGGCCACGCCGCTGGACACCGTGCGCCAGCTCACCGCCCAGGGCCAGACGCTCGTCGAGATCCGCAGCGATCCGCGCTTCGGCGACTTCGGTGGCCGCGGCTGGGAGTGGGTCGCCAACTTCTTCGCACTCGGCGGCCTGTGGCTGCTGATCCGCCGCAAGATCCCCTGGCAGACGCCAGTGGCGACGCTGGGCAGCGTGATCCTGCTCAGCCTGCCGTTCTGGGCGATGGAGCCCGACGTGCATCCGTTTCCGCTGCAGCACGTGTTCTCGGGCGCGCTGGTGCTGGCGGCCTTTTTCGTCGTCACCGACCCGGTCTCGGGCTGCAGCACCCCGCGCGGGCGGCTGATCTTCGGCGCCGGCGTGGGCGTGCTGACGCTTGCCATCCGCCGCTGGGGCAGCTATCCGGATGCGATCGCATTCGCCGTGCTGCTGATGAACTGCGCCGCGCCCTTCATCGACCGCTACACCCGGCCGCGGGTGTACGGAGCACCTCGATGAACCCGGCCGGCCTGCGCCGCGCGGCCCTGCTGCTGGGCGCCTGCGCGCTGATCGCGATTGGCGCGCTCACCGTGGTCGAGCGCCTGACCCGCGAGCGCATCGAAGAAGCCCGCGCCGCCGCCGAGCGTGCTGCGCTGGCGGCGGTGCTGCCGCCCGCCCGCTACAACAACGATCCGCTCCAGGATTCGGTGCTGGTGCGTGCTCCGCAGTGGCTGGGTCGCGACACGCCGGTGCGGATCTGGCGCGGCCGCCTTGGCGAGGCGCCCAGCGCGCTGGCGATGGAAACCACCGCCCCCGAAGGCTATAGCGGTGCCATCGAACTGCTGCTGGGCGTGGACACCGCGGGTACGGTGATTGCCGCGCGCGTCACCCGCCACGCCGAGACGCCGGGCCTGGGCGACCCGATCGAACGCGAGCGCAGCGACTGGATCGAGGGCTTCAACGGCCGCGGCCTCGCCGACACGCCGCAGCAGCGCTGGACCGTGCGCCGCGAGGGCGGCGACTTCGACAGCTTCAGCGGCGCCACCATCACGCCGCGCGCGGTCGCCCGCGGCCTTGGCCGCACGCTCGCCTTTCTGCAGCGCCACGGCGAGGCGATCTGGGCGGCCGAGCCAGGCGCACGCCTCCACTTCGAGGACGCCCCCGATGCGCCCGACTGAAGCCGGACAGGCCGCAGCCGCCGCCACATCGATCGCAGCGGCGGGCGCGGCGTCCGCGGCCGGCGCTTCCGCACAGGCCGCAGCCGCCACTGCGCCGTCTGCGATGGCAGGCGCCGAGCCTGCTGCTCCTTCCGGCTTCACCCTGCCCGATCGCGCCGAGGTCTCCGCCACGCTCGAAGCGGGTCTGTGGAGCCAGAACGTCGGCCTCGTGCAGTTACTCGGCCTGTGCCCGCTGCTGGCGGTCAGCAGTACGGCGGTCAACGCGCTGGGCCTCGGCCTCGCCACGCTGCTGGCGCTGACCGCGACCAATACGGCGATCGCGATGATCCGTCGGCTCACGAGCGCCGAAGTGCGCATCCCGGCCTTCGTCATGGTCATCGCCGCGGTGGTGACCTCGATCGAGCTGGCCATGCATGCCTTCCTGCCGGCCCTGCATGCGGTGCTGGGCATCTTCCTGCCGCTGATCGTCACCAACTGCGCCATCCTCGGCCGCGCCGAGGCGTTCGCCAGCCGCACCGATCCCGCCCGCGCCGCCCTCGACGGCTTCGCCATGGGGCTCGGGTTTCTGGGCGTGCTGCTGCTGCTCGGCCTGCTGCGCGAAGGGATCGGACAGGGCAGCCTGTTCGCCGACGCCGGCCGCCTGCTCGGCCTGTCTTGGCTGGAGTTCGAGTTCAGCGCACACCGCTTCCTGATCGCCGCACTCCCACCCGGCGCCTTCGTCCTGCTCGGCCTGCTGATCGCTGCCCGCCAGGCCTGGCTCAAGCGACGAACGCGGCCGCTCTCACCGCCAGTCCACCGCACATAGGGTGGGCCCTGGCCCACCCTGAGCTCCCACACTCGCCCCACTCCTCGACCGCCCATGACTCTGCGCCCCAAGAGCACGAAGCGCCGCGCAACAGCCGCGAAGAAAATCACGACCGGCCCCAGCAGGACCCGAGTGGCGAAGATGCCAGCAAAGAAGCCCGCCCTTCCCAAGACCGCCGAGACCCCGCCCAGCCGCCCGATGGCGCCCGCTGCACGCTTCGAGTTCTTCCGCCGCCTGCGCGAACTGAACCCCGAGCCGAAGACCGAGCTTGAATACAGCACCGCGTTCGAACTGCTGATCGCGGTGCTGCTCTCGGCCCAGGCCACCGACGTCAGCGTCAACAAAGCCACCCGCAAACTCTTCGCAATCGCCAACACGCCCCAAGCCATGCTGGATCTGGGCGAAGAGGGCCTGCGCCAGCAGATCTCGACGATTGGCCTGTACCAAGCCAAGGCCGCCAATACGATCGCCACCTGCCGTCTTCTGCTGGAACGCCACGGCGGCGAGGTGCCCGGCGAACGCGAGGCTCTGGAACAGCTCCCGGGCGTGGGCCGCAAGACCGCCAACGTGGTGTTGAACACCTGGTTCCGGCAGCCGGCGATGGCCGTCGACACCCACATCTTCCGCGTCGCCAACCGTACCGGCCTCGCTCCGGGCAAGGATGTGCGAGCGGTCGAGGACGCGCTGTTGAAGCGGGTGCCCACGGAATTCCTCATGGATGCCCATCACTGGCTTATCCTTCACGGCCGCTACGTGTGCAGAGCGCAGAAGCCCGACTGCGGGCGCTGCGTGGTCCGGGATCTGTGTCGTTTCCGCCACAAGGAGGCGCTGTCAGGCGGCGAGTGATTCCCGCTCGGGGTCGACCGGTCGCGATCCTTGCCGGCTGGGCGCACACTGCGCGGCCGGCGGCAGGTTGACCGGCCTCACGCCTTCCCGGATGGTCGCTTGTCATACAGCTGTCACGAAAATGCAGCATTTTTCCCCCACCCCTTGAACGAGCCCCGCCCATGCGCCACGCCCTGCCCCGCCTGCTCAGCCTGTCCCTCGCCGCCGCCCTGCTCACTGCCTGCGGTGGCTCCGAGCAGCCCGCCTCCAGCGCAGCCGCACCGACCGCCAGCGAAGCCCCGGCAGCGCCGGCAGCCCAGGCGCAGCAGATCACCGGCGCCGGCTCGACCTTCGTATTCCCCGTGCTGTCGCGCTGGTCGGCCGAGCACAACCGCCTGACCGGCGCGCAAGTCAACTACCAGTCGATCGGCTCGGGCGGCGGCATCGCCCAGGTCAAGGCCGGCACGGTCGACTTCGGCGCCAGCGACAAGCCCCTGGCCACCGCCGAACTCACCGAGTCGAACCTGGTGCAGTTCCCGGTGGTGATCGGCGGCGTGGTGCCGGTGGTCAACCTCGAAGGCGTGCAGCCGGGCCAGATCAAGTTCACCGGCGCCCTGCTGGCCGACATCTACCTGGGCACGGTCACCCATTGGAACGACCCGCGCATCGCCGAGATCAACCCCGAGCTGAGCCTGCCGGAGGCCGAGATCCAGGTCGTCTACCGCAGCGACGGCTCGGGCACCACCTACAACTTCAGCAGCTTCCTCAACAAGGTCAGCCCGGACTGGGCGGCCAAGGTCGGTGAGGGCACCGCGCTGTCCTGGCCGAAGGGCGTGGGCGGCCGCGGCAACGAGGGCGTCGCCGCCTTCATCCAGCAGCTGCCGAACTCGATCGGCTACGTCGAGCTGAGCTACGCCCTGCAGACGGGCGGCGTGTACGGCAGCGTGCAGAACGCCGCCGGCCAGTTCGTGAAGCCCAACGCCGAGAGCTTCCAGGCCGCCGCCGCCAGCGCCGACTGGGCCAATGCCCAGGACTTCAACCTGGTGATCACCAATGCTCCGGGCGAGGCCGCGTGGCCGATCGCCGCCTCGGTGTTCGTGCTGATGCCGAAGAACGCCAAGCCGGAAGCGCGCAAGGGCGTACTCGACTTCTTCGGCTGGGTGCTGGACAACGGCCAGCCGATGGCGACCGAGCTGGACTACGTGCCGCTGCCGCAGCCGCTGGCCGAGCAGGTCAAGGCCTACTGGAAGGCACAGTTCCCGGCCAGCGAAGCCCCGGCCAACCAAGGCTGATACACGCGGCCTGAGCCCACCCAATGCAAACCCCACTGGCTTCCTCCGCCGGGCACGTTGCCGAGCGCCGTGCCCGAGCGGACGCGCGCTACGACCGCCTGTTCCGCTGGACCGTGGCGGCCGCCGGCGGCTTCGTGCTGCTGGCGCTCGTCGGCATCGCCGCCTCGATGCTCTGGGGCGGCATGAGCGCCCTGCAGGCCTTCGGTCCGGGCTTCTTCACCTCGACCGAGTGGAACCCCGTCGAGCGCCAGTTCGGCGCTGGCGTGGCGATCTACGGCACGCTGGTGACCTCGGGCATCGCGATCCTGATCGCGGTGCCCGTCAGCTTTGGCATCGCCCTCTTCCTGACCGAGGTGGCGCCGGCCTGGCTGCGCGCGCCGGTGTCGTCCGCGATCGAACTGCTGGCCGGCATTCCCTCGATCATCTACGGCATGTGGGGCCTGTTCGTGCTGGTGCCGGTCATGGCCAAGTACGTCAACCCCTGGCTGGATGCCACGCTGGGTGAAGTGCCGCTGATCGGGCACCTGTTCTCCGGCCCGCCGCTGGGCTTGGGCACGCTGACCGCCGGTCTGGTGCTGGCGATCATGATCATCCCCTTCATCAGCTCGGTGATGCGCGAGGTGTTCCTGACCGTGCCGACCCGGCTCAAGGAATCGGCCTATGCCTTGGGCTCGACGACCTGGGAAGTGGCCTGGCATATCGTGCTGCCCTATACACGCTCGGCGGTGATCGGCGGCATCTTCCTGGGCCTGGGCCGCGCCCTCGGCGAGACCATGGCGGTGACCTTCGTGCTGGGCAACGCCAACCGCATCAGCGCCAGCCTGCTGGAGCCCGGCAACTCGATCACGGCCACCGTCGCCAACGAATTCGCCGAGGCGCGCGACCCGCTGCATCTGGGTTCGCTGCTGATGCTGGGCTTCACCCTGTTCGTGATCACCTTCATCGTGCTCAGCATCGCCAAGCTCATGCTGCTCAGCCTGAAGCGCCGGGAGGGCCAGTGATGTCCAACGCTCTCTACCTGCGCCGCCGGATCCGCAACACCCTGGCGCTGATTCTCGCCGGCGCGGCCACCCTGTTCGGCCTGTTCTTCCTCGCCTGGATCCTGTGGACCACGCTCGGCCGCGGTATCGCCGCGCTCGATCTGAACCTGTTCACCCAGATGACCCCGCCGCCGGGCCAGGAAGGCGGCATGGCCAATGCGCTGTTCGGCAGCGTGGTGATGAGCCTGCTGGCGATCCTGATCGGCGCACCGGTCGGCATCGCCGCCGGGACCTTCCTGGCCGAGTACGTCAACCGGCGCGTGCTGGGCGAGGTGATCCGCTTCGTCAACGACATCCTGCTGTCGGCGCCGTCGATCGTGATCGGCCTGTTCGTCTACGCCCTGGTCGTGCAGCACACGCGCTTCTCGGCCCTGGCGGGCGCACTGGCGCTGGCCTTCATCGTGCTGCCGGTGGTGGTGCGTACCACCGACGAGATGCTGCGCCTGGTGCCCTCGCAGATGCGCGAGGCCGCGCTGAGCCTGGGCATCCCGCAGTGGAAAGTGACCGTGCACGTGCTCTACCGCGCCGCTGCGCCGGGCATCCTCACCGGCGTGCTGCTGGCGCTGGCGCGCATCTCGGGCGAGACCGCACCGCTGCTGTTCACCGCGTTCTCCAACCAGTACTGGAGCACCGACCTGACCGGCGCGATGGCGAATGTGCCGGTGGTGGTGTTCCAGTTCGCGATGAGCCCCTTCCCCGCCTGGCAGGCGCTGGCCTGGTCCGGTGCGCTGGTCATCACCCTGTTCGTGCTGCTGCTGAGTCTGGCGGCGCGCACCTTCCTGCTCCGCAAGTCCCAAGGCCATGACTGACAGCCCCGCAGCGGCACCCGCGCTGAAGATGAACGTGCGCGGCCTGAACTTCCACTACAACGGCTACCACGCGCTGCGCGACATCCACCTGCCCATCCCCGAGCGGCAGGTGACGGCGCTGATCGGACCGTCGGGCTGCGGCAAGTCGACCCTGCTGCGCTGCCTGAACCGTATCTACTCGCTGTATCCGGGGCTGGTGGCGAGCGGCGAGGTGAGCCTCGACGGCGACAACATCCTCGACCCCAAGTACCCGCTCAACCGCCTGCGCAGCAAGGTCGGCATGGTGTTCCAGAAGCCGGTGCCGTTTCCGATGAGCATCCACCAGAACGTGGCCTGGGCGATCCAGCACCACGAGACGCTGTCGCGCTCGGAACTCGACGACCGCGTCGAGGCCGCGCTGCGCCAGGCCGCGCTGTGGGAAGAGGTCAAGGACAAGCTCAAGCAGAACGCGCTGGGCCTGTCCGGCGGACAGCAGCAGCGCCTCTGTATCGCCCGCGCGGTCGCGCTGAAACCCGAGGTCATCCTGCTCGACGAACCCACCTCGGCGCTCGACCCGATCGCCACCGGCAAGATCGAGCAGCTGATCGCCGAGCTGAAGCAGCAGTTCACCATCGTCATCGTCACCCACAACATGCAGCAGGCCGGTCGCTGTTCCGACCACACGGCCTTCATGTATCTGGGCCAGCTGATCGAACACGGCGAAACCGAACGCATCTTCACAAAACCCTCGAACCCGCAGACCGAGGGCTACATCACCGGCCGCTTCGGCTGATCGGGAGCGCGCCATGCATGAGCCACACACCCACAAGAGCTATGACGCCGAGCTGAGCCGCCTCGGGCAGGAGCTCGAAACCATGGGCGAAGCCGCTGCACAGCAGCTGGAAGCCGCCCTGATCGCGCTTGAGCAGCGCGACACCGAAGCCGCCGAGCGCGTAGTCGCCAGCGATCTCGCGATCGACCGCCGCGAGAGCGAGGTCAGCCATGACGTACTGCGCCTGTTGGCCCTGCGCCAGCCGGTGGCGCGCGACCTGCGCGAAGTGCTGGCGGCGCTGCGCATCGCCAGCGACATCGAGCGCGTCGGCGATCTCGGCGCCAACCTGGCCAAACGCTGCCGCGTGCTGAATACCCTGCCCCTCGTGCCCGCCGCCGCCGGCCTGCGACCGCTGGCCGAGTTCGCGCAGCGCCAGCTGCGCGACGTGCTGCGCGCCTACGTGCAGCGCGACGTGGCGCTGGCAATCGCCGTGCGCGAGCGCGATGCCGAGCTCGATCGCCTGCACACCGAACTGTTCCGCGCGCTCGTGGCTTGGATGGGCGAGGACAGCACCCACATCGGGGCCGGCACGCATCTGCTGTTCATTGCCAAGAACATCGAGCGCATCGGTGACCACGCCACCAACATCGCCGAGAACGTCTGGTTCATCGAACACGGCGAAACCCCGCTCGAAGCGCGCGAGAAGCGCGACGCCAGCAGCAGCGTCCGCGACTGAGCACAAGGCGGAAGCTGGATGCCTGGCCGCGCACCGCGGAGAGCCTGATCGCGCAGCGAACGCGCGCTGCGTGATTCAGCAGCAGCGAGTCCGGCAGCGCCGGACTCGCGACTTCTGATCAACTGCAGGATGGATTCGATCCGCCTCGCCTGAGCGTGAAACCCGCCAGCGCGAGCCTCACACCTGCTCGGCCGACCTGGCTCATGCGCTCTTCCGACCCAGCGCGGACCAGCGCACCCGCCGGGTCGCCAGCATGAACACCGCCAGACAGCCGAACAGCACCAGCGCGCCGCCCAGCAGGGCGTAATCCTCGGCCTTCAGCAGCGCGTACAGCAGGGCGTACAGGCCGGCCAGCAGGCCGGCGCAGGCCCAGCCCTTCGTCCGGCTTTCGAGCACGCCGGCGAGGTAGACCGAGATCAGAGCGATGCAGGCCATGGCCGCCAGCAGATAGGCGAGCCCGAAGCCGATGTGCTCGCTCAGCGCCAGCAGCAGCAAGAAGAACATCGCCAGCGCCAGCCCGATGAGCCCGTAGTGCAGCGGGTGCAGTTCGTCGCCCCCCACGACTTCGACAAAGAACACCGCACCGAACACCAGCACCAGCACCAGCAGGGCGTACTTCATTGCTCGGTCCGTCATCAGGTAGCGGTCCACGGGATCAACCAGGCGCAGTCCGAATGCATGGGTGCTGAGCCCGGCGCAGTGCGTGGATTCAAGACCGCACTGGCGCACCGCCTGCTGGGCCTGGCTGGCCAGGCGCGAGACCTTCCACTGTGCGCTGAAACCGTCCTCGCGCAGGTCCGGCGCCTGCGGCAGCAGGTCGCCGCCAAAGGACGGATGCGGCCAGTCGCCGGACAGCTGCACCTCGGTGTCTGCCCCGACCGGCACGAAATCGAGCGCCTCGGTGCCGCTGATCTCGGCGTCGAGCTGCACGCTGAGCTGTCGCCCCGCAAGCTGTGCCACGGGCAGCGACGCCTGCACGCCGGCTTCGAGCCAGGGCAGCTGCGCGCCGGGCTCGAGGCTGAGTGCCTTGCCGCCAGCGCTCAGCGCCAGGCTGCGGATGCCGCGGTTGTCGCCCAGGCCCAGCAGCAGATCCGCGCGGATCGCGCGTTCGCCTTCGCCGAGCAGGCCGACGGTATCGAACTCGGCGCTGCCCTTGACCTGCAGGTGGTAGAGAAGCGCCATGAACAGCGAGCGGCCGCGCCGCTCGCTGGTGAACCCGGCATCGAAGTCCAAGCGCGTCGGCAGCAGCAGGCGCGCCTCGCGCAGGGTCTTGGTTTCGACGACCTCGCGCTGCACGCCGTCCTCCATCACCAAGCGACGCTCGGGCACCACGCGCTCCACTTCAATCCGCAGCAGCGGGCCGGTGATGCGCTGCGCCCGGCTGCTGCTCTGGGCAACCTCGGCACGCACCTCGGCCGCACGCTGCTGCCGCTCGTACACCAGACCGTTCAACAGCAGGATGGGCACGAGCAGGACGAGCATCGTGAAGCCGATCAGGGGAATCTTGAAACCGAGTCGCATGGCGCGCGCTCCGCGAGAGGGGGAGCCTGCATTGCGAGGCAACGCCGTGGCAGCGCAGCGCGCGGGTTCTGGCGATTTACGGGCGATGCGGGGAGAGCCGGGATTCGGGATTCGGGATTCGGGATTCGGGATTCGGGATTCGCGAAAAGCCTGCCCCGCCGCATACCGCGCTGGGCCCCGCGCCCTCGCTGTTTGTAGGAGCCTGCTTGCAGGCGACCGCCACCTGCGCACGGCCGCAATCCTCCTTTCTCTGCGCCCCGCCCCCGCATGGGATAATCCGCGACCGTTTGCCCTGGCCGCACCGAATCCATGTCCGACCACGCTCCCCTGCTCGTCACCTGCGCCCTGCCCTATGCGAACGGCCATCTGCATCTCGGCCATCTGGTCGGCTATATCCAGGCCGACATCTGGGTGCGCGCGCAGCGTATGCAGGGCCGCGAGGCCTGGTTCGTCTGCGCCGACGACGCCCACGGCACGCCGATCATGCTGGCGGCAGAGAAAGCGGGCATGGCGCCGGAGGACTTCATCCGCGGCATCCAGCAGAGCCACGAGCGCGACTTCGCCGAGTTCGGCGTGGCCTTCGACCACTACCACAGCACCCACTCGGACGAGAATAGCGCGCTGGCCGAGCTGATCTACGGCCGCATCAAGGATTCGTACATCGCCCGCCGCAGCATCCAGCAGCTGTTCGACCCCGAGCGGCAGATGTTCCTGCCCGACCGCTACATCAAGGGCGACTGCCCGAAGTGCGGCGCGCAGGACCAGTACGGCGACAACTGCGAAGTCTGCGGCGCCACCTACGCACCCACCGATCTCAAGAACCCGCGCTCGGTAGTGTCTGGGGCCGTGCCCGAGCTGCGCGAGAGCGAGCACTACTTCTTCGAGCTGCCGAAGTTCGAGGCCTTCCTGCGCGAGTGGCTGGCCGGTGATGTGGCGCACCCGGGCGTGCGCGCCAAGCTGGCGGAGTGGCTGGACGGCGGCCTGCGCGACTGGGACATCTCGCGCGATGCGCCCTATTTCGGCTTCGCCATTCCCGATGCGCCCGGCAAGTTCTTCTACGTCTGGCTGGACGCACCGATCGGCTATCTGGCGAGCTTCAAGGCCCTGTGCGCTGCGCGCGGCATGGACTTCGACGCGCTCACCGCCGCTGACAGCGGCGTGCGCATGCACCACTTCATCGGCAAGGACATCATCAACTTCCACGGCCTGTTCTGGCCGGCGATGCTGAAGGGCGCGGGCATGAACGTGCCCAGCGCGCTGCACGTCAACGGCTACCTGACGGTCAACGGCGCCAAGATGTCGAAGTCGCGCGGCACCTTCATCCAGGCCCGCACCTATCTCAATGCGAGCTTGAACCCCGAATACCTGCGCTACTACTTCGCCGCCAAGAGCTCGGGCGGCGTCGACGATCTCGATCTGAACCTCGAAGACTTCGCCCAGCGCGTCAACGCCGACATCGTCGGCAAGTTCGTCAACATCGCCAGCCGCTGCGCGGGCTTCATCGAGAAGCGCTTCGGCGGCCAGCTGGCCGAGGCGATGGGCGATGCCGACCTCGAGCACTACCTCGGCGCCTGGGATCGTCTCTCGCAGGCCTGCTTGGGCGAGCGCGGCGCGTTTGCCAGCGGCGACTTCAACGGCGCACTGCGCCGGATCATGGCCGAGGCCGACGCCACCAACGAACTGATCGCAGGCAAGGCGCCCTGGGCTCTGGCCAAGCAGGACGGCCGCGAGGCCGAGCTGCATGCGATCTGCACCCTGGCGATCAATATGTTCCGCCTGCTCGCCGGCTTCCTCGCGCCGGTGCTGCCGGCCACCGTGGCCAAGATCGAAACCTTTCTGCAGAGCCCGCTGGCCGCCTTCGACGCGCTGGCCCAGCCCCTGCTGCACCACGCCATCGCGCCCTACGAAGCGCTGGCCACCCGCATCGACCCCAAGCACATCGAAACCATGATCGAGAACAGCAAGGAAAGCCTCGCCCCCGCCGCGGACGCCAACAAGCCCGCGGCCAAGCCCGAGGCTGCGGCCAAGCCCGCGTCCTCCACACCGCCGGCTGCGAATCCCGAATCCCCAATCCCCAATCCCATTGCCATCGACGACTTCGCCAAACTCGACCTGCGCATCGGCAAGGTGCTGGAGTGCGGCTTCGTCGAAGGCAGCGACAAGCTGCTGCGCTTCAAGCTCGACGCCGGTGATCTGGGCGAACGCCAGATCTTCAGCGGCATCCGCGCCGCCTACGCCGAACCCGAGAAACTCGTGGGCCGCAGCGTGGTGTTCATCGCCAACCTGGCCCCGCGCAAGATGCGCTTCGGCATCAGCGAGGGGATGATCCTGTCGGCCGGCACGGGCGGTGACGACCTGTTCCTGCTGGATGTCGATGCCGGCGCCAGCGCCGGCGCGCAGGTGAAGTAAGCGCGGCGTGCGGACTCGCCCCGCGACGCTCGATGACCTCCCCGCCCTGCTCGCGCTCAACGCCGAGCAGGTGCATTTTCTGAGCAAGCTGGATGCGCCGCGGCTGGCTCATCTGCATGCCCAATCCGCATGGCATCAGGTCATCGAAGGTGACACGGGCGTCTGCGCCTTCCTGCTCGCGTTCGCGCCCGGCGCCGACTACGACAGCCCCAACTACCGCTGGTTCGAGGCGCGCGGCGGGCGCTTTCTTTACGTCGATCGCGTGGTGGTGGGCGCCTCCGCGCAGGGGCAAGGCGGCGGCCGCCGGCTGTACGAGGCGCTGTTCGCCTTTGCCCGCGAAGCCGGCTTCGATGCCGTGGTCTGCGAATACGACCTCGATCCGCCCAACCCGGTCTCGGCCGCCTTCCACGCGCGCTTCGGCTTTGTCGAGATCGGCCGTCAGAGGGCCAACGGCAAGCAGGTGTCCATGCAGGCCGCCAGCGTCGACGGAGCTCGCCGATGACGCCCGAGGAAAAGCAACGCGCGCTGCGCGGCGAGTGCTGGCTGTGCGATCTCGTGCTAGCGCCCCTGTGGCTGCTCGGCAGCGCACTGTTCAATCTCGCGCCGCCGCGCAGCCTGACACGCGGCCAGCGCCGGCTGACCCTGCTGTTCTGGTCGCTGGTGATCGGCATCGCCGCGCTGGCGCTGCTGCGCTGAGTGGGCGGAGGTGTCGACTGCGTTCACCCTGGCAGGCCGGGAACGTGCGACCCTGCGCGCCGTGTTCGGCCCGTGCCGAGTGCGTTCCCCCGCCACGGAGCCGCGCGTGCCCTTCGAGATCCTCCCCGACGACCATCTGGTCGACCCCAAGGTGCAGTGCGACGACTGCGAAGCCGTGTGCTGTCGCCTGACCGTGGTGGTGATGCCCGATGACATCGTACCGCGCCATCTGACCGAGCGCACGCCGCAGGGGCTGGAAGTGATGGCACGCGATGAAGATGGCTGGTGCGTGGCGGTGGACCGCATGCAGATGTGCTGCAGCATCTACAGCCAGCGCCCCAGCATCTGCCGCAGCTTCACCATGGGCAGCGGTTTCTGTCGCGCCGAACGTCTCAGCTATTCAAAGCGCTACGACGATATCCCACACGCGCTGCTGTAGCGGCTCCACGCCGCATGCAGCGGTTTGTGCCAGTCCGGCTCAGGCTTGGCGCCCGCGCTGACCCTCTGCGACGGTTGCGGAGCACACCTGCGCCTGCGCAAGCCGTTGCCCGGCTACCATGGGGTCCGCTGCACACCTTTGACAGGAGGCTCTCATGTCCCATGGCATCGAAGAATCGGCCGGGCGCCGCGGCCTCCGAGAGGCGGCCCAGCAGAAGCTGCGGGCGGGTGTCGCCCCTCCCTCTCGCGGCTGGGGTGTCGGCGTTGAGGCGCTGAGCCTGCTGCACAGGCTCGCCGGGGCGCCCGAGAGCGCGGCGGATGCCCTGCAGCTGCTGCATGAGCTGCAGGTCCATCAGGTCGAGCTGGACCTGCAGCAAGCCGAACTCGAGTCCAGCGAGCGCGAACTGGCCGAGGACCTGGCCCGCTATCGCGCCCTGTACGACTGGGCGCCGACCGCCTGCTTTGTGCTGGATGCGCAGGCGCGCATCGAAGAGAGCAATCGGGCAGGCGCCGAGCTGCTGGCGGCTCGCGCAGAAGACCTGGTGGCGCGCCCCTTCGACGCCTTCCTGTCCGCGGAAACGCGGCCAGCGTTCTTCGACTTGCTGCACGCGCTGAGGGCAGACACCGCCGCACGACATTCCTGTCCCGTCCGGCTGCGCAATTCGCCTGAGGCCTCTCAGGGCTGGCAGCTGACGGCCAGCACCCTCCCCGCGAGCTCCGCAGTGCTGCTGTCGGTCACCGCGGCCGCGCACCTGCCCGCAGGCTGATGTCCGAGTCGGTTGGCGCGCCCCTGGAGCCGCCCGGGCATCGCACGGCGGTGGTGCGGATCGTCGGCCTCGGAGCATCGGCCGGGGGCCTGGAGGCGTTGGAAAGCTTTCTTGCGGCAAGCCCCAACGACAGCGGTCTGGCCTTTGTGGTCGTGCAGCATCTTGATCCCACCCAGAAGGCCCTGCTGCCCGAGCTGCTGCAGCGGGTGACGCCGATGCCGGTGTGCGAAGCGCGCGATGGCATGCCGATCGAGCACGATTGCGTGTACGTCATTCCGCCGAACGCCGAGCTGAGTCTCGCCGGGGATCGCCTGAGGCTATCGCGGCCGACCGAGGCGCGCGGACTGCGGCTGCCGATCAACGTGCTGTTCTCCTCTCTGGCCAGCACTCTGGGCGACAAGGCGATCGCGGTGGTGCTGTCCGGCATGGGCTCCGACGGCACGCTCGGCATGCAGGCGATCAAGACCGTGGGCGGACTGAACGCGGTGCAGACACCGGCCGACGCCCAGTTCGAAGCCATGCCGCAGAGCGCGATCGCCTCGAACTGCGTCGACATCGTGGCC
The DNA here is from genome assembly GCA_014946745.1 of Lysobacterales bacterium. Lineage (NCBI taxonomy): Bacteria > Pseudomonadati > Pseudomonadota > Gammaproteobacteria > Lysobacterales > Lysobacterales bacterium. The sequence goes on along the minus strand of JADCRD010000001.1, from coordinate 1,079,060 downwards.
ACGGCCGCGGAGCTGCCGGGCCGCCTCCTGGAAGTGTTGCGGCGAGACTCGGCCTTGCAAACCGCGGCGCCGTCCGCGACGCGTACGCGCAGCGAGGACGACGCGTTTGGCGCCATCGTCGACCTGCTCCGGCACCGGACCCGTCACGACTTCAGCCTGTACAAGCAAAGCACGCTGCAGCGTCGAATCGAACGACGCATGGCGATACACGCCATCGGCTCGATCGCGCTCTACGCGCAGTTCCTGGAGCGCAACGGCCAGGAGACGGAGCTGCTGTTCAAGGAGCTGCTGATCGGCGTGACGGACTTCTTCCGTGACGCCCCGGTCTGGCACTACCTCACCGCGACCGCCCTGCCCGAGCTGCTCGCACGACCTCGCGCGGAGCCGCACCTGCGGGTCTGGAGCGTGGGCTGTTCCACCGGCGAGGAGGCGTATTCGCTGGCCATCGCCTTCAGCGAGGTGCTCGACCGGCTGCCACAGCCGCATGCGACCAGTGTGCAGATCTTCGCTTCCGACATCAGCGCCGACGCCCTCAAGATCGCACGACGTGGCCGCTATCCGCTGTCGATCGCCAACAGCATGTCGGCGTCCAGACTGGCGCGCTTCTTCGTGCGGCACCCGACCTGCTACGAGGTCAGCAAGTGCATTCGGGACCGGGTGCTGTTCGCCCAGCATGACGTTGTGCTCGATCCACCGTTCACGCGGCTCGACTTGATCGTCTGCCGCAACCTTCTGATCTACTTCGTACCGGAGCTGCAGCGCAAACTGCTGCCGCTGTTCCACTACAGCCTGCGCCCCGGCGGCTTGCTGCTGCTCGGCAGCGCCGAGACCGTGGGCCGTCTGACCCATCTGTTCGCGGCCTTGCAACCGAGGCTGCGCCTCTACGAACGACTGGAGGCAGGCGCGCGCCACGGCCACGAGCTGCTGCTGCGGTCGTTTCCTCCTTTGCGCGGCCGGCCCAAGGAATCTCCGATGCCTGCTTCCACCTCTTCCGAAGCCGCCAGCGATGGCTTGCAGCGATCTGCAGATGAAGTCCTTCTGCAGAACTATGCGCCTGCCGCGGTGGTAATCAATGCACAGGGCGATATCGTGTACATCAGCGGTCGCACCGGAAACTACCTCGAACCGGCCGCGGGCAAGGCCAACTGGAACATCCATGCCATGGCGCGAGATGGACTGCGCGCGCCCTTGGGCGAAGCCTTGGTAACGCTGACGGCGCAGGTCGAGCCGCTGCTGCTTCAGGACGTGCCGGTACAGACCGGCACCGGCACCCAGCTGGTCGACGTGTCGCTGCAGTCCTTCAGAGAGCCCCCTGCCCTGAACGGCATGACCCTCATCGTGTTTCGCGAAGCACGCCGCCCGTCGGGCCGGCGCACATCCCGAAAGCCCAAGGACGCGGTCTCGGCCGCACATGAGGCCGAACTGCAGCAGTACCGGAACGAGATCGAACGCCTCCGCGAAGAAGCCCGAAGCTCACGCGAAGAACTGCAGTCGGCCAACGAAGAGCTGCAGTCCGCCAACGAGGAATTGACCACCTCGAAAGAGGAGATGCAGTCGATGAACGAGGAACTGCAGACGATCAACAGCGAGCTGCAGGCGAAGCTGGACGACCTCGCGCTGGCCCAGAGCGACATGCGGAACGTCCTGAACAGCATCGAGATCGCGATCCTGTTTCTCGACCAGCAGCTCAACGTGCGCCGCTACACCGATCGCGCAGCCTCGCTCATCAATCTTCGCGAGACCGACATCGGCCGACCGCTCAGCGACCTCACCAGCAGCCTCCGCTACCCGGGACTGCACGTAGATGCGCTGGAAACCCTGCGCACCCTGGTGCCCTGCGAGAAGCAGATCAGCACCGAGGACGGCCGGCAGTTTCAGGTGCGGGTGATGCCCTACCGCCGTATCGACAACCTGATCGACGGCGTGGTGATCACTCTGCTCGACCTCTCCAAACACTGAACAAGCCGTGTCGCGCTGCGCCCGGCGGCATGCCTTCGGCTGATCGACGCGCCAATCCGAACAGACGGGCCACGCGCGCGCGCGAACGCGGCGAGGGCTGGGCCTCCGCAGCCACCGGTGCGCCCTGCTCCGCGCTTTCGATCTGCGCCGCCAACGCCGCCAGACTGCTTTGCGCGATCGCCAGCAGGGACAGCTTCACGCCCAGGCTGTTTTCGATGCGAGTCGCCCGCGTCAGGGCCAGCAGCGAGTGGCCGCCAGCCTCGAAAACCTTGTCGCCAAGCTGCACCTCGGCGCTGCCCAACAGTTTGGGTCGATCTCAAGCAGCGTCTGCGCAGCCGGCGAGAGCGTCTCGGATGCCCCGCCGCCTGCCGCAGTTCCGCGCGACACGCGTCGCTCGCGTTCGGCCGCGGCAAACGGGCGGGCTCGAGCTCGCCGTTCGGCAGCAGCGGCAGCGCCGCGAGACTCGGGAAATGCTGGGGCAGCCTGTAGGCCGGCAGACGCCTCGCCAAATGCGCGCGCAGCTCGGCTGCCGTCGGCGCCGACTGCGCGCCGCCCCCCCAGGCCACAAGGCGCTGGTCGTCATCGCTGCCCTGCACGGCGACGACAGCGGAAATGACCTGCGGGTGCGCGCACAGCGCGGCCTCGATCTCGCCGAGCTCAATGCGATAGCCGCGCAGTTTGACCTGATGGTCGCGACGCCCCAGGCGCAACAGCTCGCCCGAGGGCAGGCGCAGGCCAGCCGCTGCGGCTGCGGCTGCGGCTGCGGCTGCGGCTGCGCGTCAACAGCATGCAGGCCGGTGCTGGCCACCGGGCGACCGATCGGACAGCGCTCCACTTGAGCCGACTCGATGCGCTGCAGGCTGGACCAGACCGTGGTTTCAGTCGGCCCGTGCAGATTCCAAAGCCCGCCCATGCGCGGCCGCAGCCCCCGCACCGAGCGCGCGGTGCAGAAAAGCCCTCCCGTCCCGGTTGGCGGCAGCAGGCTGTGCCAGCCTTGGAAGGCCAGCGCCCACCCTTCAGGCCCTCGGCCGGCCTTGACCAAGAGCGATGGATCCGTGGATGCGGCGTCCTCCGACGCGCCCGGCGCACAGCCTCAGGTCGGACCCTGATCAGTCGCCCTGCTCGGCCGCCTGCCGCCCCTGCTCGCGGATCAAGGCCTCCTCGCGGGCATCGCGAATCGCCCATTCGATGGCGTCGAGGTCGACCTCGGCCAGCTGCTCCTCGAAGACGCCGGTCAGCGGCGTATCCGGCGTGAGTTCGCCGGCCTCGAACAGGGCCCACATCTCTTCCGCATAGCGCGTCTGCATCAGCTCCGGCGCGAAGCGGCCAAGGCTGATGCTGAGATTGTTCACGTCGCGACGCAGCAGGTCGCGCGCGGCGTTGTTGCCGGCGGCGTCGACCACCTGAGGAAAATCGATCACCACCGGGCCCTCAGCGTCGACCAGCACGTTGTACTCGGACAGGTCGCCGTGGATCAGGCCACAGCAGAGCATGCGCACCACCTCGCGGATCAGCCGCGCGTGGTAGTCGCGGGCGACCTCGGGCGCGAGCTGCACCTCGCCCAGCCGCGGCGCGTTGTGGCCGTCGGCATCGGCCACCAGCTCCATCACCAGCACGCCGCTGTAGAAGCCGTAGGGCCGCGGCACGCGGACGCCGGCATCGAAAAACCGGTAGAGCGCATCGACCTCGGCGGTCTTCCAGGCAGCCTCGGCCTCGCGCTTGCCGAACTTGGTGGCCTTGCCCATGGCGCGGGCCTCGCGACTGCCGCGCGCCTTGCGCCCTTCCTGGTACTGCACGCGGTTCTGGAAGCTGCGCTGCGCCATGTCCTTGTAGACCTTGGCGCAGCAGATCTCCTCACCGCGACGCACGACATACACCGCCGCCTCCTTGCCGCTCTTCAGCGGCCGGATCACGGCATCGAGAATGCCGTCTTCGATCAGTTCCAGCAGGGCGGCGGGGGCTTTCATCCGGGGTCCGGCGGCGTCAGGGCCCGGCACCTTAGCAGGCTGGAGCCGCGCCGCGCAGGGAACCAGAAGCGGCCCGGAAAGCGGTCCCAGCGGAGCTTCGAGACTGCAGACGTGTCGGAGACCTCAGGCGGACCAGCCTCAAGGCAGCAACTCGCGTGCTGCGGACGCCGTCGATAGCCGACTAGCCGGCACCGGCCAGAGCCCGAGGGCGCGCTTCGGCGGCGGCCCATCCCAGGCCAAGGCCTGACCCTGCAGACCCAGACGGGGCTCGACGACCGTCTCAGGAGGCTTGCGCTCAGCCAGCGCCTCTTCGACAGAGAGACCGTCGGCCAGCTTCGGCCGCAGTTCGACCAGCACCGCCAGCATCCGCAGCGCCGCGGCTTCCTCCAGGATCCGCTCGACGTAGACGCTCAAGTCTGGCCGCGCAACGCCATCGAGGGAGCAGCCCACCGGGTTCGCCAGGCATTGGAGCATGGGCGGATCCGCGGGCCATTCGCGCACGCGCCGGGTGACGGCCGGGTCGCCGCGCTGCATATCCGCCAACACGTCCTGATCGCAGGCCCAGGACATCGCTTGGGCTCGCCACTGCAGGCTCAGATTGCCGTCGAACAGCAGGCGCGAAGGCTGACCGGATTCCGCAGGCCAGAGGTCCGAGACACCCCGGCTGGACGCGGCCTTCAGCTCATGCCGAAGCCAGCGATACTGGCCCCCGACCGCCGCGCAGAGGGACACCAATGGGGCCTGCAGGGGCGCACTCAGCACCTCGCACTCGGTGGGCAGCGGCATCTCGGCGGGGTACTCGGCCAGCAGATCGGCCGCGAGGTGCGCGGCCTCGAGTATCCGGCTCGACTCGATCAGGCGGCTGATCAGGTGCGCGCTGCCTTCGGCGAAGCGTCGCGCGGTGGCGAGTTCGCGACAGGCCATGCCCAATCCCTGTTCCGTCGAGCCCGCGCGAAAAGCGCGCGCCGCCATCGCCAGCCACACGCGCGAGGCGCCCGTTCGCTCCGGCGTGACGGCCAGGTAGGTGGCGAAATGCAGCGCATCATCCACGCGCAGATGCCCAAACTCGTGCACGGCGGCCAAACGAGCGCTCAGCAGAGACGCACTGTCCAGACGACGCCAGGCTTCGGCATCGATCGCGGCAAGTCCATCGAGGCACTCGGACTGGCTACCGCCGCAGTCCAACTGCGGAAGATCCTCCAGCGGCCAGCGCGGGAAGCGGGCATTTGCGCTGCGGGTCAGGACGGGCGGCGGTGCCGACTCCGCAGCGGCACGCTGCAAGGCCTCCGCATGCACGAGCGCACGACGCCGGTCCTCCGCCGCGACAGCAGCACGCTCGGACTCGGGAATGTCCCACTCGATCAGCCACAGGTGCTCGAAAGCGTTGGGGCCCGCGGCCTCGGCAGGGGCCTTCCAGCGCGCCGTCAAGGTCGCGACCGCGGGATCGGGGGGCGCGCGGCGCACCAGCCAGGCGGCGACCACCAGGACGGTGCCGATCAAGAGCAGCGCTCCTGCGGCGAGCAGGAGACGGCGCGCCACGCCGCGAGCCTTGGGCGTGGCGGGACGCCCTTCGACCTCGGAGTTCATGCTTCGCACCCCTCCGAGCCAAGGCGTGGCTGCGACGCGTGTCCGCGTTTCGCCCAGCTTCGCGTCGGGGGGCAAAGCATCAGGAATGGAATCTCAGCCTGCGAAACGGTTTTCATACGGTCAGACCTGCGTTCAGATGGGAAAGAACGACGCACGAGGCGGAACTACGAGACGTTCGACACTACCGGCCGCAGCGCTCCGCCGCGAGCCCCAGGCCTCACCGGTGACAGCCGGTCTTGTCACAACGAGGGGGACGGCGCAGTCTGCCCGCGCCACATTCCAACGCACCGAGCCCGCCCATGGACACCATCCCCTTCCACTTCGATTCCCACGGCGGCTTCGGCGAGGTCAAGGGGCTGGCGCGGCTGGACGAGTTCGGGCTGGAGCTGCAGTTCAGTACGCGCGATGCGGTGTTCGGGGTGATCAAGAGCGAGATGCGCAGCTTGCGTATTCCCTTGGACAGCCTGCTCAGCGTGCGCTTTTCGTCCGGCTTTCTCTGGCTGATGCCATCCATCGAGCTGCGCGTGCGCGACCTCAAGGTGCTGGAGGGTCTGCCCGAGTCGGAAGAGGGTCGAGTCAAGCTCCGCGTGAAGTTTGGTGAGCGCCATGACGCGCGCAGTTTCGTGCGCGATCTCGAAGCCCTGCGCACCCACTTCCGCATTCAGATGCTGGACCGCACCCTCGATCGCATGACCAACCACCTGCCCGGCCGCGAGCCGCCGCCAGCGCCGCTGCAGAACGAACTCCCGCCGGCCGCCGGGGCGCCGGCCTCGCGCTCGGGCAACGTGATCTCGATGGGCAGCGGGCCCTTGGGCGCGAAGCCGCGCGAACCGCAATCCGGAGAGTAGACAGGGCGCGCACGCCAGCCGCGCCGTACCGGCCGGGCGCCCGCCCGGGTCAAGGCGCGGCGCGGAGGGCGATGGCGCTCCTGCCCGCGCGGGGCATGGGCGTTCTCGGTTCTTGCGGCGTGCCCGCGCCCAAGCCTGCCCAAGCCTGCGCCTACAATGCGCGGCCACTTTCGCTGCGAGCCCTGCCGCGCATGACCCAACTCCGCGAACTGCTCGAGAAGAACCGTCAGTGGGCAGAGGCGGTGCGCGCCGAGGATCCGGGCTTCTTCAAGCGGCTGTCCGCGCAGCAGGCGCCCAAGTACCTGTGGATCGGCTGCTCGGATTCGCGGGTGCCAGCGAATCAGGTGACCGGTCTCGCGCCCGGCGAAGTCTTCGTCCACCGCAACATCGCCAATGTGGTGGTGCACACCGATCTTAACTGCCTGTCGACCCTGCAGTTCGCGGTCGACGTGCTGCGCGTCGAGCACGTGATCGTCTGCGGACACTACGGCTGCTCGGGCGTGCATGCGGCGATGGCGAACACGCGGGTGGGCCTCGCGGACTACTGGCTGCGCCATGTCGGCGACGTGGCCCATCGGCATGCCGCGCTGCTGGCCGAGGCCAAGCTCGACAGCCTGCGCCATGCCCGTCTGTGCGAGCTCAACGCGATCGAACAGGTGGTCAACGTCTGCCAGACCGCGATCGTGCGCGACGCCTGGGCGCGCGGCCAGGCGCTGAGCGTGCACGCCTGGATCTACGGCCTGATGGATGGCCGCATCCGCGAACTCGGCTTCGGCGTCGATGGCCCCGACGATCTGGAGCCCGCCTATGCCGCGGCAATCGCGGCCGTGCGCGGCGATTCGCAGACCGGCGCAAGCGCGCGCCGGACCAGCGCTGACTGAGGTCTCAGCGCCCTGCCCGGCTCCGCACTGCGGCGAAGCCGGGCAAGCCTTGGCAGGAGATCTATGCTTCCGGCGCGCAGGAGTGCTCTCAGTCGGCAGCGGCCTCCGCCTTGCCTCGCAGCGCACGCACCAGGCCCAGCGTGGCCTCGGCACGTGCGGCCGCCGCACTCAAGCCTTCGCGCATGGCTGTGCGCGCCGCCCGGGTGAGTTCCGCGATATCGCGTTCGGGGCCCGCATCGATGCGCTTCAGCAGAGCTTCGGGCTGATCGGTCGGCAGGGCTTCGGCCACGCTCGCCAGCATGGAGCCGAGTGCACCGGCGCGCAGGGTGGCGGCGTCGATGCCGGTCTCGCCGATGCGCTCGTGCGCCAGCAGATCCAGAATGCGGGCGCTCTCTTCGTCCCCCTGCAGCACCGCGTCGATGAACTCATCGGCGGCATCGGCGCCGCCCTCTTCGCGCAGCAGGGCCAGGGCCTCGCGTCCCAGCCCGACCCGCACCGGCCAGGGCTTCAGCTCCTGCGGCAGGCTGAGCTCTTCGAGGAAGCGCGGGTGCAGACGCACCACGGTGAGGTCCCACCACAGCCGGCACCAGACGCGGTTGGCAGGCTGCAGCCAGCTCTGGATGTTGCGGTAGTAGGCGTAGATCTTCTGCAGGTTGGCGTCGGGCACACCGCCGGGGCGCATGCCGTTCAAGTTGACGTTGACGTAGTGATGCCAGGTCGAGTCGCAAACGATGCGGCCCGGGCGCTGGCTCTGGCCCGCATAGGCGTTGGCGAGGCGGCCGTCCCAGGCACTGATCAGGCCGAACATGCGCGGCTGCACCGGCGGCTTCCACACGCCGTTCTGCACCGAGCGACCGCCCGAGACACCTGAGGCGACCAGCTCGGCGCCGACGCGCAGAGCCGGGTTGGCCGACTGCGCCGGAAACTCGGCGAAGTTGAGGCCGGCCAGCGTGTAGTTGGCGCCAAGCACGGCGGCATTGGTGACCGCGTAGCACACGCTTTCGTGCGGGTGATCCGGCAGCACGTCGATGTCGCGGTTGAAGTTGAGGTTGCCGGTGTTGCCATCGCGCACTACCGGCGCGCCCGGCAGCATCAGCAGCGGATGCACGCGTGCCTGCCAGCGCGTGGTGGCATCGGGGGTGACGGTGTAGTGCGGAAAGATCCGCTGCGGGATGCTGTCGCCCTGGTCGCTGAAGTCGTAGAGGCCATTGGCGCCGGGATCGACCACGGTGTCGATGCGCTGCACGGCGACATCGATGTCGGTCTCGCCGCCCATCGGGATGCTGCTCCACTCGCGCATGTGGCGGATGCGCGGCAGGCTGCCGCAGAGCGGCTTGCCGATGCTGCCATGGTCGCCGGTGGCGAAGACGCCGCCGCCCGCATTCATGAAGTTGGCGATCGTCTGGATCTCATTGTTCGGCAGCGTGCCGTTGCCGCCAATGCGGCCGAACAGCCAGATCTGGTCGTAGTTGGCGACGGTCACCGGCGTCGCCGCGGTGGCGAAGTTGAAGTTGTTGAGCACGGTGTAGCTGTCGCTGCCCAGCGTCACCGGGTTGGCATGCACGCCGCGGTAAGCCAGCGTGAGGAGGGGCTTGTTGGTGACGCCGCTGTCGGTAGTCAGCGCCTCCAGCACGCGCAGCAGGCCGAAGCCGCCGCTGCCGTAGCTCAGGTCCGGCTCGGTGACGATGAGGATGCGCGGTCGGCACAGCCGCAGGCGCGCGAGCAGGAGGTCCGGGTTGATGTCGACGATGGCGAGGTCGCGGATCTGCAGGGGGTTCATGAGGTTCTCCTTGAGGGGCGCGCAGGAATCACGGAGATCGGCTCCGTGAGGCGCGGGGTGTGGGATTGCCGGGGCGCGGGGGGGCGAAGGGGTGGCTGCGGCCTTGCCGTTTCGGGGCGTGTCGCGATGTCGTTCGGGCAGCGCTGCGGCCGACACAGGCTCCGCTTCCGCGCAATTCCCCACAGTCGGCGCGCGGCCCGGCTGTCAGTCGGACTTCGTCGCGGCCGGGGGTAGGAGAACTGCGGGGGCCTCTGGATCTGTGCGACGCATCACGCGGCTTGCTGCGGTCAGTCGCGCTCAACCGCCGCGACTCCCGTGGCGGGCAGCCGAGCCTGGCTCATGCCGCTGCGTTCTGGCGATTCCGGCGCAGCCATGCACCGGCCAAGCGCGCTCGCACACGCACACGCACACACGCAGCTTCGACCGCAGCCGCTGCAGGCTGCGCGACATGTGCTTTCGCGGATATCTCTTCCTGCTGCTCACCTGCCTGCCCATCGCGGCCGTGGCGGGCGATTGGCTGGCCGCACAGCAGTGCCAGCGGCGCCTCGTCATCGTAGACGAAGCACTCGCACCTGCCCTGGAGGCCACGCTGGCGCCGCACGCGGCGGCGCTCCGCGAGCGCCGGATGTCCGTATGGCGCTGGGACGGCAAATCGCTGAACTGGATGGGCGGCATGCCCGCCCTCGCCGTCGGTGAGGTCAGCGGCCTTTCGACCGCAGGGCTGCGTCAAGCGCTTGAGCGCGCCAAGCCGCGGCCGGGCCTGCACCTGTTTGGACTCGATGGTGGGCTGAAGGCCAGCCGCAGCGGCGTCGATCCGCTCCAAGAGCTGATCGATGCGGTCGATTCGATGCCGATGCGCGTCCGCGAGACGAGGGCTTCAAGCGCGTCGGAATGAGCAGCACCCGATGCGAGAGCCCAGGCTCGACCTTCGCCGAAGAGACGAAGCCTGCACTGCCTTACGCGCACGCCAGGCCGGGCTGCGGCTCAGAGCGGAGAGCGCCGACCGCAAGTGCGATGAACGCTCTCACCAGCACGCCATTGAATGCCGGCTCACGCGACCGGGTTCAAGACCGCCGCATGGTGCCGCAGGTGGTCCTCGACGAAGCTCTGTATGAACCAGTAGCTGTGGTCGTAGCCGGCGTGGCGACGCAGGCGCAGGGCCTGCCCGGCTCGCGCGCAGGCGGCTTCGAACAGCTCGGGTTTCAGCTGGGCATCGAGGAACTTGTCATCGAGGCCCTGATCGATCAGCAGTTCACCGCTGAAACGATGACCGTCCTCGACCAGGGCGGTGGCATCGTAGGCACGCCAGGCGGCGCGATCCTCGCCGAGATAGCGCGGCAACGCCTTCTGCCCCCAGGGCACCTGACTGGGCGCGACGATCGGCGCGAAGGCCGAACAGCTGCGGAAGACAGAAGGGTTCTTGAGCGCCAGCGTCAGTGCACCGTGCCCGCCCATCGAATGGCCGAACACGCCGCAGCGCTGCAGATCCACCGGAAAGCCTGCGGCCACGGCCGGCAGCAGCTCATCGAGCAGATAGCGCTGCATGTTGAAGCGCGCACTCCACGGCGTCTGCGTGGCATCGAGATAGAAACCGGCGGCCTCGCCAAACTCCCAGTCGCCGCTGGCGCCTTCGATGCCGGTGTCGCGCGGGCTGGTGTCCGGCGTCACCAGCACCAGGCCCAGCTCGGCGGCGATGCGCTGGGCGCCGGCCTTGATCGCGAAGGTCTCGGGCGAGCAGGTCAGCCCGGCCAGATAGAACAGCACCGGCCGCGGGCCCGGCTGCGGCGGCGTGTAGACGCCGAACTGCATGGGCCCGCCGCAGGCCATCGATGCATGCCGGTAGAAGCCCTGCACGCCGCCAAAGCAGCGCTGGGCCGAAAGCGTTTCGAGGCTCATCAGTACACCACCACCGAGCGGATCGACTCGCCGCGATGCATCAGGTCGAAGGCATCGTTGATGCGCTCCAGCGGCAGGGTGTGGGTGATCAGCGAATCGATGTCGATCTTGCCCTCCATGTACCAGTCGACGATCTTCGGCACGTCGGTGCGGCCGCGCGCGCCGCCAAAGGCGCTGCCGCGCCAGTTGCGGCCGGTGACCAGCTGGAAGGGCCGCGTGCTGATCTCGGCACCGGCGGGTGCGACGCCAATGATGACGCTGGTGCCCCAGCCCTTGTGCGCGCACTCCAAGGCCTGGCGCATCACCTGGACATTGCCGATGCACTCGAAGGTGTAATCGGCGCCGCCCTTGGTCAGCGCGACGAGATAAGGCACGAGGTCGCCCTCGACCTCCTTCGGGTTGACGAAGTGGGTCATGCCGAACTTGCGCGCCATCGCCTCGCGCGCGGGGTTGAGATCGACGCCGACGATCATGTCGGCGCCGGCGAGGCGCAGGCCCTGGATCACGTTCAGGCCGATACCGCCCAGGCCGAACACCACCGCCTTGGAGCCGACTTCCACCTTGGCGGTGTAGATCACCGCGCCGATGCCCGTGGTGACGCCGCAGCCGATGTAGCAGACCTTGTCGAAGGGCGCGTCGGGGCGGATCTTCGCCAGCGCGATCTCCGGCGCGACGGTGAAGTTCGAGAAGGTCGAGGTGCCCATGTAGTGGCGGATCGGCCGGCCGTCGAGCGAGAAGCGGCTGCTGCCGTCGGGCATCAGGCCTTGGCCCTGCGTGCTGCGGATCGCCTGGCAGAGGTTGGTCTTGGGGTTCAGGCAGTACTCGCACTCGCGGCATTCGGGCGTGTACAGCGGAATCACGTGGTCGCCGGGCTTGAGCGACTTCACGCCCGCGCCGACTTCGACCACCACGCCTGCGCCCTCGTGGCCGAGGATGGCCGGAAACAGGCCCTCGGGGTCGGCGCCCGACAGGGTGAATTCGTCGGTGTGGCAGACGCCGGTGGCCTTGATCTCGACCAGCACCTCACCGGCGCGCGGGCCTTCGAGCTCGACGGTTTCGATGCTGAGCGGCTTGCCGGCCTCGAAGGCAACAGCGGCGCGGGTCTTCATGGCGGGGGCTCCGGGCGATGGTGGGCCCCCGATTCTACGTTTCCCGGCCGCCGCGCATGGTCGCGCGGCGTGAAGCCCGCGCGGGACGTGTGCGCTTCAGCGCTGTCGACTAGCGGCCATGCCGCAGCTGCCAGCCGCGCCAGGCCATCACGAACAGGGTCACCGCAGTCAGCGGCAGCACGCCGTAGATCATGGCGGTGCGGTACTCATCGAGCAGGGCGTGCTCCTGGGCGTACATCACCAGCCAAGCGGTGTAGGCCACATAGAACAGGAAGAAGAAGCCGCCCTCCCAGCGCTCGATGCGGTAGCCGTTGAACATCACCGGCAGGCAGGCCACGGCCACGGCGATCATGATCGGAATGTCGAAGCGCAGTGCCGAAGCCGCGACCGGGATGTCGCCGGGGGCGACCACAGAAGCCAGCCCGAGCACGCCCAGGATGTTGAAGATGTTGCTACCCACGACGTTGCCGACGGCGATGTCGCGCTGGCCCTTCAGCGCCGCCATGATCGAGGTCGCGACCTCGGGCAGCGAGGTGCCGGCGGCGACGATGGTCAGGCCGACCACCAGTTCGCTGATGCCGAGTTTCTGCGCAAAGGCGATCGCCGCCGCCACCAGCCAGCGCGAGCCGAGCACCAGCAAGGCCAGGCCGGCCACGATCAGCAGCAGCTGCACCCAGGTGCGATCGAGCCACGGGCCGCCCGCAGGCAGCTCGTCACCGCCCTCGTCGGCCGGCGCCCGGCGGCTCTGCACGTACAGCACGACCACATAGACCACCAGCAGTCCGGTCAGCAGCAGGCCGTCGAAGAGGCTGAGGGCACCGTCCAGCGACAGCAGCAGGGCCAGCACCGAGACGCCGATCATGATCGGCACTTCCTTGCGCACCAGCTGGCGGTGCACCACCAGCGGGGTGATCAGGGCCGAAATGCCGAGGATGAAGAGGACGTTGAAGATGTTGCTGCCGACGACATTGCCGACGGCGATGTCGCCCTGACCGCTGATTGCGCCCTGCACCGAGACCGCGAGCTCCGGCGCACTTGTACCGAAGGCCACCACGGTCAGGCCGACCACCAGCGGCGAGATTCCGAAGGACAGCGAGAGGCGACTCGCACCGCGCACCAGCAGGTCGGCACCGAGCACGAGCAGGACGAGGCCTGCGGCAAACATCAGAAGACTCACAGGAAGACCTCGGGTTGCGAATGAAAGGGCCGTGCCCGGCGGGAAATCGACGGGAGATCAGGCCATCTTAAAGTGCGCCGGCGGTGTTCAAGCACCGCGCTCACGGCGATTTCTTGCGCCGGGCCGTTGCCTTGGGCGCGGCAGCGGCGTTCGCGGCGGGGTTCTGCGATCGCGGACAGCCGCTGTGCCGGCGCTGGTCTTCAAGCAGCGCCGGCAGGCGTTCGGCGAGGAAGTCGATCAGCGCGCGAATCGAAGGCAGCAGGCCGCTGCGCGAGGGGAAGACCGCATGGAAAATGCCCTGCGGCAGGCTCCAGTCGGGCAGCACGCGCTCCAGCGCCCCCGCGCCCAGCAGATCGGCGCAGACCGTCTCCGGCAGCAGGGCGATGCCGTGGCCGGCAGCGGCGACTTCGCGCAGCACTGGAAAGTCGTGCGCCATCAGCCGCGGCTGGAAGTCGACCCGCTCGATCGCGCCTTCCGGGCCATGCAGCTCCCAGCGCTGCTGGCCGGGCTCCTCGCTCATCGACAGGCAGGCGTGAGCGGCCAGGTCGACCGGATGGCGCGGACGACCGCTGCGCTCCAGATAGCGCGGGCTTGCGACCAGGAACTCGTTGATCTGGGCGAAGCTGCGCAGGATCAGGCTGCCGTCGTCGTTGAGCCGCGTGCGCACGCGCAGGGCGACGTCGATGCCCTCGTTGATCAGATCCACCCGGCGGTTGCTGACGTGCAGCTGCACGCGCACCTCGGGGTAGCGCTCCAGGAACTCGGGCAGCAGCAGGGCCAGCTGACGCTGGGCAATCGCCACCGGCGCACTGATCCGCACCAGACCGCGCGGCACTGCGGATTGGCGCTCCACCACCTCGCGCGCGGCCTGGGCTTCATCGAGCATGGCGCGAGCGTGTCGATAGACGCTCTGGCCGAGATCAGTGACCGCGAAGCGCCGCGTGGAGCGCTGCAGGAGGCGCGCGCCCAGCGAGTCCTCGAGCGCGGTGATGCGTCGCGACAGCCGCGACTTCGGCATGCCGCTGGCGCGCTCGGCCTTGGAGAAGCCGCCGTGTTCGACCACCAGGGCGAAGTACTGCAGATCGTTGAGGTCGTGCATTTGAGAGCGGGGATTCGGGATTGGGGATTCGGGATTCGAGAGAGCGGATGGCGGCGGTGTTGAGGCGCGGGGCCATCGAAGGCTTGGGGCGAGGCCTCGCTGGTTCGTTCCACCAGCGCAACGGAGCGTGCCTTCTTGTCGGGTTTATCGCAACCATCGGGACAATCAAGCTGTGCACCACCGTCCACCCCGGAGCACAGCCATGAAGATCCTGCACATCGATTCGAGCGCACTCGGTACTGCGTCCGCGAGCCGTGAACTCACCGCTGCCGTGGTGCGCCAGCTGCGCGCCGACAGCCCGCACGTCGAGGTCAGCTATCGCGATCTCGACGCGCAGCCGCTGCCGCATTTCACCGGCGCCACCCTGGCGAAGAGCGACCCCGCCGAGGCCGCGCTGGCCAAGACCGTGCTGGATGAGTTTCTCGCCGCCGACGTCGTCGTGATCGGCGCGCCGATGTACAACTTCAGCCTGCCCTCCACGCTCAAGGCCTGGATCGATCGCATCGCGGTGGCCGGCGTCACCTTCCGCTATACGGCCCATGGCCCGGAAGGCTTGGCCGGCGGCAAGCGCGTGATCGTCGCCAGCACCCGCGGCGGCGTGTACGGAGATGCGAGCCCGGCCGACTTCCAGGAGGCTTACCTGCGCCAGGTGTTCGCCTTCCTCGGCATTCCGAGCATCGAGATCCTGCGCGCCGAAGGCCTCAGCCTTTCACCCGAGAATCGCCAGCAGGGCCTGGCGGCGGCGCACGCTGCCATCCAGAGCGCTCCGGCGGTGGCCGCCTGAAGCGAGCGCTTCCACGCGCAGCGCTGGGCGGCTGAGCGCCGCGCGAAGCGTGAATCAGAGGCGGCGGCTTGCGCCGATGATCGAAACCGTCAGCGTTTTACGAGTAGGAACACTGTCGGGCCGCTCTCCCCTCCTGTGCGTGCACTCCACAGGATGCAGCCCGGCCTCCGGAACGGTCCTCCCCGGCCGTTCCGGATTCCTAAGGCAACACGGATCAAGTCCCTCCTGGCCTTGATACGTGGTCGCGAGTCCGGCACAGGTCCGGACTCGCTTGCGCGGGATCAAGCACCTGCGTGCTCGATCCGCGGGCGCGCCCTCCATGGCGCGCGGCAACGCTGAATTCTTCAGCGTTGTCCTGATTGTTGGACGGGCGTGTTCGAACGATCGAACTGAGCCCTGGACGTCCCCGGGACACCGCGGTCGCCACGGACGGCGCCGCGGTGAACTGCCGGACAGCGGCGCCGAACGCGCGCCGCGGATTGATCGACCTCAAAGCGCTTACGGCCGCGGCGGCTAACCTGTCGCCTTCGCGGCCTGCGCCGCCCCCGGTCGATCCGCCCATGAGCTCCAATCCGTCCGTCCGCCCCTGGTTCCGCGAACCCATGGTCTGGCTGGTCATCGCCCTGCCGATGACCGCCGTTGTCGCCGGGCTGAGCACGCTCGCCATCGCGATCCGCTCCGGCAGCACCGACGCCGTGCCCGACGTCGTGCGCCGCACCCTGCAGATCCAGGATGCCGACATCGCGGCCGACCGCCGCGCGATCGAACTGGGCCTTCGCGGCGAACTGAGCATCGACGTGGAGACAGGCGCCATTGCTGCGCGGATGCAGGGCCTTGGCGAGAACACGCCGGCTCTGACCCTGCGCCTGCTGCACGCCGGCCGCGCCAGCCGCGACCTCGAAGTCCGGCTGGTGCAGGCAGGCGAGACCTGGCACGGCCGGGTGGACGGCGCCAAGGGGCAGGCCTGGAACATCGAGCTGTCCGCGCCCGATCACCGCTGGCGTGTCGGCGGCCGGCTCGACCCCGGCGCGACTCACAGCGAACTCATCCCCATGCTGTCGGGCGGTTGAGTCCTGGCATGGACATGCGCAGCCCCGCCTGTCACCACTGCGGCGAGCCGCTGCCGGCCGCCCCGGTGCTGGCCGAGTTCAAGGGCACGCAGCGCGCGTTCTGCTGCGGCGGCTGTGCGGGCGCTGCGCGCTTCATCGAGCAGGCAGGTCTCGGCGACTACTACACGCTGCGCGAGGAGCAGGGCCGCCGGGTCGGCGAGGACGCGCAGGACTACAGCGCCTTCGACCGCGAGGACGTGCTGCACGAGCACAGCCGCGTGCCGACCGAGGCACCGGACTGCCGCGAGCTGACCTTGATCGTCGACGGCATGCGCTGCGCAGCCTGCGCCTGGCTGATCGATCGCGCGCTCAGCACGCTGGACGGCGTGGAGGACGTGCAGTCGAACGCGATCAGCGGGCGCGTGCGTCTGCGCTGGCGGCCGGCGCAGCTGCGCCTGTCGTCGGCACTCGAACGTCTCGCCGGCCTCGGCTATGCGCCGCATCTCTCGCCCGGCGAGGGGCTGGAGCGCGCCCGCGCCGCCGAGCGCCGGCAGCTGCTGCTGCGTCTCGGCGTGGCGGGCTTGGGCAGCCTGCAGGCGATGATGTTCGCGGAGGCGCTGTATCTGGACTTCGCCAACCAGATGGCGCCGGCCACGCGCGACTTCTTCCGCTGGATCACCTTCGGCGTCTCGGCGCCCGTGGTGTTCTACGCGGGCTGGCCGTTTCTCGCGGGCATGGTCAGCGAGTGGCGCCAGCGTCGCCTCGGCATGGACACGCTGATCGCCAGCTCGGTGCTGCTGGCATATGTCGCGAGCCTCGTCGAAACCCTGCGCGGCGGCGCCCACGTGTGGTTCGACGCCGCGGTGATGTTCGTGTTCTTCCTGCTGGTGGCGCGCTACCTCGAACGCATGGCGCGGCAGCGCGCGAATGCTGCGGTGGATGCGCTGGCGCAGGCGCGGCCCGCCTTGGCCTGGCGGCTCGATGCAGGCGACGAGGCCGAGCAGGTGCCGGTGGCGGCGCTGGCGGTGGGCGACCGCGTGCGGGTGCCGGTGGGCGAAGCGCTTCCGGCCGATGGCGTGCTCGACATGGCGGCCGCCGAAGTCGATGAAGCCCTGCTCAGCGGCGAATCGACGCCGGTGGCCAAACGCGAAGGCGACGAGGTCTATGCCGGCAGCGTCGCGCGCCTGCAGCCGCTGCAACTGCGCATCACCCGCACCGGCCAGGACACGCGTCTCTCGCATCTGACTCAACTGGTCGAACGCGCGCAGAACGCGCGGCCCCGCGTGGCGCAGATCGCCGATCGCGTGGCCGGCCACTTCGTCGCTGCCCTGCTGGTGTCGGCGGCGCTCACATTTGCAGTGTGGTGGCAGTTCCACCCCGAGCGCGCCTTCGAGGTGATGCTGGCGGTGCTGGTGGTGAGCTGCCCCTGCGCGCTGTCGCTGGCGATTCCGGCTGCACTCGCCACCGCCGGCAATGCGCTGACCAAGCTCGGTGCCCTGCCCCTGCGCGGCGACGCGCTGAGCGATCTGGCCGAAGTCGACACCGTGCTGCTGGACAAAACCGGCACGCTGACCACCGGCAGCCCGCAGATCGCGCGCGTCGAGGTGCTGGGCGAGCTCGATGCCGAGGCCGTCACCCGCATTGCCGCCGCGCTCGAACGCGACGCCGGCCATCCGCTGGCGCGCGCCTTCGCAGGCCTCGCCGCACCGCGCGCGGAGGCCATCGAAGTCACCGCCGGCGCCGGTGTCGCCGGTGACGTCGAAGGCCGAAGCTGGCGCATCGGCCACGCCCGCTTCGCCGCAGGACTGGATCGCGATCTGCCCGGCGTCTGGCTGGGCGACGGCGCACGCGCTTTCGCCCGCTTCGAGCTCGTCGATGCTCCGCGCAGCGATGCGCGCGAGGCGATCGCCGCGCTCAAGGCCCAGGGTCTGGACGTCGAAGTGCTGAGCGGCGATGCGCCGGAGGCAGTGCAGGCCACGGCGCGCGCGCTCGGCATCGCGCGCTGGTCGGCGCGCGCCACGCCGGAATCCAAGCTGGTCCGCCTGCGCGAACTGCAGGCGCAGGGCCATCGCGTGCTGATGCTGGGCGACGGCATCAACGACGCGCCGGTGCTGGGCGGCGCCGATGTCTCGATCGCGCTGGCCTGCGGCGCGCCGATGGCGCACCGCGCCGCCGATATCGTGCTGTCGGGCGAGCGCCTGATGCGCCTGCCGCAGGTGGTTCAGCTGGCCCAGCGCACGCGCCGGATGATCCGCGAGAACCTCGCCTGGGCCCTGCTCTACAACGCCATCGCCCTGCCCTTCGCCGCCGCCGGCTGGGTGACGCCGTGGATCGCGGCGCTGGGCATGGCCGGCTCGTCGCTGCTGGTCACGCTCAACGCGCTGCGGCTCGGACGCAGCGCTGCGTGGACGCTGCCGGATGCGGGGAGAATGCTGCCTCCAGCATCGGCCAAGGCCAGCGGATGAGCGTTCTGATCTACCTGGTGCCGGTCAGCCTGGTGCTGCTGGGTCTCGCGGTCTGGGCGTTCTGGTGGGCAGTGAAGCGCGGGCAGTTCGACGATCTCGACACCCCGGCCATCGACATCCTCGCCGAGGACCGCAAGGACGGCGCGCTGAAGGACACCGCCGAAGCGCGCTCGCAGGCCGAGCAGGAGCCGCCATGACTCGACGCGACGCCGTATGCCCATTGACTGGCTGAGCCTGGGCGCCGCCCTGGTCGCCGGCCTGCTCGGCGGCGTGCACTGCGTGGCCATGTGCGGCGGCGTCGCCGCCGGCATCGCGGTCAGCGCGCGCGCGCAGACGCCGGGCGAGGCCTGGCGCATGGCCTGGCGCAGCAACCTCGGTCGCATCACCGGCTACACCTTGGCGGGTCTGCTCGTGGGTGGCTTCGGCGCGGGTCTGATCGCACTCGCGCGCAGCGATGCCCTGCTGCTCGGCGCGCGCATGGCGGTGGGCGCGGTGCTGGTACTGGTCGGCCTGCGCATGCTGTTCCCCGGCGCTGGCTTCAACCTGTTTGCCAAGCCGGGCGCCGCGCTGTGGGCGCGACTGGCGCCGCTGCAGCGGCGCCTGCTGCCGGCCAATACCGCGCCGCGACAGTTCGCGATGGGCCTGCTCTGGGGCTGGCTGCCCTGCGGCCTGAGCCTGACCCTGCTCTCAGCCGCATGGCTCAGCGCTGACGCCCTACAGGGCGCCCTCATCATGGCCAGCTTCGGCCTTGGCACCCTGCCGCTGATGCTGCCGCTGACCTACAGCGGCGCCCGTGCGCTGCGCTGGCTGCAGCGCCCCGGCGCCCGCCGCGCCGCGGCCGCCCTCGTCATCACCTCCGGCCTGCTGACCCTGGCCGCGCCCTGGCTGGCGCAGATCCCGGCGGTGCACGGGGTGCTGCAGGCCTTGGGGTGTAGGACGGTCTGAAGCGGGGATTGGGGATTGGGGATTGGGGATTGGGGATTCCAAGCCCGCAAGCGTCGAGGCTGCGGCTGAAGCCAAGGGCGCGATGCGAAACCAATCCACAGGCAGGGCGACTACGCCACGCGCGACTCCGGCGGCTGTGAATCCCCAATCCCCAATCCCGTCGCTTCAAAGCGGCCTGAAGAAAAACTCCCCCGCCTCGTGCCCGGCGAACTGGATCGGCGCGTACTGCGGCACCTGCGAGATCGGGGCGTCGAGGGCGGCCAGCGCCAGCGAGGCGTTGATCTCGCGGTACAGGCGGGCGCCTTCGAGCACGCGGTTGTTGTCCTGCAGCACGTTCAGGAAGGCGCGGGCGAAGTAGGAGTGGCGGCCGCTGCCGGCGTCCGGCACCGGCTGCAGGCCGCCCGAGGTCAGGGCCAGACGCGAGCGAGAGCTGCTCAGGCTGCGCACCCACTCGGCCCAGTCGGCGTCAGGCTCGGTGGCCGCGTAGCTCGGCACGCCGGCACCGGCCAGGGCGCCCGAGTAGCAGGAGTCGGCCACCACCAGCACATGGCGAGAGGCGAGTCCCTCCAGCAGGTCCGACACCGCGCGGTTGGAGATCCAGCTGGAGGCGTCAGCGCCGCGGGCATCGACCGGAATCCAGTAGCCCTCGCGGCCGTCGGCCGACAGCTCGCCGTGGCCGGCGTAGTAGACCAGCAGGTTGTCCTCGGGCTTCAGGGTCTGGCGCAGCTCGGCGAGCGCACTCAGCACGTCCATGCGGGTGGCGTTGAGCAGCAGGCGGGTCTCATGGCCATAGCGTTCGCGCAGCAGCTGGGCCACTGCTGTCGCGTCGTTGACGGCGCTGCCCAAGGCCGGAAAGCGCGCGTCGCTGTAGCGGTTGTTGCCGATCACCAGCGCATGGAAGCGGCCAAGCTGGATCGAGTCCGGCAGCCGTCCGGGTGCGGGGCTGGAGGACGGCGCTTCGGCGTTCGCGGCCTCAGTAGCGAGCAGGCTGAAGCTCAGCTCGGCGACTTCGCCGCCGCGACCCAGCGCCTCGATGCGCACGTCGAGCCCGCCCGGCGGCACTTCGACGCTGGCGCGGAACAGGCCGTTGTCGGCCAGCACCACCGGCAGCTCGTTGACGCTGAGACGCTCGATGCGGTTCGGCTGGGAGACCCGGCCCACCACCGCCTGGCGTCCGGGAGCGCTGCGCGCGGCGCCACCGCCACCGCCGCGGGTGAGCACCAGCGAGGGGCTGATCACTTCCAGCTGCGGCAGGACACTCGCCAGCACCCCGCCACCGGCCAGAGCCACCTGCTGCTCCAGCGCGACGATGGCGAGCTGCTGCTCGCGCAGCACGCTGTCGCGCTCGGCGAGCTGGGTTTCGAGCAGCTTCATCAGCTGCCAGTCTTCCTGCTTGCGCGCCTCGAGTTCGCGCTCCATCGCGGCAAGCTGCTCGGCATAGGCGGCGCGCTCGCGCTCGGTCGACGATGCGGCCGCCGCGGCCTGCGATTCCAGCGCCGCGGCCGAGGCTTGGCCGGACTCGATCGCGCGCTGCACGCGCTGGCGCTGCTCCTCCAGCGCAGCCGCGTCCGCCGCCTGCGCACTGGCCAGTTCCGCGGCTTGGGCCTCGCGCCGCTTGACCGATTCGCGCTGCGCCGCCAGCCGCTCACGCAGGCTCTGCAGCTCGTTCTCCTGCGCTTCGATGCGGCTGCGCATCGCCTGCAGGTCGGCGCGCTCGGCGCCGGCGCGTTCGCGCACCTCGGCGAGCTGGCTGCGCAGGCGCTCGGCCTCGCTGCGCGCGCGAGCGGCATCGGCGCGACGCTGCGCCAGCTCGGCCTCGAGTTCCGCCACGCGCTGCTCCAGCGCCGCGATCTGCTCGCGCTGCGCGGCGATGGTCGCGTCGCGCTTTTCGAACTCCACCCGCACCACCGAGGCGTAGAGCAGTTCGTCGCCGGCGCCGGCGGACTCGCGGTACAGGTTCAGCGCACGCAGGGGATCGGCCGCCACGCCCTGGCCCTGCTCCAGCAGCAGGGCGAGATTGGCCTTGGCGCGCTTGTGGCCCTGGGCGGAGGCCTTTTCGAACCAGCCCGCAGCCGCCAGCGGGTCGGGTGCCGTGCCCAAGCCTTTCATCAGGATCTCGCCGACGTAGTTCTGCGCTTCGGCGTCGCCGGACTCGGCCGCGCCGAGCCAGACCTTCATCGCGGTGCGGTAGTCGGCGCGATCGAAGGCGACATACTCGCCGCCGCGAATCGCGCAGTCGGCCTGGGTGGTGCGTACCGGTCGACGCGCTGACAGGAAGTTGGCCTGCGCCCCGAGGCGTCGAACCTGACCCGGCAGCAGGCAATCGACGATCAGCAGGTCTTCCGGTGTGGCGACCGCGGCGGCCGTCGCCGCCCCCGGCGCCGCCAGCGCGCCTGCCAGAACCAGAGCCGCGCCCAGGGCGCCGAACGCAAAGCGAGACAGCACACTGCCGCTCATGCCACACCTCCGGCGATTGCCTGAACGCGTTGTGAAGCCGCGAGTATACTCGCGTGACTTTGGTCACGTTCCGGCCCTCGGACTGGGCCGCTTGACCGCCAGTCGGAACCCGCCATGACACCGCAGCCCGCAGGAGCCCCGCCAATGGCCACGATCCGCACCTTGCTCCGGCGCATTGGCGCGCAGCGGCTGGCCGCGACAGCAGTGCTTCTGCTCGGCCACAGCGCCGTGCAGGCGACGGGCTGTCGCCTCGAGTTTGCCGAATCCTCGCCACTCAACCTGCAGCCAGCCAGCAGCATCACGGTCTCGCTGCGCGCCGTCGATTCCGGCGTGGGCGTCTGCACCCTCGCGAACTACGCGATCAGCGTGTCCGCGAACACGACCGCCGGCACGCTCATCGCCCCGTTGACCGGCAGTCTGATCGGCAACTCGGCGCCGCAGACCCTGAACGTCACGACGCCCGCCGCGGGTGGCGGCACCATCACCTGGCAAGCGGCCTGCGTCAGCGGCTGCGAGGCTGCGACGCCGCCCAATCCCACGCTCACGGTCAACATCCTCGGCGGCCCGCGCGAGATCAGCCTGCTGGGCGGCACGCCGACGGAAGCGCCGCCCGGAGCGCCGGTGCCGGTCGCGGTACGCGTAACCGACGGCGGCATTCCCGCGCCCAGCGTGGCGGTGAACTGGGCGGTCGTGAGCGGCGGCGGCTCAGTGCAGCAGGCCAACACGCCCGCCGACGCCACCGGACTGGCGCCCAACGTTCTGCAGGCGCCACCCGTGCCGGGGCCAGGGCTGTTTCGAGCCACTCGCGGCGATGATCCATTGGTCAGCACCGTGATTCCGATCGAGGCGGTGGTTTACAGCCTCAGCCCCGGCGCGGGCGCCACCAGCACCGTGCCGGGCACAGCGCTGACGCTGCAGGCCCTGCTCACGCGGCAGGCCCAGACCTTGAGCGCGCCGGTCGGCGCGCAGGTGCTTTGGCAGTTGGTCTCCGGCCCCGCTGGCGCACAGCTGAGCCCGCAGAACAGCGGCTTGACCACAACCACGGGCGCCAGCAGCGCGGTGTTCCTGGCCTCCCAGCCGGGCACCTATGTCGTCCAGGCAGGCTTTTCCGCCAGCCCGCTGTTCCCGCCCAGCCTCCAGTCGTTCACCGTGACTGTGGGCGCGGGTTCGACCGGCAGCATCGAGGTGCTCGATGCACCCGCCGCTGTGTTCAGCGAGGACACCACGGCAGGCGGCATCGAAGTGCTGCTCAGCGGGCCGGTCGGCAACGGCGCGCCCGCCCCCTTGGCCAATGCCGAGGTCAGTTTTTACATCAGCAGCGGCGAAGGCGGTTTTGGCAATGGCAGCGGCCTGCACATCGAACGCACCGACGCCAGCGGCCGCACGCGCAGCCCCAGTCTGACCGCCGGTCGCAGCACCAACCCGATCGTGGTCGAGATCGCCAGCCCGGGCCTGCCGCGGACGCAGGCTGTGGTCGGCGTGCGCGCCTCACGCTATCGCATCGAAGCGCGGCCACAGGTGCCGCCGTTCGGCGGCACGTATCTGCTCAACGCGCAGCTGTGGCGGCAGGGTGCGGCGGGTGTGGATGTGCCCGTCGTGGATGGACTGGTCACCTGGAGCGCCGGCTCGGGGCAGTTGGCCGACACCAACTCGCGCAGCGACACCCAGGGTGTGGCCAGCAACCGCTTCACGCCGGGCGCGCCGGGGGTCTACGAGATCACGGCGCGCTTTGAACCCGGCCCCGGTCTCACCGGCGGCAGCGCGCGCTTCCGTGTCGAGGTCGCGGGCGGACAGCTCCGGGTGCTATCGGGCGATGGACAGCGCGCACCGGCCGGCACGGATCTGGCCTTTCCGATCGTGCTGCAGGCGCTTCGCGATGGCGCCCCCGAATCCGGCATTCCCGTCCGTCTGGGCTCGGTGGTCGCAGGCCTGGTCGAGGCCACCCCCGCGGTCGCCAACACCGACAGTCAGGGCCGCGCCAGCTTCCGCGTGCGGCTTTCGGCGAATGCCCAGGGCGAGGTGGCGCTGCGCGGCCTGCGCGAAGACAGCGGCGCGCAGGTGGCGCTGCGCGCCAGCGCCGGCACCGCACCTGCCCAACGCCGCCTGGAGGCACTGGAGGGCAGCGGCCAGAGCGGCGTTCCCGGCAGCCTGCTGGCGCGACCGCTGCTGCTGGCGGCCACCGATGACGGCCGCGCCGCGTCGGGCGTGCGCATCCAGTTCAGCGTGCAGCCCGAGGGCGTCGCCGAGGTCCTGCCCGGCGCGGACCTTACCGGTGCCGACGGCCGACTGTCGGCGCAGGTGCGCTTGACCTCGCTGGCCGCCGGGCCGCTGCGGGTGCTGGCCACGCGCAGCGACGATCCCAGCGCCAGCGCGGAGTTCACCCTGTTCGCAGCCGTTGGCGGCGAAACCAGCCTGCAGATCGAGGCCGGCGATGCCCAGGTCGGCGTGCGCGGCGCGCGCGGCAGCGACCTGGTGGTGCGCCACACCGTCAACGGTCGACCCGCAGCCGGCATCAGCGTGCAGTGGAGCAGCCTCTCCGGCCCCGCGCGCCCGCTCCAGACCAGCAGCCTCACCGACGCCGAAGGCCGCGCCCGCGTGCCGCTGGAGTTCGGCGGCGCGGCCGGCAGCTCGCAGATCCTCGCGCGCATCAATGCCGATCTCGAAGTGCGCTTCCGCATCGAGACGGTCGAGGGTGCACTGCAGCCGGTCGCCGGCAACAACCAGTCCGCCGCCGCCGGCAGCGCGCTGGCGCAGCCGCTGGTGGTGCGGATCGAACCCCGCGCGGCCGGCATTCCGGTCGAATGGCGCGTGCTCTCGGGCGGCGGACGATTGAGCGAAACCACCACCAGCACTGACGCCAATGGCGAAGCCCGGGCGCGCTGGACGCTCGGCCCGGAGCCCGGCCCGCAGACCGTGGGCGTGCGCCTGGCCGGTGGCGCGGAACAGGTCTTCACCGCGCAAGCGGGGGCCCTGCCCGGCACGCGTCTCGAGATCGTCAGCGGCAACGCCCAGCGCTTGCCGCCGGGCGTGGACAGCGCGCCGCTGGTGGTGCGCGTGCTCGATGCAGCGGGCGCGCCCGCGCCGGGCCAGCGCCTGCGCTGGAGCAGCGCCAGCGCCCGGCTCGACGCCGAAACCAGCACCACCGACGCTGGCGGCCGGGCCAGCGTGCGCGCGCGCCTTGCCCTGCCCGGCGAAGCCCGCGTGCAGGCCACGATCGAAGGCAGCGAAGCCCGCGTCGAGTTCACGCTCAACGCGGGGCTCGGGCAGTTGTCACAGCTGACGCCGCGCCAGCGCGAAATCGCCGACGTGCTCGACCGCGCCTGCACGGCGCTGGCTGCACTCGCCAATCCGACCGCCGCCCAGCGCGATCTGCTTGCCCGCTGCGCCGATTTCTCCGGCGCCGCCGGCGGTGACCCCGGGGCGGTCGGAACCGCGCTGTCGCAGTTGCCCAACGACGTCGGATTGAACCTCGCGCGCGCCGGCGACGAAGCCATGCGCGGCCAGACCGGTAACCTCGACCAGCGTCAGCGCGCCTTGCGCGGTGGCCCGCGCGTGCAGATCGAACTGGGCTTGAACACGCCCGACGGCAGCCTGCCCTTGTCGGCCCTGCCCGCACTGGCGGCGCTGGCCGATGGCGAGGGCGTGCAGGAAGAGGCTGGGGCCAGCTTTGAGCGTTGGGGCGCCTTCGTCAACGGCAGCCTGGGCCGCGGCCGCTCGCGCGGTGTCGGCCTGAACCCGGCCTTCGACTACCAGCTCGGCAGCGTGACCGCCGGCGTCGACTATCGCTTCAGCGACCGCTTCGTCGCTGGCGCTGCGGTGGGCCTGAACCGCGACAGCACCGATCTCGCCGAGGGCCGCGGCGAGCTCAAGAGCCGCGGCAGCGCAGTCTCGGCCTACGCCAGCCTCTGGCTGCCAAAAGACGCCTACCTCGACGCCAACCTGAGCCTCGGTCGCAGCCGCTTCGATCTCACTCGACGCCTGCGCTTCCGCTTGGGCAACCTGAGCGTCGACCAGCTCGCCCTGGCCGAGACCGATGCCAATCTGCTGGGCGGCAGCCTTGCCCTGGGCCGCGACTGGCAGCATCGCGCCTGGAGCCTGGGCGCCTACCTGCGCGGGCAGTTCAGCCAAGTCGAGTACGACGCCTTCGAGGAGCGGCTGATTGGCGGCCGCGCCGGTGAAGGCTTTGGCCTCGGCGTGCAGTCGCCGCGCTGGAGCAGCCTTGAGGGTGTCCTGGGCGGCCGCGCCTCGCGCGCCTACAGCTTCGATTGGGGCGTGCTGCTGCCCAGCTTGCTGCTCGAGTACAGCCGCGAGTTCAGCGATGACCCCTCGCGGCTCGACGCCCGCTTCCTCGCCGACCCGACCGGCGGCGTGTTCACCCAGAGCGGAGCTGCGATCGACCAGAGCCACCTCAACCTCGGCCTTGGGGTGAGCGCACTGTTCCCGGGCGGACGCAGCGGATTCCTGCAATACGAACGCCGCCTGCAGGACGACAACATCAGCCACTGGCTGCTGTCGATCGGCGGGCGTTGGGAGTTCTGAGAGCCAGGAACGAGTTGAGAGGAATGAGGAGTGAGTGGAGAGGAGTGAGGAGTGAGAGGGCGCGAGGCGAGGTCTGGCGCGATGGTACTCACGAGACAGAGCTCCGCTCGCGGCATCTGCTGCCGTCGGCGCGCGGGGCTGCGTAGCTCTCACTTCTAGGAGTGAGTGGAGAGGAGTGAGGAGTGAGCGGGCGCGAGGCGAGATCTGGCGCGATGGTAATCAAGAGACAGAGCCCGCGCACCGCATCTGCTGCCCTCGCCCCGCGGCCGCGCGCGGCTGCGAAGCTCTCGCTCCTCACTCCTAGCTCCACCCACTCACTCCTAGCTCCTCTCCACTCACTCCTAACGCCTCCCCGCTCCTCAAGCCCTTGGCCCAGCGAAGGCAATGACCTGGTCGATCCGCTTGCTGCCGCTCAGCAGCATCATCAGCCGATCCACGCCCAGCGCCACGCCCGCGCAGTCGGGCAGGCCATGCTCCAGAGCGGCCAGCAGGTGCTCATCCAGCGGTAGAGGAGTATCGCCGCGCGCGCGGCGACGCTGGTTGTCGCGCTCGAAGCGGGCGCGCTGCTCGCGCGCGTCGCTCAGTTCGTGGTAGCCGTTGGCCAGCTCGACCCCGCCGACATAGGCCTCGAAGCGGCAGGCGTGCGCTTCGGCGCCCTCGCCCACCACCCGCGCCAGCGCGCACTGGCTGGCAGGAAAGTCGTAGAGCAGCAGCAGCTCGTCGCGCGGCAGCGCCGGCTCGATGCGATGGGTCAGCAGCAGGTCGAGCCAGTCGTCGCGCTCCAGCCCGGAAGCATCGATGTCATGTCCTGACAGCGCCGCGCGCAGCTCGTCCTCGCTGGCCAACGCAGGGTCGATCCCGACATGCTCGCGGAACAGATCGCGATAGCTCGAACGGCGGAGCTTCAGCGTCCGCCCAAGCAGGGCGAAGACCGCGCACAGCAGCTCGGCCACCTCATCCATCAAGCGGTAATGGTCGATGCCCAGCCGGTACCACTCGAGCATGGTGAACTCTGGGTTGTGGCGACCGCCGCACTCGCCGTCGCGGAAGACCCGGCCCAGCTCGTAGCAGTCGCCGATGCCCGCAGCCAGCAGGCGCTTCAGTGGAAACTCGGGCGAGGTGCGCAGATAGCGACGCCGGGAGCCGCCTGCGTGCGGGCCGCTGTAGTCGAGCGCGAAGCTGCGGATGTTCGGCTCGGTGTTGCCGGCCGCCGACATCAGCGGTGTTTCCACTTCGAGCACGCCGCGCGACTCGAAGAAGGCGCGGATGCAGTGATTCAGGCGCGCCCGGAGGCGCAGCGCCTCGATGCCTGCACCGGGGCGCCAGTCCGCCTGCATGGCGATTACTCGATGCCCTGGCCGATGCGGCCGAACTCGAAGTCGCTGTTGAACCAGATCAGGAAGGCGCGGCCGACCAGATTCTGTTCCGGAACGAAGCCCCAGACGCGACTGTCGGCGCTGTTGTCGCGGTTGTCGCCCATCACGAAGTACTGGCCTTCCGGCACCACCCAGCGGCCCTCGCCCTGCCGGCCCAGCTGATTCGGACGCATCAGGATCTGGTGCTGGCGCTCGCCGAGCGTCTCGCGCAGGTGATCGGCACCGTCCATCTCGCGCCCCGCACCCACGCCGATGTAGCGACCGATGCGCTCCTGCGCCTGCGGCTCGCCGTTGATGAAGATCGTCTTGTTGCGATACACGACCTCGTCGCCCGGCAGACCCACCACGCGCTTGATGTAGTTCTCTTTCGGATTCACCGGGTAGCGGAACACCACCACATCGCCGCGCTCAGGCAAGCCCATCTCGATGATCTTGGTATCCAGCACCGGCAGGCGCAGGCCGTAGGTGAACTTGTTGACCAGGATGAAATCGCCATCCTGCAGGTTCGGCATCATCGAGCTGGACGGAATGCGGAACGGCTCGGCCAGGAAGCTGCGCACGATCAGCACGATCAGGATGACCGGGAAGAACGAGCGCGAGTACTCGACCAGGATCGGCTCGCGTACCACCTCCGTGCCCAGGCTGGAGTTCGCCTGGGCGCGCTCGGCGCGTGCTCGGGCAAAGAACAGGGCGTCAATGCCCCAGACGATTCCGGTGAATGCGGCCAGACCAACCAGCAGGGCAGCGAAGTCGAAGTTCACGTTGGGGGCGTTCCAGGGAGTGGGTGTTTGACGAAAACGAAGCGGAGGGCGCCGTGCTTACTTGTTGTCGACCTGCAGCACGGCCAGGAAGGCTTCCTGCGGAATGTCCACGCTGCCGACCTGCTTCATGCGCTTCTTGCCTTCCTTCTGCTTCTCGAGAAGCTTGCGCTTGCGGCTGACGTCACCGCCGTAGCACTTGGCCAGCACGTTCTTGCGCAGTGCCTTGACCGTGGAGCGCGAGATGATCTGCGCGCCGATCGCGGCCTGGATGGCGACGTCGAACATCTGCCGGGGGATCAGCTCGCGCATGCGCTCGCAGATGTCGCGGCCGCGACGGTCGGCATGCATGCGGTGGCAGATCATCGACAGCGCGTCGACGCGGTCGCCGTTGATCAGCACGTCGAGACGCACGAAGGGGCCTGGCTCGAAGCGCTGGAAGTGGTAGTCGAGCGAGGCATAGCCGCGGCTCACCGACTTCAGGCGGTCGAAGAAGTCGAGCACCACCTCAGCCATTGGCAGCTCGTAGCTGATCTGCACCTGGCTGCCCATGTACTGGATGTTCTTCTGCACGCCGCGCTTCTCTTCGCACAGCTTGATGACGTTGCCGACGTAGTCGGGCGGAGTCAGCACGTTGGCGAGAATAATCGGCTCGCGGATCTCGTCGATCTTGTTGACCGCCGGCAGCTTGGCCGGGTTGTCGAGGGTCAGGGTCTCGCCGTCGGTGGTCAGCACCTCGTACACCACGGTCGGTGCCGTGGTGACCAGATCGAGGTCGTATTCGCGCTCCAGACGCTCCTGCACGATCTCAAGATGCAGCATGCCGAGGAAACCGCAGCGGAAGCCGAAGCCCATGGCCTCCGAGCTTTCCGGCTCGAAGCGCAGGGCGGCATCGTTCAAGCGCAGCTTCTCGAGCGCCTCGCGCAGGGCCGGGAAGTCCTCGGCATCGACCGGGAACAGGCCGGCGAACACGCGCGGCTGCATCTCCTGGAAGCCGGGCAGCGGCTGCGCGGCCGGCTTGGCTGCCGACGTGATGGTGTCGCCGACCGGCGCGCCGTGCACATCCTTGATCGAGGCGCACATCCAGCCGACCTCGCCCGGACCCAGCCTGTCCTTGACCAGACGCTTGGGCGTGAACACGCCGACCTGATCGACCTGATGGACGCGGCCGGTGGACATGACCTGGATCTTCTCGCCGGGGATCAGGTCGCCCTGCACCACGCGCACCAGCGAGACCACGCCCAGGTAGTTGTCGAACCAGGAGTCGATGATCAGCGCCTGCAGGCGATCGGTGTCGCCAACCTTCGGCGGCGGAATGCGCTGGACGATGGCTTCGAGGACATCGCGCACGTTCAGGCCGGTCTTGGCGCTCACCTGCAGCGCATCGGTCGCATCGAGCCCGATAACCGCCTCGATCTCGGCCTTGACGCGCTCGCAGTCGGCCGTCGGCAGATCGATCTTGTTCAGCACGGGAATCACTTCGAGGCCCTGCTCGACCGCCGTATAGCAGTTGGCGACCGACTGCGCCTCGACGCCTTGGGCGGCATCCACCACCAGCAGCGCGCCCTCGCAGGCCGACAGCGACCGGCTCACCTCGTAGCTGAAATCGACGTGGCCGGGGGTGTCGATGAAATTGAGCTGGTAGGTCTTGCCGTCCTGCGCCGTGTACGGCAGGGACACGGACTGCGCCTTGATGGTGATGCCGCGCTCGCGCTCGATCGGGTTCGAGTCGAGGACCTGGGCTTCCATCTCGCGCTCGGCCAGGCCACCGCAGATCTGGATGATGCGGTCGGCGAGCGTGGACTTGCCGTGGTCGACGTGGGCGATGATGGAGAAATTGCGGATGTGCTGCATGCGTGGGGCCGCTCGGCCCGCCTCGGTCTGGGCGAAATGACCGCGGATTATAGCCCGCGGCGGCGTGAGAGCCG
Source organism: Lysobacterales bacterium (assembly GCA_014946745.1). Lineage (NCBI taxonomy): Bacteria > Pseudomonadati > Pseudomonadota > Gammaproteobacteria > Lysobacterales > Lysobacterales bacterium. The sequence goes on along the minus strand of JADCRD010000001.1, from coordinate 1,048,456 downwards.
GGATTAGGGATTTGGGATTCGGGATTGGCCGAGGGTTGGAAGACCGCGGCGAGTCAGCCTGCTGCCCAGCCAGCAACGGCTGGACACGGGAGCAAGACCGGCGCGCAGACTTCAAGCCGGCGTCTGCGTGGAGCGACGCCCCTCGAATCCCCAATCCCCAATCCCGAATCCCAATCCCAATCCCGAATCCCGAATCCCAATCCCGGCGGTCCTCAGCCCATCGGGTTGAACAGCTGGGCGAGGAAATGCTGCAGCACCCGCGGCTCGGCGATCAGCATGAACACCAGGCCATAGACCGCCCCCCACAGGTGCGCGCTGTGGTTGATGCGGTCATCGCCCCTGCGATCCATGTAGACGCTGTAGCCGATATAGAGCGCGCCGTAGATCACCGCCGGCACCGGCAGGAAGAACACGAAAATCAGGTTCCAGGGCGCCAGCAGGATGAAAGCGAACAGCACCGCCGACACCGCGCCCGAGGCGCCCAGCGTGCGGTAGTGCGGGTCGCGGGCGTGGCGGAAGTATCCCGGCAGCACCGACACCAGCAGCGCCGAGAGGTAGAAGAAGGAAAACGCCCACAGGCCGAAGCGCTCGGCCAGGAAGCCCTCGATCATCCGCCCGAAAAAGAACAGCGTGATCATGTTGAACAGCAGGTGGCCGAAGTCGGCGTGGACCAGGCCGTAGGTGAACAGGCGCTCGTACTGGCCGCGCTGCACCGCCGGCGACCACAGCATGAGTCGATCGAGCAGGCTGGGCCGCTCGAAGCACTGCCAGCTCACCAGCCCGGTGAGCAGGATGAAGCCCAGGGTGAAGGGGAAATCGAAGTCCATCAGTCTGCCCCCGGCAGCTCGAAGGGCCCATGCGCGGCTTCGGCGCGCTGCCAGGCCGGTCGCGCCTTGACCCGGGCCACGAAGTCACGCACCCGCGGCAGCTCCAGCCCGCTGCGCTCCACCGCCGCCATCAGCGGATAGCTCATCTGGATGTCGGCAGCGGAGAACGCATCACCGGCAAACCAGTCGGATTTCGCGAGGTGCTGCTCGACGAAGCGGAAGTGGGTCTGCAGCTGCGGCCGCACATAGTTGGCCATGACCTTGGCAGACAGGCCCTTGACCACGGGCTTCACGAAGAACGGCATGGGCTGGGTCGGCAGCCGCGCGAACACCAGCGCCAGGATCAGCGGGGTCATCAGCGAGCCCTCCGCGTAGTGCAGCCAGTAGCGGTAGTCGAGCGCGGCCTGGGTGCCGGGTGTGGGCTTGAAGGCGCCGGCCGTGTCGTAGCGCTCCACCAGATACTCGAGGATTGCGCCCGATTCGGCGACGGTGACACCGCCGTCGGTGATCACCGGCGACTTGCCGAGCGGGTGCACCTTCATCAGCGACTTCGGCGCCAGGATCGTCTTGGGGTCGCGCTTGTAGACCTTGACCTCGTAGGGCTGGCCCAACTCCTCCAGCAGCCAAAGCACGCGCTGCGAACGCGACTTCTCCAGATGATGGACGACGATCATGGGCAGCTTCCGGGCAGGACGAGGGCGCCAAGGGTAGCCCACGCGAACTCGGCGCGGCCTCCTCGCCGGTCTTTCACGCTTTCCGGCTACCCTGTGCGCCCGTTCACCCCCACACAGGCGCAGCCCATGAGCATCCAGATCGGCGACTCCCTCCCCGAAGCCACCTTGAACCTGCTGCGCGACGGCGTGCAGGCGGTAACGACGCACGAAATCTTCAAGGGCAAGAAGGTGGTGCTGTTCTCGGTGCCTGGCGCGTTCACCCCGACCTGCTCGGCCAAGCACCTGCCGGGCTACGTCGAGAAGTTCGAGGAGTTCCAGCGCCGCGGCATCGAAGTGGCCTGCATGGCGGTCAACGACGCCTTCGTCATGGGCGCCTGGGGCAAGAGCCAGAGCACGCCGGACGGCCTGATGATGCTGGCCGATGGCAACGGCGCCTTTACCCAGGCGCTCGGCCTTGAGCTCGACGCCACCGCCTTCGGCATGGGCCTGCGCAGCAAGCGCTTCGCGCTGTATGCCGAGGACGGCGTGGTCAAGCTGCTGCACGTCGAAGCCCCCGGCGAGTTCAAGGTGTCGTCGGCCGAGGCCGTTCTGTCCGCACTGGACGCCTGAGCCACACGCGGGCGCTTGGCGCCCGCGCTGGAGACTCCGAAGCGGGCGCCCTGGGCGCCCGCTTCGCGTTTGGCGCTTGCGCGACGGGCGTCCTGCCCTCACCTTGCCGCGATGGATACCCCCGCCCCTGCCGCTGACCACCGTCGCACCACCCGCGCGGTGGTGGCCACCCTGCTGCCGTTTCTCAAGCCCTACCGCGGCCGCATCGCGCTGGCGCTGGCCTGCCTGCTGACCGCCAAGCTGGCCGGGCTGACGGTGCCGATGATTCTGAAGAACCTGGTCGACGGGCTGAACCTGCCGTCCGACGCCGCCAGCCTGATGCTCGTGCTGCCGGTCGGCCTGCTGCTGGCCTACGGCGCGGCGCGCCTGTCCGAGCGCGTATTCACCGAGCTGCGGCAGATCGTGTTCGCCCGGGTCATGGCGCGCAGCGCGCGCACGGTGATGCTGAAGGTGTTCCGCCACCTGCATGCGCTCAGCCTGCGCTTCCATCTGAACCGCAAGACCGGCGGCGTCAGCCGTGACGTCGAGCGCGGCGGCAGCTCGATCTCCGACCTGCTCGACTGGACGCTCTACACCATCTTCCCGACGATCATCGAAGTCACCCTGGTGACTATCGTTCTGGTGGTGCTCTACGACAGCGGCTTCGCAATCATCACCGGCATCACCCTGGTCGCCTACGTCATCTGGACCATCCGCGTCACCGAGTGGCGCACCCGGTTCTATCGCGCCTCGGTCGAGGCCGATACTGCCGCCAGCGCTTCGGCCGTGGATTCGCTGCTCAACTACGAGACAGTCAAGTACTTCAATAACGAAGAGCACGAGGCCCAGCGCTTCGACGCCAGCCTGCGCACCAAGGAAGAGGCCGAGGTGCTGAGCTACAAGACGCTGGCCGTGCTCAACGTCGGCCAGAACGCGATCATTTCGATCGGTGTCACTGCGCTCATGTGGCGTGCGGCCTCGGGCGTGGTCTCGGGCGAGCTCACCGTTGGCGATCTGGTGCTGGTCAACGCCTACCTGCTGCAGCTGGCCGCGCCATTGAACTTCCTCGGCATGATGTACCGCGAGGTCAAGCAGGCGCTGACCAACATCGAAAAGCTGTGGAACCTGCTGGACGAGAACCGCGAGGTGCAGGACCGCGCCGACGCCCGCGTGTTGCAGGCGACGCGCCCGGTGGTCGAGTTCGAGGATGTGCGCTTCGCCTACGACGAGCGCCGCGAGATCCTGCACGGCATCCGTTTCCAGATACCGGCCGGCGGCACGGTTGCGGTTGTGGGTCATTCGGGCAGCGGCAAGAGCACGCTCGCGCGGCTGCTGTATCGCTTCTATGACGTGGGATCCGGCCACATCCGCATCGACGGCCTCGACCTGCGCGACTACACCCAGGACAGCCTGCGCGCGGCGATCGGCATCGTTCCGCAGGACACCGTGCTGTTCAACGACTCGATCCGCTACAACATCCGCTACGGCCGGGTCGACGCCAGCGATGAAGAGGTCGAGAACGCCGCCCGTGCGGCACACATCCACGACTTCATCAGCGCTTTGCCCGAGGGCTACGACAGCCCGGTCGGCGAGCGGGGCTTGAAGCTCAGCGGCGGCGAGAAGCAGCGCGTCGCCATCGCCCGCGCCCTGCTCAAGAACCCCGCCATCCTGATCTTCGACGAGGCCACCTCGGCGCTGGATTCCAAATCCGAGCGCGCCATCCAGGCCGAGCTCGACCGCATCCAGCAGGGCCGCACGACGCTGGTCATCGCGCATCGCCTGTCGACCATCATGGCTGCCGACCGCATCCTGGTGATGGACGCCGGCCACATCATCGAACAAGGCACACACGCCGAGCTGCTGGCCGCCGACGGGCACTACGCGCAGATGTGGCGGCTGCAGCAGCGCGAGGCTGCGCAGGAAGACACCGCGGCTGCGATCGCGGGCTGACGCCTCAACCGAAACAGGACAAGCGGAATCCCAGAGCCCTGCGATGCAGACATCGCGCCCTTGCCGGACCCGGTGCGCATATGTACGCTTTACCGGACACAACGTCCGCCAAACCAGACACATGCTCAAGATCCTGTGCGTCCTGATTTCAGCGTTCTGCCTTGGCCTCGCGCTGGCGGCGCTTGCCGGCCGACTGCCGCTGCCGGCGGGAGTCGGAGGCGCGCTGATCATGCTCAGCACCGCGCTGGCCGTGCGCCGCCGTTGGGGTCTGTTGGCTGAAGCGGCACCTGGCACGCCCGAGCGCCAGCTGTGGGTGTCTCTGGGTGGCACGGCGATCGTGGCCGGTCATCTGCTGGCAGCGATGTGGCACATCGGTCCGCGCATGGTGATGCACACGCCCACGGTGCACGCGCTTGGCATCGACAGCTGGACCCTGGTGGCTGCTGCGCTCATTGCCTACTGGATCGCCCGCGAACCGCAGCCACGCACGGACGAGCGCGACGCCTGGATCGGCACCTTTGGACTGCGCGCGGCGCACTACGCGCTGGTGGCGGTACTGATCGTGCAGATCCTTGCACTCGGCTTCATCCGCGAAGGCTGGATCGGCGAGCTCTCGCACCCGTCCATCGCCCACGCGCTGATCCTTGCCCTGCTGGCATCGACGCTTGCCGACGCCATCGCCCGCCTTTGGCTGTATGCGCGCGACGCCAAAGCCGCCGACGAGGGCGCGGCATGAGCGCTACGCCAATCGGCAACCATCTGCGGCGGCTGCGCTTCGAGCACGGGGAACTCTCGCAGGAAGCGCTGGCGCGCGCGGTCGGCGTGACCCGCCAGACCATCATCGCGATCGAGGGCGGGCGTTACGCGCCCTCACTGGAGCTGGCCATGCGCTTGGCGCGAGTGTTCAAGCGCGGCGTCGATGAGGTGTTCTTCTGGCAGGAGCCCCCGCCGCCGAACTAGGTATTGCCCTCCGCCCACGCGGCGGATCGCGGCTGCCTTGGCCGCGCAGTGCCCAGCGCCAAACCTCACGCGCCCTCGCCGCTTGCCCCAGCACCTCATCCACCCAGCGGAGCCCAAGAACATGCCACGTCGCCTGCCGTCGCTACTGCTGAAGACGTCCCTGTGGGTGCTGGCCGCCCTGCTCGCGATGGTCGCAGTCGCCGTGACCTACGTGCTCTACAACGTCTACAGCTTCGATACCGAGACCTTGCCAGCCCGCCACGGTCAGGTCGATGCCCAGCTGTTCGCCCGCGACAGAGGCGCGCAACCCTTGATCGTCGGGCTCGGCGGCGCCGAGGGTGGCAACAGTTGGACGCGCGATTTCTGGAAACCGCAGCGCGAGCGCTTTCTCGATCAGGGCTACGCTTTCCTCGCGATCGGCTATTTCGGCCTGCCCAACACGCCGGCCGCACTCGATCGCATCGCGCTCGACGGGGTGCACGCAGCGATCCAGAACGCCCAGCAGGATCCACGCGTCAGTTCCGAGTGCGTGATCCTGCTGGGCGGCTCCAAAGGCGGTGAGCTTGCGCTCGCGATGGCGGCCCACTACCCGGACATCGATGCGGTGATCGCGCTGGCGCCCGGCGATACGGTGTTTCCGGCGCATACCGACGCCATGACCACGTCCTCGTGGTCAAAGGACGGACAGCCCCTTCCGTTCGCGCCGATGCCATGGTCGGCCACGCTGGACCTGCTGGGCGGCAATCTTCATGCGGTCATGCAGCGCGTGCTTGCGCAGCCCGAGGCTGAGGCCGCGCGCATTCCGGTGGAGCGCATGCAAGCGGCGCTGCTGCTGGTCGCGGCTGACAAAGACGAGATGTGGCCCTCGCTATGGATGGCGAAGCGCCTGATGGCCCGCCTTGACGCGGCGGGCTACGCGCATGCGCGCGCACTGATCGAGGTCGATGGCGACCATGCCTCCCCGACCCGCCAGTTCGATCAGGTCGAAGCGTTCCTGCAGGCGCAGATGAGCTCCCGTCCCGGCTGCGGGTCCGCGACGCTGCCCGCGCAAACCAACAGATAAGCGCGCGCCGCGCGGCAGTGCACGTCTGCCGCTACAGCGCCTTTAGCGCGGCCGAGCCGCCCTCCGAGGCAGTGGCAGACGAGAGCGCCAACGCGGTTCGCTGCATGCCCTGATCACGCGCAGGCGAAAGCGGCGCGTCGCCGATCCCGGGGGCGAGAGCGGGCGCGAAGCCGCTAGACTTCGCGCCCTGCAACGGCGCCTGTGCGCCTCGACGAGACCCGTCTCCATGTCCCCTGCCCTGCGCGCGCTCTGGCGCGTCTGCATCGAACGTCCCTGGCCCGTGTTCGCGGCCACGCTGGCGATCACCCTGTTCGCCCTGCTGCAGTTCCCGCAGGTGCGCATCGACACCGACCCCGAGAACATGCTGCCGACGGACCAGCCCGAGCGCGTGTTCCACAACGCCGCCAAACAGCGCTTCGGGCTGAGCGATGCAATCGTGGTCGGCGTCATCGCCCGCGAGGGCAGCATCTACACCCCGCGCTCGCTGGCGGCTCTGCATGCGCTGAGCGCCGAGGTGAAGCGCATCGAGGGCGTGGTCGAAGTCGATCTGATGTCGCTGGCCGAGGTCGACAACGTGACCCAGGGCGGGCCGGGCACGGTGCGCTTCGAGTGGCTGATGCGTACGCCGCCCACGACCGAGACCGAAGCGCAGGCGATCCGCGCCGCCGTCGAGCGTCTGCCGCAGGCCTACGGGACTCTGGCCTCGGAAGACGCACGCGCCGCCGCGCTGTACGTGCCGATCGAAGACAAGAACGAGAGCCATCGCATCGCCGGCGAGATCCGCGGGTTGATCGACGCGCTCGACAGCGAAGATGCATTCCACATCACCGGCCTGCCGGTGGCCGAAGACACCTTCGGCTACGAGATGTTCGTGCAGATGGCGATCTGCGCGCCGCTGGCCGGGCTGGTGATTTTCCTGCTGATGTGGGGTTTCTTCCGCAGCGCGCTGTTCGTCACCGGGCCGATGCTGGTGGCGATGGGCAGCGTGATCGTGACCATGGGCGCGCTGATCGGGCTGGGGTTTCCGGTCCACATCATGAGCTCGATGATCGCGATCTTCCTGATGCCGATCGCGGTGGTCGATGCCATCCACATCCAGTCGGACTTTGCCGAGCGCTATCGCCCCGGCGACGACGCCGGTGCGGTGATGCAGGAGGTGCTGGGCGATCTGTTCAAGCCCATGCTCTACACCAGCCTGACCTCGGCGGTGGGCTTTGCCTCGCTGCTGCTGACGCCGATCCCGCCGGTGCAGGTGTTCGGCGCCTTCGTGGCCTTCGGCATCCTGTTGGCCTTCGTGTTGACCCTGACCCTGCTGCCGGCCTTCCTGTGCCGGCTGTCGCCGGCCACGCTGGCGCGCATCGCCGCGGTCGACACCCAGCGCAGCCGACTGTATACGCCGCTGGCCTTCGTGCGCCGCAGCTCGCAGAGCCATCGGCCGCTGGTGCTCGGTGTGGCCCTGCTGGCGGTGGCGTTCAGTGTGTTCGGCATCCTGCGCATCGAGATCAACGACAACCCGGTGCGCTGGTTCAAGGCCAGCCACGAGATCCGCGTGGCCGACCGCGCGCTCAACGCCCACTTCGCCGGCACCTACGACGCCTGGCTGGTGCTGGAGCAGGACGTGGACGCCCTGCGCGCAGACTGGACGCGCGACTGGTCGGCGCTGCCGGCGGACCCGCTGCGCGAAGCGGTGCTCGCCGCCCTGCAGTCCGAGCCTGAGACGGCGAACGCGCTGCGTGCCGCGCAGGACGCCATCGACGAAAGCGACGCCGACTTCGGCCTGATCGAGGACTGGACCGCGCGCATCGAAGCCGCCCAGAGCCAGCTGGCGCGCTTCCAGCAGCCCGAGCTGCTGCGCTGGATCGAACAGCTGCAGCGGGCGCTGGATGATTCAGGCCTGGTCGGCAAGTCGAACGCCGTCACCGACATCGTCAAGACCGTGCACCGCGAGCTGCGCGGCGGCGATTCGTCCGAGGAGCGCATTCCCGACAGCCAGGCCGGCGTCGCCCAGACCCTGCTGCAGTTTCAGGGCTCGCACCGGCCGCAGGACCTCTGGCACTTCGTCACCCCCGACTACCGAAGCGCGCTGGTCTGGCTGCAGATGACCAGCGGCGACAACCAGGACATGAGCCGGGTCGAAGCCTTCGTCGCCGAGCACCTCGCGGCGCATCCGCTGCCTACCGGCGTCAGCGCGCGCTGGGCCGGCAAGACGCATCTGAACCGCGTCTGGCAGGGCGAGATGGTGCACGGCATGGCCTGGAGCCTGGCGGGGGCGTGGCTCACCGTGCTGCTGATGATGATCGTGCTGTTCCGCAGCCTGCCGCTGGGCCTGCTCTCCATGCTGCCGCTGACGCTCTCGATCGCCGTGCTGTACGGCCTGGTCGGCTGGCTGGGCAAGGACTACGACATGCCCATCGCGGTGCTGTCGGCGCTGGCGCTGGGGCTTGCCGTGGACTTCGCGATCCACTTCCTGCAGCGTGCGCGCGACCTTGCGCGCCGACTGCAAGACGTCGAAGCCACGCTGGACGCGTTGTTCCGCGAGCCGGGTCTGGCTATCAGCCGCAACGCCATCGTGATCGCCGTGGGCTTCACGCCGCTGCTGTTCGCGCCGCTGGTGCCCTACATCACGGTGGGCTGGCTGCTGGCCGGCATCATGGCGCTCTCGGCCGTGGTCAGCCTGTACCTGCTGGCGGCCCTGCTGGGCGCCGGCAATGGATGGATGTTGAAGAGGATGATGCGATGACGCCCGTACTGAAGACCCTCGCCTTCGCCCTGCTGGCCTCGCTCTCTGCAGGCCATGCGCAGGCTCGCGACGTCGATCCACGCGCCGAAGCCATCGTGGCGAAGGCCCAGCAGGCCGCACGCTACGCTGGCGACGACGGCCGCAGCCTCGCGCGCATGCTGATCACCGATGGCCGCGGCCAACAGCAGCAGCGCGTGTTCACGATCCTGCGCCGCGATATCGAAGACGGCGGCGACCAGGATTTCCTGGTGGTGTTCTCGCGCCCGGCCGACGTGCGCGGCACGGCGTTTCTGGTCAACAAGAAGACCGAGCGCGACGACGACCGCTGGCTCTACCTGCCGGCGCTGGATCTGGAGAAGCGCATTTCGGCCGGCGACAAGCGCACCAGCTTCGTCGGCTCGGATTTCTTCTACGAGGACATCAGCGGCCGCAACCCGGCGCTGGACTGGCATTCCATCGTCAGCCAGGGCGAGCGCGAGATCGTCATCCGCTGCGATCCCAAGCAACCGGACAGCGTCGAGTTCGCCTACTCGCACGCAGTGATTGATGCCAAGACCTTCCTACCAATCCGCGCCGAGTACTACAACGCCGACGGCGAGCTCTTCCGCAAGATCGAGACGCTGGAGACGGCCGTGGTGCAAGGCCACCCGACCGTGGTGCGCAGCCAGGTCACCGACCTGCGCTCCGGCAGCAGCACGCTCATGGAAATGCGCAACCCGCAGTACGACATCGGTCTCGATGAGAGTGCCTTCGGCACCGGCGCCCTGCGCAACCCGCCCCAGCAGTGGCTGCGCCCGTGAGTGCAGCGCTGCGTCTGCAGCCGCTGGCCGCGCTGCTGGCGCTCGGCCTGTCGTCTTCAGTGATCGCGCAGAGCGACGACTGGGACGACTGGGGCGAGGAATCTCCCACCCAGTGGAGCGGCTACGTCGAAGCCGCCTACAGCACCCGCTTCGACCGCGACCCGCTGTTCGATGCGCGCGCCAGCCGCGCCGAGCTGAAGGGCCAGATCGAAGTCAGCCATGAGCTCGAACGCGCGCAGCTGAGCGCCAAGCTCGATGTGCATGCGGATGGCATCGAAGACGGCCTCTGGTTCGACCTGCGCGAAGCCATGCTCAGCCTGCCGGTCGGCAGCCGCGGCCACGCGCGCATCGGCCGCCAGGTGCTGTCCTGGGGCACGGGCGATCTGCTGTTCATCAACGACCGCTTTCCCAAGGATTTCGAGACCCCGCTGGCCGGCGGCGAGGACCTCTACTTCAAGGCGCCGTCCAACAGCCTGCGGCTCGACTGGCGCTTCGATGCGCTGAGCGTCGATCTCGCCTGGACGCCGCGCTTCACGCCCGACCGCTACATCGATGGCCAGCGTCTCGGCTTCTTCGATGCGCGCAGCGGCGAGCGCGTCGGCGGCCGCGATCTGATCGACGCGAGCGAGCCGGGCGGCAGCGAATGGGGCCTGCGTCTGCATCGCAGGCATGAAGGCGTGGAGTACGCGCTGTACGCCTACCGCGGCTTCGACAAGCAGCCGCTGGGCGCCGATGCGCAGGGTCGACCCAGCCACCTGCGCCGCGACAGCGCGGGCTTCAGTCTGCGCGGGCCTGTATTCGGCGGCATCGCCTCCTTCGAGGCCGGTCGCGAGTGGTCGGGCGCCGAACTGGGCGCGAGCCCCGGAACCGTCGCCGCGCGCGTGCCGCACAAAAGCGCCGCGATGGCGGCCTTTGAGAAAGAGTGGCGACCCAAGCTGACCATCGGCCTGCAGGTCTACGCCGAGCGCCACGACGGCGAGCCCGGCAACCTCTCACCCCTCAACGGCGAATCGCGCCGTCTGGTCTCGCTGCGGATCACGCGACAAGCCCTGCGCGATCGCCTGAACTTGAGCGCCATCGCCTTCCACTCCACCGACCAGCACGACAGCTGGCTGCGCCTCACCGCCAGCCATCGCCTGAGCGACCAGTGGCTGCTCGGAGCGAGCGCGAACGTCTTTGGCGGCCGCGTGCAGCGCTTCTTCGGCCAGCTGGAGGACGACAGCAATGCGGGGGTTTGGGTGAGGCGGCAGTTCTGACACCGACCTCACGCCCCGCCCCTCCCTCGACGGCAAGCCAATGACGACTGAAGACGCAGCTGGGAGCGAGTTGCTGCCCAGAAAGCAGAAGCCGAGGGGCCGAGGCAACTGGCTGAGGGCGCTGGGCTCGTTTCTGGTGCAGGTCGGCATCGGTGTGGTGGGCGGCATGACTCTGATCTTGAGTTACCAAGCGCTGATTGACCCTTTATCGAGCAGCGAGGCATGGATCGCCCTTGCGCTGCTGCTTCCGATCTGCGCCGCGCACGTCGCGCTGCATGAATTGGGACATGCCGGAGCCGGACTTGCCGTGGGCATGGAGCTGCACGGATTCAGCCTGGGGCCGATCCATTGGGAGCGCCAGTCGCATCAGTGGAAAGCGAGGTGGGAGCGAGGTCTTCGCGGGATCTTGGGCTATGTCTTCATGCTTCCACCAAGACACCGATGCATGAGTCGAGGCGAGGTGGCGATCCACGTCGCCGCGGGGCCAGCCACCAACTTCGCCACCGCCCTGCTGATCTGTGTGGTCATGCCAAAGGACGCGGGCGTCGGACTCGCGAACAGCCTCTGGTGGCTGGCACTGATCAGTGCTGGCTACTTTGGACTGTTGAATCTGTTGCCCTTCAGCACCGCGGGGATACGCAGTGATGGTGGCCAGCTTCTCGACCTGGCTCTGTCGCCGAGCAGCTATCTGGCGGGACAACAGCTACAGCAGGTGGTGAACCTGAGCCGAGACGGCGTACGTCCGCGCGAGTGGCCCCGCTCGCTTTTGCCACACGCCTCGGAGCTGGAATCGATCAAGCCGCCGATTCGAACCGGCTACACCTATCTTGCCGGGCTGCGCGCGATTGATGAGGGCGATGCGACCACCGCGAGAATCTACGCGTTCTCGCTGGCGAAAGAGTTCGCTACAGCAGAAGGCGCCTCGGCAACGAGCATTGCCCTGCTGATGGCGACATACGCTGCAGCTTGCGCGCGCGATCCTGAGCTGCTCGCGGCGTGGCTACCTCACATCGGCCAGCATTGGGTCGATCTGCGCGCGCAGCTACTCTGGCTAAAGGCCGTGCAGGCTCAGCTTGAGCTACGCACCGAGGAGGCGCTGGAGTCGGCTAAGGAGAGTCGCGCACTGATTCAAAGTGTGGTCGATGAGGGCAGCAGAGTGTTTCTGACCGACCAGCTCGATCAGCTAGAACTGAGTTTGCGTTCCTCTGATCACTGCTAAGCAGTCGCCCTTGGTTCGGCCAATGGAGGCCCGGTCGCAGCCAACGAGCACGAGTTCGACGCCAGACCCGAAATCGCGGGCGGAGTCCTATCTCCTCGGCCAAAGCACCACCAGGGCCACACCCCCCAGCACGGCCGCCGAGGCCAGCACCAGCCGCAGGCTCACCGGTTCACTCAACAGAATCACACCTGCCACCGCGGTGATCACCGGCACGCTCAGCTGCACGGTGGCGGCGGCGCTGGCGCGCAGCTGCGGCAGGACGCGGTACCAGATCGCATAGCCCAGGCCCGAGGTGAGCGCGCCCGAGGCGACGGCATAGAGGCTGCCCGACAGGTCGATCTGCACTGCATCAGGCGCGAGCAGCAGGGCGAGCGCGAGGGCGGCACCGGCCATCGGCACGGCGCGCAGGAAGTTGCCTGCGGTGGCGGCCGCGGGATCACCCGCGCCTCGGCCGCGCAGGCTGTAAACGCCCCAGGCGACGCCCGCCAGCAGCATCAACAGGGCCGAACCCAAGGGCGGTGCGGACAGGCCGGGCAGCAGCAGCGCCACCAGACCGGCGATGGCGAGTGCAAAGCCGAGCATCTGCAGCGCGCCGAAACGCTCGCCGCGCAGCAGGGCCCAGCCCAGCATGCTGGCCTGCACCGCGCCGAACAGGATCAGCGCCCCGGTGCCGGCGCTGAGCCCGATGTAGGCGTAGGAGAAAGCGATGGCGTAGGCGAACAGCGCGGCAGCGGAAGCCCAGCTGCCGGCGCGCAGCTGCGCCGGCCTACGCAGCCCGATCAGCAGGGCCAGTACAAGGGCGCCCGAGACGATGCGCAGCAGGGTGAAGCTGGCCGGGTCGATGGCGGTGTCGCGCAGCGCCGCGCGGCACAGCAGCGAGTTGCCGGCGAAGGCGAGCAAGGCCAGCGCGGTCAGGCCAGCGATGGAAGTTCGACGCATCGGCACCCGTCTCCGCCGCTGACCTCAGCGCCGCGCGAGGGCGGGCCGCTGCAACGCGGCCCGCCGTCGACGTGGGTTTACTGGATCGAGCAGCTCTTGGGCTCGGCGCCGGGGGCGGACGAGCTGCCGGCGATGCGGCGCACGATCACCGTGGTGGTGGCGGTGAGACCGGCACTGTTCGCGATGGTGTAGGTGAACAGATCGGTGCCGCACCAGGTGTCGCTGGGCACGTAGCGCACGCGCCCGCTCGGCAGCAGGGTGGTGGTGCCGCGGAAGCCGCGGTTGACCGAGACCACGCGAATGGCGAGGTTCTGCGGGTCGCTGTCGTTGGCCAGCACGTCGATCTCCACCGGCGTGACGCCCGGCGTCAGGGCTTCATCGGCCACCGCGATCGGTCCCACCGGCGGCGATACCGTGATCACGAGGCTGGCGGTGTCTTCGCCTCCCGCGCTGTTGCGGATGCGGTAGCCCAGGGTGACGACACCACCAAAGAACTCGGCGGCCGGACGGAAGGTGACGCTGCCGCTCGGGGTGAAGCTCGCGGTGCCATTGCTGACGCCGGTGACGGCGACCAGGGTCAGCGTGTCGCCCGAGGGGTCGGTGTCGTTGGCCAGCACGTTGACCGTGATCGGCGTGTTGTAGGGCGTGGTGGCCACGTCCGACAGGGCGCGCGGCGGCACCGCGGTGACGGTGACGGTGATGCGGCCTTCCACCTCCACGCCCGAGGCATTGCGGGCGCGGTAGCTGAAGGTGTCGCTGCCGACGAAGCCAGCGGCCGGGGTGTAGGTGACCACGCCGGCGGCGTTGAAGCTGGCGCTGCCGTTCGACGGTGTGCCGACGGCGACCAGGCTCAGCGCTTCGCCGGCCGGGTCGCTGTCGTTGCTCAGCACGTTGAAGCTGACCGGCGTGCCGCGCACGGTGCTGGCGGTGTCGGGGTTGGCCACCGGCGGCGCGGCACGCACGGTCACGCTGACCGTCGCCGTGGCGGTGAGCGCACCGTCGCTGATCGTGTAAGCGAAGCTGTCGCTGCCGACAAAGCCAGCGCGCGGCGTGTAGAGCACGTTGCGGCCGCTGATCGTCGCCGTGCCGTTGGCCGGCGCGGTGGTCGCCGTGATCGTCAGCGTATCGCCATCCGGGTCGCTGTCGTTGCCCAGCACCGCGATGCTGACGGCGCTGGCGTTGCGATCGACGGTGGCGCTGTCGTTGGCCGCCAGCGGCGCGCGGTTGACCAGCACCTGCGGGCCGAGCTGCTCGGTCTGTTGGACCTCTTCGAAGCGATACACGTCGACCGCTCGCTTGTGCGCGGCCGGATTGCGCAGGGCGCGCTCGATCCAGGCAGGCGCGGCCTCCACCGGCTCGCGCTTCCACTCGCTGCGCTGCTCCTTGCGCACGGCGCCCGGCACGGTGCGCTCTTCGACGCTGAGGAAGCTGACGTCGACGCGACGGTTCTTGGCGCGGTTGGCCTCGCTGTCGTTGGCGAAGCGCGGCGCGGCCTCGCCTTCACCGCTGATGTCCATCTCCTCGATCGACACGCCGTGGCCGGCGAAGAACTCGGCCACCGCACGCGCGCGGCGCTCGGACAGGCCCTGGTTGTACGCCTCGCGGCCGAGATCGCAGGTGTGACCGACGATGCGGATGCGCGAGACGCGGCTGTCGGACTTCAGTGCCGCCAGCAGGGCATCGAGCTGCGAGGCATCGGCATCCTGCAGGCTGAAGCGATCGAGCTTGAAGTAGGTCGCCGCGTCCATGCCGACTTCGTTGCGGACGAGCTGGGGCTCACCGGTGACTTCCACTTCGGTCACCACTTCCACGTCGCGGTAAGGCTCCACGGCGCGGTAGGCCTGGGCGCCGCCGAAGTCATAGCGCCAGCTGAGCAGGCCGCGGGTGTCCGAGCGGTCCAGCACGAAGTCACCCGCGCGGCGCAGGGCCTCCAGGCTCACGCCGATGCTGTGGCCGGTGCCGGGGATGAACTTCTCCACGCCCAGGCTGAAGGTGTTCTGGTGCGAGCTGAAATCGCCCCACTCGCGGTCGAAGCCGGCCTGCAGGCGCAGCTGGGCGTCTTCGAAGAAGCGGCCGAAGCGGGCGCCGACGCCCTGGTCATAGGCCTGCTCGAAAGCGCGGGTGATCGTGGTCAGGGTGCGCTGCTGGGTGAAGGGCCGGCCTGCGGCCGTGGTCCCGGTGAGCGTGCTGACGTTGACCACGCTGCGGGTATCGACCAGACGCTCGTCGGTCAGGCCCGCGGAGACGTACAGGTCGCCGAACCAGGTCTCACGCTCCCAGCCGAAGCCGAGGCTGGCTTTGCGGTCGCCCATCACGTTGCGGTCGATCGCCGCGAACACCTTGGCCACGCTGGCGCCGGTCGGATCGGCGATGACCTGGTCCAGCGTGCGGCCGCCCCACAGCCAGTGGTAGCCGAGCTTCACACCGCCGGCGCCACCCTGCCCGTACCAGCCTTCGACCATGCCGGTGGCGTGACCCCGGTGGGCGAAGAAGCCGAGGAACTCCGCGTTCACGTCGCCGTCGTCGTTGACACCGAGGCCGATGCGGCCATTGCTGCCGACATAGGTGATCGGCACCACGCCTTCCGCGGGCGGCGGCGCGGTCTGCGCCTGGGCGAAACCGGAAGCGAAGGTGAGCAGCGCAGCCAGGAGCATCGGCTTGTGCATGGCGGTGTCCTTGAGGTTCAGCGCGGAGCGCATTGGCGGGGAACTTTAACAGTTCGGTCACAAACGCGTGCTGCGCTTCGCTGCAGCGCAGCTTGATGCTCTCCCTACGGCTGCGTAGGGTCCGCCCGGGACTCACGCGAACGGACTCGACCGGCGCGCGCGGCAGGCCAACACAACAACACGCCGCCCGCTCGCCGAACACCGCATCGACACGCTTTCGGGGAGGGAAGCATGTTCGTACGTTCGATCCGCGCCGCCTTCGCGGCCCTGCTGCTGTGCCTGCTATCCACCGCCGCGCTTGCGCAGAGCGGCTACACCCAGACCCGTCATCCGATCGTGCTGGTGCACGGCCTGCTGGGTTTTGATTCGCTGCTGGGCGTGTACGACTACTGGTACGGCATGCCCGCCGACCTGCGCACGGGCGGGGCGCGGGTCTACATCGCCGATGTCTCCGCCAGCAATTTCAGCGAGGTGCGCGGTGAGCAGCTGATCCGCCAGCTCGACAGCCTGCGCGCGATCCACGGCCACGCGAAGTTCAACCTGATCGGCCACAGCCACGGCGGGCCCACCATCCGCTACGTCGCTGCCGTGCGGCCGGATCTGGTGGCCTCGATCACGTCGATCGGCGCGCCGCACACGGGCAGCAAGGTGGCCGATGCGCTCGACACGACCCTGCCCGTGGGTTCGCCGCTGCGGCCGCTGGTGGCCGGCTTTGTCAACGCGCTGTCGGGCTTCATCGAGTTCCTGTCCGGCAGCCGCGATCCGCAGAACGCGCTGGGTGCATTGGCCTCGCTGTCCTCGCGCGGTGCCGCCGACTTCAACCGGCGCTTTCCGCAGGGTATGCCGGCGACCGCCTGCGGCCAAGGCGCGGCCGTGGTCAACGGCATCCGCTACTACAGCTGGGGCGGCACGGCAGTGCTCACCCACGCGCTGGATGCCAGCGACCCACTGTTGGGCGCCGGCAGCCTGTTCTTCGGCTTCGAGCAGAACGATGGCCTGGTCGGCCGCTGCAGTTCGCACCTCGGCGTGGTCCTGCGCAACGACTACCCCTGGAACCATCTGGATCAGGTGAACCAGGTGCTGGGCCTGACCCGCTGGTTCACGCCCGACCCGAAAGCGGTGCTGCGCGCCCACGCCAACCGACTCAAGAACGCAGGGCTGTGAGACGCGTGGGCCTGCGGTGGCAGCGGCACGCCACGCACGCCGAGGCGGCGTCGGTCACGGCGTCGGCATCGCGGCGACGCTTGGGGTTGGCCAGCAGCGCGGTGCTGGGGCTGTGGGTGCTGGGTGTGATGTTGATGCTGCCGCAGCGGCCGACGCAGAACCCCTCAGCTGCCGCCTTCGCCACCCGCAGCACCACCGAGGTCGCGCTCAGGCCGGGCGGCACTCCTGCTCTGATCGATCCGAGGCCCTCGACCGAGGGCAGGGACATCCCTTCACTCGGCCCGGAAGCGCAGACGCACGGCTCGGAGACGCTGGCGCGCAGCTCGCTGCGCGGCAGCGAAGTGGACGGCGAACTGCGACAGGGCGCAGACGGCCGGCTGCAGTGGGATGCCGGCTTGGTGCGCTTCTTCGAGTACCACCTCGCCCTGCTGGGGGAACTCGATCAAGCGGCGATCCGCCGCCTGATCGCCGAACAGGCAAGCCAGCGGCTGGGCAACGCTTCGGAGGCATCAGTGCTGGCGGCTTTCGATCGCTATGTCGCGTTCCGGCAGGCGCTGGCCGCGCTGCCGCCCGCCGCCCGCCTGCAGGACACGCTTGCCGCGCGTCGCGCGCTGGAGCGGGAGTGGTTTGGCGAGGCCGCGCAGGCGATGTTCGGCGAGGCGCGCGACTACGATGCGCGCACGCTGGAACGCCTTGAGGCGGCAGCGAAGCATCCCCCTTCGCGAGACGCCTGGGACACGCTACCCGCCCTCGAACGCGAGGCGCGCTCCGCGGCGCTGGTCGAGGAGCAGTCTCGCCAGTTCGATGCGCTGGCGCTGTCCGCAGAGCAGCGCCGCGCCGAGCGCACCGCGCTGTGGGGCGCCCAGGCGGCCGCGCGTCTCGATGCACTGGACGCGGAGCGCGCCGCGTGGGAATCGCGACTCGCGGCCTATGCGCGCGAACGTGAGCGCCTGCTGGCTGTCAGTGGCACGGCGCCCGCCGACGTGGAGGCGCTGCGCCAACGGTGGTTCGACCCTCGCGAGCGCCTGCGCATCGAGGCGCTGGAACGCGCCGGCGCGCTGTAGTCGAGCTGGCAGCGTGTTGAAAAACTCCCTTCCGGGGAGTTGTTGAAGTCGGCGGTCCGGCGCAGGTCCGTACCGCCTCACGACACATCCATCGCTTGCGCGCTTGCTGCGTCGTCCCGGCCATCCCTGGCCGGGCTCGCAGGCTGCTTTTCAACAGCCTGCAAGGCGCGTGCACTCAGCGCTCCGGCAGCGGGATGAATTCGCTCTCGCCGGGCACTTGCGCGAAGCGGCCTTCCGCCCAGTCCTGCTTGGCCTGCTCGATGCGCTCGCGGCTGCTCGCGACGAAGTTCCACCACACAAAGCGCGGGCCCAACGGTGCCCCTCCGCAGAGCATCAGTCGCGCCCGTCCCTGCGCGCGCAGGCGCGGCGTGCTGCCCTCGTCCAGCACCACCAGCGCCCAGGGCGGCAGCGGCATGCCGTCGAGTTCGGCCTCGCCCTCGACCAGATAGAGCGCGCGTTCGACGTGCTCGGGCGGAATCGCCAGCTCGGCGCCGTCCTGCATCTCGATCGCCACGTACAGCGTGTCCGACTGCACGCTCACCGGCGAGCGCATACCGAAGCCGTGGCCAGCGACGCAGGTCAGCTCCACACCTTCCTGCGACTGGCGCGGCAGCGAGGAGGACGGATGGTGCTCGAAGGCCGGCGCCATCTCGGCCTGTTCGACCGGCAGGGCCAGCCAGGTCTGCAGGCCGTGGAGCGGGTGCGCGCGATCCTTGAGTGACTCCGGGCTGCGCTCGGAGTGGGCGATGCCAGAACCCGCGATCATCCAATTGACATCGCCGGGCTGGATGTCCTGCACGCTGCCCACGCTGTCTCGATGACGGATGCAGCCTTCCCACAGCCAGGTCACGGTGGCCAGCCCGATGTGCGGATGCGGCCGCACGGCGATGCCCTCGCCCGGCGGAAACGTGTGCGGGCCCATGTGATCGAAGAACACGAAAGGCCCGATGCGGCGACGGTTGGCGTGCGGCAGGGCGCGGCGCACCTTGAACCCGCCCAGATCGTGCTCACGCGGGTTGATGATCTCGGGCATGCGATGGCCTCCGTGGCTGAAGAATCCGGGACACTGCCACGCCTGCGGCATCCCGCCAACCGCCGGACTGCATGCAGCCGTGACCTCGCACTCGGCCGGAGCCCGTCCGCCTTGCCGAAATCCCTCAAGGGTGCGAGTCGCGGTCGTTCCGCGAATGCCGGCGGCTTGGAAGAGCGAGCCCGCTCGCGACCCGCAGGGTGTGTCAGGCGCCGGGAATCTGCAGACGCTCGCCGACCCGCACCACGTCTCCGCGCAAGCGCCCGGCGTTGGCCGCGCGCAGGCTCGACAGGCTGACGCCGTGACGAACGGCGATGGCGCTCAGGGTCTCGCCGCGGGCCACGATGTGCTCGCGTGCACGCGCGGTGGTGTTGGCGGCCACCCAGGTGCCGGGCGGCGGCTGCAGGCTGAAGAAGTCACCGATGCCATCCGCCACGGCAGCGGAAAGGCGCGAGCGATAGGCGGGATCGTTGAGCTTGCGCTCCTCGCCCGGGTTGCTGATGAAAGCGGCCTCGACCAGCATCGAGGGCACGTCGGGCGAGCGCAGCACCACGAAATTCGCGCGCTCCACTGCCGGCTTGTGCGCCTTGCCGACGCGCTTCAAGGCGTTTAGAACCTGGTTGGCGGCGTCTTCGGAGGCCTTCATGGTCGCGCTCTGCGCGAGGTCGAGCAGCACCGCGGCCAGGGTGTTGTCCTTGTCATCGAGCTTGACGCCACCGACCAGGTCGGCGGCGTTTTCGCGGTCGGCCAGCCAGCGCGCGGCCTCGTTGGTCGCGCCGCGGGTCGACAGCACGTAGACCGAGGAACCGGCGGCGCTGGAGCGCGGCGCGGCGTCGGCGTGGATCGACACGAACAGATCGGCCTGCGCCTCACGCGCCAGCCGGTAGCGCTGCTCCAGCGGGATGAACACATCGGAGTCACGGATCAGCACGGCCTTGTAGCCGCGCATCGCATTGACCTGGCGCGCCACTTCGCGGGCCACCGCCAGCGTGATGTTCTTCTCGAAGGTGCCTGCCGGGCCGATCGCACCGGGATCGCGGCCGCCGTGGCCGGCGTCGATGGCGATGATGATGTCGCGGTCGCTGGTGGGCACCGCGGTCTGCACGGTCCGCGGCGGGGCCTGTGCGACCGCTGAGGTCTGGTTCGGCAGATCGATGACCAGCCGGTGGCCGCGGCCGTCGCCCGGCGGCTCGATGAAGCTGCGCGGACGCACGCCGCGCTGCAGATCCAGCACCACGCGCAGGTCGCGACCGTTCTGCACGCCGGTGCGCAAACGCTGCAGCAGGCCGGGCTGGAAGTCGGGCACGCGGGCCGCGCGGCCCAAGCTGGCCGACTTCAGATCGACGACGATGCGGTGCGGGTTCTCCAGCGAGAACAGCTTGTAGTCGACGCTGGCGGACAGATCCAGCACCAGCCGCGTGCGCTCCGCACCCGTGGCCACACGCAGCTCGCGCACCTCGACGGCCCCGGCCGCGAACGCGACCAGGCTCAGCAGTACGAACAGCGCGAATTGCGGCCAGGCTCTTGACATGGCGCACATTCAAGCCGAAGCGGCGGCGCTGCGCAAGCCAAAAAACGCTTGGAAATCCGCCAGATGCGCGGCCTTTCTCGATTCGGGTTCAACTCTGGTGCAGGCATCACCGCCCGCAGGGGCCTGAGCGCGAGCGCTGGATGCCCGCCAAGCCATTGAACAAATTCACTTTTGTGCGGAAAGCTCGACAAGCCAGCGGGCGCCTTCCTCACTCAGCGCCTCCAGATCAGCGCGTCGGCCCGCGCCTGCCACGGCGAGGCGGATCCGCAGATCCGGCGAAGGCAGAAACGCGGCACCCCGCTCAGCCCACTCGACCAGCCACAGCCGCGCGCTGTCGGCCAGCTCATCGAGGCCGAGGAAGGACAGCTCTTCTGGATCAGCAATGCGGTACAGGTCCAAATGCGCGACCTCGCCGCCTTCGACCGGATAGCGCTCGATCAGGGTGTAGGTCGGGCTCTTGATCGCGCCCTCGACGCCCAGCGCGCGCAGCAGGGCGCGGGCCAGGGTGGTTTTGCCGGCGCCGAGGTCGCCCTGCAGATGGACCACGGCGCGCGCCGGCAGCGTGGCCGCCAGGCGCTGACCGAGCCGCAGGCTTGCGACTTCATCCTCAAGCTCAAGGCTGAGTCTGCGAGGAGCCTCGGGGACGCGCGCGCTCACTGCGAACGCTCCGCTGCGCGGTTCAGCACCTGCCGCAGCAGCGGCAGCAGATCCGAAGGCAGCAGCCCGCGCTCGCCTTCAGCGGCCGCGAGATCGCCGGCCGCGGCATGGGCCAGCGTGCCCAGCAGCGCCGCGTCGAACACCGCGAGCCCCTGCGCGATCAGGGCCGCGATCACCCCGGCGAGCAGATCGCCCATGCCGCCCACTGCCATGCCCGGATTGCCCGCATCGATCACCCGCGGCAGCTGGCCCGGCGCACCGACGAGGCTGCCCGCCCCCTTCAGCACCACCGGGCATTCGAAGCGCTGCACCAGATGCGCGAGCGCGGCATAGCGGTCGCGCTGCACCTCGACCGTGCTCGCGCCGAGCAGACGCGCGGCCTCGCCGGGGTGCGGCGTCAGCACCGCCTGCGGACAGGCCCGCGGCGTCTGCGCCAGCAGGTTCAGGGCGTCGGCGTCGAGCACGCAGGGCCGGTGCGCGGCGAGCACGCGCGCGAACAGGTCGCGGCCCCAGTCGCCCTGCCCGAGGCCGGGGCCGAGCGCGATGACGGTCGAACGTTCGAACAGAGAATCGAGGTCGCTCGCGACCTCGATGCCGCGCACCATGCATTCGGGCTGCGCGGCGACCAGGGCCGCGGCATGGGCTGCGCGCGTGCCGACGCTGACCAGCCCGGCACCGGCGCGCAGCGCGGCACGCGCGCACAGCAGGGCAGCGCCGGCCATGCCGCTGTCGCCGCCCAGCACCAGCACATGGCCGCTGTCGCCCTTGTGCGCGTCCAGCCGTCGACGCGGCAGGGCGCCGTCCAGTGCGCGCGCAGCCAGTGCGATCGCCTGCGGCTCGAAGTCGGCGCTGGGCCCAGGGGCATCGACGCCCTCGGGCAGCAGCGGAGCCAGCCGCCGCGTACCCGATAAGGCGCGGCCGGGGCCGGTGTAGAGCCCTGGCTTCGCGGCAACGAAACTGATGCTGACATCTGCCCGCACCGCCGCGCCCGGCGCCGCGCCGCTGTCCGCGCTCACGCCCGAAGGCAGGTCCAGCGCCAGCACCGGCCGCTGGGCGAGGTTGATCGCCGCGATCAGATCGGCATGCGGGGCAGTGGGGGCTCGCGTCAGGCCGAGCCCGAACACGGCGTCGATCACCACGTCGGCGAGGGCCAGGCTCTCCGCCGCCAGCTCGGGGTCATCCTCCCAGGCGACGCGGCGGCCGCGCCAGTCGCGTCGCGCCCGCTGGGCTTCCGCGCTGCCGCGGCTGTCGTCGGCGCGCAGGTGCACCACCCAGGCGTCGTAGCCGGCCGACTCGGCCAGCCGCGCCAGCACCCAGCCGTCGCCGCCGTTGTTGCCGGGCCCGCAGACCACGGCCAGGGTGCGCGCCCGCGGCCAGCGCTGCTTGAGCGTATCCAGCGCGGCCCAGGCCGCGCGCTGCATCAGGGCGTAGGCATCGCCGTCCAGCGCCGCGATCAAGCGCGCATCGATCGCGCGCACCGCGGCTTCGGCGAACAGCTCGGTGGAATCGGCGTCGAAGCGCGGTGGCAGTCGGCTTCCTGCGGCCGCGCGCGGGCTGGCATGCTTCGAGGTCTCGTTCATGGGCCGCAAGTGTACGCACCGGCTTCAGGCACATGGACCGCACACGCCGCGCTGGATAACATCGATTCTCATTTCCAGCCCCACCGACCAGGCCCGCCCATGCGCATCCGTCTCCCTGCCCTCGCCGCCCCTGCCCTCGCCGCGCTCGCCATCGCGCTGGCGCCGGCCGCCCAGGCCGCCGACCTCGTGGTCTACACCGCCCGCAACGAGCAGCTGATCAAGCCGCTGTTCGATCGCTACACCGCCGAAACCGGCGTCAAGATCGAGTACCTGACCGACAAGGAAGCGCCGCTGATGGCGCGCCTGCAGGCCGAAGGTGCCCGCACCGAAGCCGATGTGTTCATGACGGTCGATGCCGGCAACCTCTGGCAGGCCGCCCAGCTCGGCCTGCTGCGCGCGGTCGAGTCGCCGGTGCTGGAAGCCAATATCCCGGCCCATCTGCAGGACCCGGAGAACCGCTGGTTCGGTCTGTCGGTGCGCGCCCGCACCCTGATCTACAACACCGACAAGGTGCAGCCCTCCGAGCTCAGCACCTACGAGGCCCTGGCCGAGGCGCCCTGGAAGGGCCGGCTCTGCCTGCGCACGTCGAAGAAGGTCTACAACCAGAGCCTGGTCGCCACCCTGATCGAGAACCACGGCGCCGAGGGTGCCGAAGCCATCGTCGCCGGCTGGGTCGCCAACCTCGCGGCGCAGCCCTTCGCCAGCGATGACGAGGTGATCCAGGCGGTGGGCGCCGGCCGCTGCGACGTCGGCATCGCCAACACCTACTACTTCGGCCGCTTGAAGCGCGACAACCCGGCGCTGCCGGCGGCGATCTTCTGGCCCAACCAGGGCGAGGGCCAGCGCGGTGTGCACGTCAACGTGTCCGGCGCCGGCATCACCACCCACGCCAAGCGCCCCGAAGCCGCGCAGGCCTTCCTCGAATGGCTGTCCGCGGGCGAGGCCCAGGCCAAGTTCGCCTCGGTGAACTTCGAGTTCCCGGCCAACGCCGCAGTCGCGGTCGACCCCGCCGTCGCCGACTGGGGCCCCTTCCGTCAGGACCTGATCAACGTCTCGCGCGCCGGCGCGCTGCAGGTGGAGGCAACCCAGCTGATGGATCGTGTCGGCTATCGCTGACGCTCCGCCGCTCGCGCCGCCCACGCGGCGCGGGCGCTTCGGCGGTCTGAGCCTGCTCGCGCTGGCGCTGTGCCTGCCCAGTGCGGTGCCACTCATCGCCGCGCTGGCGGCGCTGTTCAATCCCGACCCCGAAATGCTCGGCCACCTGTGGCAGCACACGCTGCCGCGGGTGTCCCTCAACACCCTGTGGCTGCTGCTGGGTGTGGGCGTGGGCACGGTGCTGCTCGGCACCGCCCTGGCCGCGCTGGTCGCACTCACCGACTTCCCCGGCCGGCGCGTCTTCCGCTGGGCGCTGGTGCTGCCGCTGGCCCTGCCGGGCTATGTGTTCGCGGTGGCCTTTATCGGCCTGTTCGACTACAGCGGCGCCTTCGCCACCCTGCTGCGCGAGCACGGTCTGATGCTGCCCGAGATCCGCTCGCGCGGCGGCGTGATCGCGGTGATGACGCTGGCGCTGTTTCCCTATGTCTATCTCGTCGCCAGCGATGCCTTCGCCAGCCAGGGCGCGCGCGCTCTCGAAGCCGCGCGCGCGCTGGGCATGTCGCCCCAGCGCGCCTTTCTGCGCGCGGCCCTGCCGCTGGCGCGCCCCTTCATCGCCGGCGGCGTGCTGCTGGTGCTGATGGAAACCCTGGCCGACTTCGGCACCGTGGCCGCCTTCAACTACGACACCTTCACCAGCGCGATCTACAGCGCCTGGTTCGCCATGTTCTCCACCGACACCGCCCTGCAGATCGCCGCCGTGATGCTGCTGGCGGTGATCGCCCTGGTGCTGCTGGAGGCGCATTCGCGCCGCCGGCAGTCCTTCGTGCAGCTGGGCGCGGTGAGCGCGGCCCGCCTGCCGCTGGGGCGCTGGCGCTGGGCCGCGACCGCGCTTTGCGCCCTGGTGTTCGCGCTGGCCTTCGCGCTGCCGGTGGCGCGGCTCGGCTGGATCGCCGCCGCACATCTGCACGAATTGGATGCGCGCTATGTCGAGTTCGTCTGGAACGGCGTGCTGCTGTCGGCGATGGCCGCCGCGCTCACCGTCGCCGCGGCCCTGGTGCTGGCGCTGGCTGCACGCGAGCAGCCGGGCCTGCTGAGCACGCTGGCGCTGCGCATCGGCACGGTGGGCTACGGCTTGCCGGGGGCGCTGCTGGCGATTGGCCTGTATGTGCCGGTGACCCGCGCCAGCGGCTGGCTGCTGGATCGTCTGCAGATCGACATGGCCCTGACCGGCGGCCTCGGCCTGCTGCTGATCGCCTACGGCGTGCGCTTCACCGCGGTCGCGCATGCGCCGGTGTCAGCCGCCCTGCTGCGCGTGCGCGACAGCCATCTGGAGGCCGCGCAGCTGCTCGGCGTCACCGGCCTGCGCCGACTGCAGCAGGTGCACTGGCCGCTGCTGCGCGGCGGGCTGGCCACCGCCGCCCTGCTGGTCTTTGTCGACGTGATGAAAGAAATGCCGATCACCCTGATGATGCGTCCCTTCGGCTGGAACACCTTGGCCACCCGAGTGTTCGAGCTGACCAACGAGGGCGAGTGGCGGCGTGCCGCCCTGCCTGCGCTCAGCATCGTCGCGGTCGGCCTGATCCCTGTACTTCTGCTGACGAGGCGCGCCCGCGATGCGGCTTGAACTGATCGACTGCGCGGTGGGCTACGACGGTCGCGCCGTGCTGGCCGGCGTCAACCTCGCCATCGAGGCCGGCGAGATCGGCTGCCTGCTCGGGCCGTCCGGCGCCGGCAAGACCAGCCTGCTGCGCGCCATCGCCGGCTTCGCGCCGCTGTACGCCGGGCGCATCCAGAGTCGCGCAGCCGACGCCGAGCCGCGCGTGCTCAGCGGCCCCGGCGTGCAGCTGCCGCCGGAGCGGCGCGACATCGGCATGGTCTTCCAGGACCACGCCCTGCTGCCTCACCTCACCGCGCTCGGCAACGTGATGTTCGGCCTGTTCCGCCTGCCGCGCCGCGAGGCCGAGGGGCGCGCGCAGCGCATGCTGGCGCTGGTCGGCCTGGCCGGCTTCGAGCCCCGTTACCCGCATGAACTGTCCGGCGGCCAGCAGCAGCGCGTGGCGCTGGCCCGCGCGCTGGCGCCGCGGCCGGCCCTGGTGCTTCTGGATGAACCGTTTTCGAGCCTCGACCCCGACCTGCGCGAACGTCTGGCGCTGGACGTGCGCGCCGCACTCAAGGCCGAAGGCGTGGGCGCGCTGCTGATCACCCACTCGCAGGTCGAGGCCTTCGCCATGGCCGACCACATCGGCGTGGTCGCCGAGGGCGCGCTGCAGCAGTGGGACAGTGCCTATGCGCTGTACCACCAGCCGGCCAACGCGATCGTGGCGCGCTTCGTCGGCGAGGGTGTGTTCGTCCCTGCAAGCAGCCTCGGCGACCAGCGACTGCAGACGCCGCTGGGCGAAGCGCGCACGCCGCGCAACGGCCACGCCCCGGGCCAGCGCCTGCAGCTGCTGCTGCGGCCTGACGACGTGGTCCACGACGACGCCAGCCCGCTGCAGGCGCAGGTGATCGCCCGCGCCTTCCGCGGCGCCGATTTCCTCTACACGCTGCGGCTCGACACGGGTGAGCGCCTGCTGTCGCTGGTGCCCAGCCACCACGACCACGCCATCGGCCAGCGCATCGGCATCCGTCTTGACCTGGAGCACGTCGTCGCCTTTGCGGCCGACTGACAGCCTGTGCGAAGGCGACGTTCGCTGCGACCGCCGCTGGCCGCCCGCGGCGCCCGCGGCGAGGTATCAGCCCTCGCCGCTGGACGCTGGCGTCGTCGGCGTCGGCACGGCCGGGGCCGCTGCGCCAGGATCAGCCGGCGCCTGCGCGGGCACGCTGGCGTCGATGAAATCTCCCAGCAGGCGCATGAACGCCTGCGGGTGCGTTTCCATCGGGTTGTGGCCGGCCTCATCGATCCAGGCGAGCTGCGCCTGCGGCAAAGCCTCGGCCGTGCGTTCGGCCACGGCCGGCGGCACCCAGGCGTCCTGCCGGCCCCAGACGATCAGCTGCCGCGCGGGCAGACGCGCGGTGTCGAGCGGTTCGGCCGCGCCGCCGCGCGCGAGCACGCGCGGCGCCGTGCCCGCCAGCAGCAGCGGCGTGCGGTAGCCCTCGATTTCGGCTTCGCTGGGTTCACGCCCGTAGGCGGATGCCAGGGTCTGGCTGAAGCGCTCGGGCTCCAGCATGTAGTAGTGCGCGGCCACTTCGGCCCAGCGCGAGAACGGCGGGTACTGCAGCAGGCCGGCCAGGCGGCCCGGCGGACGGCCGCGCCCCCCCAGGCCGCCGTCCACCAGCACCACGCCCGCCGCGCGCGATTCCAGCTCGGCGGCGAGACGCGCGGCCACGCTGGCGCCCATCGAGTGGCCGACGGCGATGACCGGCAGCTCACCGGGCTCGTCGCGCACGATGCGGGCGAGACACGCGGCCAGCGGCTGATCGGGCTGGGCGCGGCTGGTGTAGCCGTAGGGCGGCAAGTCGATGGCCAGCACCTCGTGTCCCGCCTCGGCCAGCGCCGGGCCCGTCAGGCGCCAGGAGAAAGTCGATCCTGCAAAGCCGTGGATGAGCACCACGCGCGCACGGGCGGGCTGATCCTTGGGCAGCCAGCGCTGGAAGTGCCAGCGCAGCCCGCAAACCTCGACGAAGCGGCCTTCGAGATAAGGCGACTTGCGCGGCGGCAGGTCGCGGCCGGGCATCGGCAGCAGATACGGCAGCACGGCCAGCACCGCCAGCAGAGCCACGAGCCCAAGGCCCAATCGCTTCAACACGCGCATCGTTCACTCCCCCATCGGTTGCCGTCGAGCCTGCGGGCGGGAAGCTCGCGGTCACCAGTGGCGAAAGTCGCGCTCCGCGCGGGACGCGCGCTCAGCATCGCCTCGGCGCCGGCGGCCGCGGGTCGCAATGCCCACGCTGCGCCCAGCGGGCAGCCGCTAGACTTGCGCCCATGTCGGATGTCGCTCTGCTGCTGTTCGGTGCCGCCCTGGTCAACAACTTCGTGCTGGCGAAGTTCCTTGGCCTGTGCCCCTTCATGGGCGTCTCGCAGCGCCTGGACTCGGCGCTTGGCCTCTCGCTGGCCACCGCCTTTGTGTTGACCCTGTCCTCCGGCTTGGCCTGGGCGCTGCAGGCCTGGCTGCTGGAGCCGCTCGATCTCGCCCATCTGCGCACGCTGGGTTTCATTCTGGTGATCGCGGCGGTGGTGCAGTTCACCGAGCTGCTGATGCGCGCGCGCGCGCCCCTGCTCTACCGCGTGCTGGGCCTGTACCTGCCGCTGATCACCACCAACTGCGCGGTGCTCGGCGTGGCCCTGCTCAACGTGCAGGCCCGGCATTCGCTGCTGGAGGCGCTGCTGCAGGGCTTGGGCGCGGCGCTCGGTTTCGCCCTGGCCCTGCTGCTGTTCGCGCAGCTGCGCCAGCGCCTGGCGCTGGCCGACGTGCCGACCGCGTTCCGCGGCGCGCCGATCGCGCTGATCACCGCCGGCCTCATGGCGCTCGCCTTCATGGGCTTCGCCGGCATGGACCGCTGACGCGCGCGAGCCCAGCACGGCCGAGGCGTCCGGGCCCAGCCAATTGCGGATGACGACCTGCCTGGATGCGGTGATGGCCTGCGCAGGCTTCGCTCAGTCAGCGTCCGCGGACTCGTCCGCCATCGACGCCAGCAGCCGCCGCGCCGCCTCGCGGCCGGACAGATAGGCGCCATGCGCCGTACCGAAATGCGCCATTGAGGTGGCCTCGCCGGCCAGCCGCAGTCGCGGGCCGATCGCGCGGCCGAGCGCTTTTCGATCGGCAGGCGTCGCGCCGGGCGGATACAGCGAATAGGAGCCGAGCGCCCAGGGATCGCTGGCCCAGCGCGTGATCTGGTGATCGATCGGATCGGGCACCTCGGGGCCGAACGTCTGCCGCAGCGCGACCATGGCCTCCGCCACGACCGTTGCGTCGTCCAGCCCCTCCAGGCGCCGCGCCTCGCTGCCGGCGTGGAAGCCGAGCAGCACCGGCCAGCCGGTCGTGCGGGCGAAGCTGACCCACTGCGCCCAGCGCCCCGGAACGCGCCGGACGATTTCGATCCAGTCGCTGTCGTCCGGCCAGAACACCCGCTCGAAGCGCAGGTAGCACTTGTTGAGCACGCCCATGGCCAGACGTTCGATGGCGGTGCGCATGGCGCTGGGAAGCGGCGGCGAAAACCGCGGGCGGCCGGCCTTGAGCACGCCGAGCGGGACGGTGACGATGGCGGCGTCGGCGGCGTGCTCGGACCCGTCGGCACAGCGCAGCCGCACGCCCTGCGGCGAATGCTCGACCTCGACCACCTCCACGCCCGTACGCACGTCGAGCCCCGCAGACAGCGGCGCCAGCACCGAGGCGAAGCCGTCGACGAACAGCGCGTCATCGCCATCGAAGGCCTCCGCCGCGTCGTACCAGTGGCTCGACAGTGCGCCGAGGTCGTCGGCGTACTCCTGTTCGATCCACGAGTTCAGACGAAACAGCGCTTCCCCGCGCGCGTCCTCATCCAGCAGCGCCGCCAGGACGGGCGCTACGGCGTAGGCGAGGCTTTGATCCTCATCGGCCTCCTGCGCCGCCGCGATCGCGGCCGCCAGGCGCGCGTCGAGACGTTCCAGCCGGCGCTGATCGGCGTCGTCGAAAGGCCGGCCGTCTTCGGAGAACGCGCGCGACGAGTCGTAGCGGGTGGGCACCCGCGCGGCTCCCGCGGCGTCTGCCAGCGCGGTGATCGGATTGCCTTCCACGCCGTGGATCCACGAGGCACCGAGATCCAGCGGCCAGGGCCCGTCGCGGCTCGTCCAGACGCGGCCGCCAATCCGATCGCGCGCTTCCAGGACGCAGACCTCGATACCGCCCTCCGACAGGCTGCGCGCCGCCGCGAGACCCGCCAGACCCGCGCCGACAACGAGGACACGCAGGACGCCTTTCGTCTCGCGCGGACGCGCCTGTGGCGATGCGTGGACAAGGCTCGCCGCCAAGGCCGCCATCAGCTTCAGCACACGGCGTCGGCGTTCGACGGAACCCACTGCCAAGGGTGATTCGGTGGGCATGCGAGGTCGATCTCCGAGCGGATGGCGCTGGTTTGCAGGCTCTCCCGCTGCAGCACGCGGCTTCAGCCGCAGCGCGCGCAGGCCGGGCCTGCAGGAGTTTCAGGGCACGCGCATCCCCGCGCCAGCCGTCCACAGCGCATGCCACGCCTCGCGCGACAGCTGCAGCCGCGTGGCCGCGACGGCCTCGGCAATGCCCTCAAGGCGCTGGCTGCCGGTGATCGCCAGCGGCCGACTCGGGTGGCGCAGGCCCCAGGCATAGGCCACGCTGGCCGCACTCTCGCCGAGTTCGGCGCCGATGCGTTCAAGCTCGGCGCGCACGCGCTGCGCGTCCTCGCCCTCGCCCTTCAGCACGCGGCCGCCGGCCAGCGGGCTCCACAGCATCGGCTGCACGCCGAGCTGCTGGCACTGATCCAGGGTGCCGTCATGCAGCACGGCGCGCGCCAGCGGGCTCAGCTCGACCTGCTGGGTCACCAGCTCGACCGCGGAATCCAGCAGCTCGAACTGCGCCGGGCTGAAGTTCGACACGCCAAAGCGCAGCACCTTGCCCGCGCGCTGCAGACGCTCGAACGCGCCCGCGACGTCAGCCACATCGAGCAGGGGATCGGGCCGATGGATCAGCAGCAGGTCGAGATGGTCGGTGCGCAGCGCGTGCAGGCTGTGGTCGACGCTGGCAACGATGTGCGCCGACGAGGTGTCGTAACTCTTGATGCGATGCCCGGGGCGCGCTGGCGAGACCAGGCGGATGCCGCACTTGCTGACCAGCTGCAGGCGCTGACGCAGGCCCGGCGCACGCGCCAGCGCCTCGCCGAACAGGCCCTCGACCGCGTAGTCGCCGTAGATGTCGGCGTGGTCGAAGCTGGTGACGCCGAGTTCGAGGCAGCCCTCGATCCAGCGGATGCGCGCATCGACGTCCATGCCCCAGCCGGCCATGCGCCAGCAGCCGGCGACGACGGGGCTGAGTCCGTGGAAACGGGAGCGAGGCAGGCTGCGGGTGGCGTGGATGTTCATGCGGTTCGGGCCTGTCGGGTCACCCGACTTGCGGGCGGGCGAATGGAGGGCTGCGCTCTGTAGCGCCCCTCATCCGGCGCTTCGCGCCACCTTCTCCCGTGGGAAGAAGGGGCACAGCGCGCCAGGCTCGGGCGCAAGCCGATGGAACCGCGGCGCCGCGATCGCCGCGAAAGAGTGCAGCGTAGAAAGGACGTCGTGAGCTGGAAGTTCGGGACGTCAAACCAGCTTGATCTCGCGCAGCCGCTCCATCAGGTAGTCGTGCGAGCTGATCGGCTCGGGGTAGCGGTTGGGGTTCCCGGCCGAGATGCACTGCGGCAGGGTCTCGATCAGGAAGTCCGGGTTCGGATGCAGGAAGAAGGGCGTGGAGTAGCGCGGCTTGCGCGCGGCCTCGCCGGGCGGGTTGGTGACCCGGTGTGTGGTCGAGGGATACACGTGATTGGTCAGGCGCTGCAGCATGTCGCCGATGTTGACGAC
The DNA here is from genome assembly GCA_014946745.1 of Lysobacterales bacterium. Classification (NCBI taxonomy): domain Bacteria; kingdom Pseudomonadati; phylum Pseudomonadota; class Gammaproteobacteria; order Lysobacterales; species Lysobacterales bacterium. Next base: position 1,017,152 of record JADCRD010000001.1, on the reverse strand, counting down.
GATGGTGTCCTCATCGGCGGTGAACGGCACCCACTCGCCCTTGCGCGACAGCACTTCCAGCCCGGCCGCAGACGCGCCGACCAGCAGGGTGATCAGATTGATGTCCTCATGCGCGCCGGCGCGCACGTTGGGGATGTCGTCGGCGGTGATCGGCGGGTAGTGGATCGGCCGCAGGATCGAGTTGCCGAAGTTCGTCTTGTCGGCGAACCAGTCGGCCGGCAGGTCGATGTGCAGGGCCAGCGCCGACAGCACGCGCGAGCCCAGCTGGTCGAGGGTGGTGTAGAGGCCGTAGGCGACCTCGCGGAAGTCGGCGATCTCGCTCGGCCAGAGATTGGCCGGCATCACGTCCGCGTACTTCGAGTCGCGGGCGATCTCGCGGCCGACGTGCCAGAACTCCTTCAGGTCGAAGTGCTTGGCACCCTTGGCGGTCTCGATGCCGAAGGGCGTGTAGCCGCGTGCACCGCCGCCGCCCGGCACGTGGTACTGCTTCTTCACTGCTTCAGGCAAGGCAAAAAAGCGATGGAACACGTCGTAGGCGCGATCAATCTGCGCCTGCGGAATACCGTGGCCGCGAATGCCGCAGAAGCCCCATTCGCGATACGCCGCGCCCAGCTCGGCGACGAAGGCATCACGGTCGGTGTCAAAGCGGCGGATATCGAGGGTGGGGATGGACATGGTGTTCGCCTTCGTTGTTGGCAGCGGCGGAGTTGTGGGTTCTGGGGTCTTGAGGCGACGGGATTGGGGATTGGGGATTGGGGATTCAAAGCACGCGGACGGGCTGAGCGACTATTGCACTCAGGCTGCCAGCGAAGCCGACTACATCAAGCCCAGCAGTGCGCCGCCCGGTTCAATCCCCAATCCCTAATCCCCAATCCCATCGAACAAGCGCTACAACGCCTGTTCCACGGCGTCGCGCAAGCGACGCTGCACATCCAGCAGCAAGGCTTCGTCGTCCGCCTCCACGGTGATCCGGATCAGCGGTTCGGTGCCGGAGGCGCGCAGGACCAGACGTCCCCTGCCCTCAAGCCGGGCTTCGGCCGCCTTGGCCTCCGCCTGCACCCCTGCCGACTCCAGCGGCTTGGCGCCTGGGGTGATGCGCACATTCACGGTTTTCTGCGGGATCCAGCTCAGCCCTTCCAGCAGGGCCTTGAGCGATTTTCCACTGCGCCGCACGGCCTGCAAGACCTGCAGCGCGCTGACGATGCCGTCGCCGGTGCTGGCCTTGTCGAGCACCAGGATATGGCCCGAGGCCTCGCCGCCGATCCGCCCGCCGTGGGCCTTCAGCTGCTCCAGCACGTAGCGGTCGCCGACCTTGGCGCGCGCGAACGCGATGCCGCGCTGCGCGAAGGCGCGTTCGAGGCCGTAGTTGGTCATCAGCGTGCCGACCACGGTGCCCAACGTCTCTCCCTTCGCCAGGCGGTCGCAGGCGAGGATGTAGATCTGCGCATCGCCGTCGACGATCTCGCCGTCAGCGTCGACGAACAGCACGCGGTCGCCGTCGCCGTCGAAGGCGATGCCGAGTGCGGCGCCCGAACCGCGCACCAGGGCCTGCAGGCTGCTCATGTGGGTACTGCCGCAGTCCTGGTTGATGTTGAGTCCGTCGGGCGAGGCGCCCATCGAGATCACGTCGGCGCCAAGTTCGCGGAACAGTTCAGGCGCGATCTGGTAGTTCGCACCGTGGGCGCAGTCGAGCACGATCTTCATGCCGCGCAGGCTGAAGCCCTTGTCGACCGTCGACTTGCAGAAACTGCTGTAGCGCTGCGCGGCATCGCAAATGCGCACGGCCTTGCCCAGCTGCTCGGAGTCGACCGTGCTGAAGGCGCGCTCCAGCTCGGCCTCGATGGCATGCTCGACCTCATCGGTGAGCTTCTCGCCGTCAGCCGAGAAGAACTTGATGCCGTTGTCGTAGTGCGGATTGTGCGAGGCGCTGATAACGATGCCGGCGTCCGCGCCGAGCTGGCGGGTCAGCAGGGCCACGCCCGGCGTCGGCATCGGCCCCAGCAGCATCACGTTGGCGCCGGCAGCGACCAGGCCAGCCTCCAGCGCCGACTCGAACATGTAGCCGCTGATGCGCGTGTCCTTGCCGATGACCACGCTGGCGTGGCCTTCGCGGGCCAGCACGCGGCCCGCGGCCCAGCCGAGCTTCAGCACGAAGTCGGCTGAGATCGGGCCTTCGCCGACGCGGCCGCGGATGCCATCGGTGCCGAACCAGCGCTTGCCGCTCATGCGCCGACCGCCTCGACCGCCGGATCGGGCGCCGGACGCGGCGCCTTCATCAGCATGGCCAGGATCGCGCCGAGACGCTCGCGCATCTCGCGGCGATCGACAATCAGATCAATCGCACCGTGGCTCAGCAGGAACTCCGAGCGCTGGAAGCCCTGCGGCAGGGTCTCGCGCACGGTCTGTTCGATCACGCGCGGGCCGGCGAACCCGATCAGCGCCTGCGGCTCGGCGACGTTGAGATCGCCCAGCATGCCGAGACTGGCGGAAACGCCGCCGGTGGTGGGATGGGTCAGCACCGAGATGTAGGGCAGCCCGGCCGCGCGCAGGCGTCCCAGGGCGGCCGAGGTCTTGGCCATCTGCATCAGCGAGAACAGGCCTTCCTGCATGCGTGCGCCGCCGGTGGCGGCGAAGCAGACGAAGGGCATGCGCTCGGCCAGGGCGTACTCGGCGGCACGGGCGAACTTCTCGCCCACCACCGAGCCCATCGAACCGCCCATGTAGCGGAACTCGAAGGCGCAAGCGGCCAGCGGCTGGCCCTTCAGGCGACCGTGCATGGCGATCAGCGCGTCCTTCTCGCCGGTCTGCTTCTGTGCGGCGGCGATGCGGTCCTTGTACTTCTTCTGATCGCGGAAGCGCAGGGCGTCGCTGGGCTCCAGATTCGGCGCGATCTCGACCGCACTGCCGGTGTCGAGAAACATCGACAGCCGCTGGCGTGCGCCGATCGCATGGTGATGCCCGCATTTGGGGCAAACCTCGAGGTTGCGCTCCATCTCGGGCCGGTACAGCACCGCCCCACAGCTGTCGCACTTGCTCCACAGCCCTTCGGGCACGCCGCGCTTGTTGCCGCCCTCGGTGCGGATCCGCGAGGGCATCAGTTTGGAAAGCCAGCTCATGGGCGAGACACCCGCCTGCCTGTGTGAAGGGGGCGCGATTCTAGCAGGCGGGCTCCGCGGAGGCCCCGGAAGGCCTCGAGCCCGACTCAGCGCCCCTCGAACAGGCTGAGAAACAGCCCCGGGTCGGCCGGCCCACGATGGCTGACGAAACGAAACGGCGCCAGCGGGCCCGGCAGGCTCCAGCACAGGGAAACATCGCCGTCCGCGCGGAAGCCGGCCAGCAGACGCTCGCCGTCCGGGGCGGCCACAGGCCGAGGATTGGGCTGGGCCAGCCGCTCCAGCAGCAGGTCGGGGCCCAACTGCTCGTGCAGAGCGGCGGGCAGGCTCGCCGCCACGATCGCCAGCTCGGGGATCAGCGCAGCGGCCTCGCTCGGCGGCGGCAGCGCGCGCACGGCGAGCAGCGGAAAGTAGCGCCCGACCCGGTCGACGCTGGGCATGACAGCCGCCGCACAGGGCTCGCTGCACAGGCGGCCGGCCGGGATCAGGCACTGCCAGACCGGGCTGACCAGGTAGCTGTCCAGCCACTGCGCCGACGAGGACTGCAGGGCCAGCATGCCGCGGGCGAGCCAGTCGTCGATCCGCCGCAGGTCGTCTCCCGCCAGCCCGCGGGCGACGAAATCGCCCAGCGCGGGCAGCTTGCCGAACAGGCCATAGCTCGCCATCTCAGGCACGCGAGGGGCAGCGGAAGCGCATCACTTCACGCATCTGGAACGGATTGCGCACGCTGTTCGCGGTGATGTCGAGCTGCACGCGCCGGCCTTCGATGTCGAGGGTGGCGTTGAAGCGCTCCGGACCGACGCCCGGCCGCAGCTCGGCCGCATCGAACAGGCGGAACAGCGCCCACGGGCCGGACCAGCTGCGGCTGCGCTCGCCGGTCGCAGTTGCCGAGGCGACCGCGCGGATGTTGCCCTGCCCCTGGCCGGGCCAGGTGACCCGGAAGACGTTGTTGGGGCCGTGGTCATAGGTGAACATCTGGCCGTCGAAATCAAGCGTCAGGCGCTCGATGCTGGGGTCCATGGTCAGGATGCGCAGCTCGAAGGAGAGGTCCATGCTGCTGCCGCCGCGCGGGAAGAACACCTCGCGAATCGCCGCTGCATTCTGGAAGGGCGTCATCGACACCGTGTTGCCGCTGGCCTGGCGCAGCACCCAGGCTGTGCCGGTGGTGTCGGTCTGCGGCGCAAGCCGGGTGCGGAAGAAGCCATCGAAGCGCCCGCCCGGCGCGAACAGGGTCTGGAAGTCCGAAAGCGTCACGTCCTTCAGCGAGCTGCGGGTGAACGGATAGCGATCGCCCAGAGCGCTGCGGCAGAACTGCCCCACCTCGGCATCGATCTCGGCCGACAGCGACTGCCGCACATTGCCCTCAGCGAAGCGCTGGCTGCTGTCGGTGAGCCCTTCGACCATGCCGCGCACCATGTCGGGCAGATAGGCCGCCTCGGCGCGAACTTTGCCGAGCATTTCGGTCGGCGGCACCGCCTGGGTGCGCGCCTGAATGGCCGACTCGACCGAGCCCAGGCCCATGTAGAGCTCGTTGAACATGTTGAGGATCTGCTCGACCGGCGCGCTGCCCGAGCCATCGCCGACCAACTGGTGCAGGTAGGCGAAGTGATCGTCGACCAGGACCTGCTCGATGTTCTGCTCCATGCGGTTGGGCGAGAGCACGTCCACCGGGCCGGCGATGCGCTCGACGGTGCTGCGCTCCGCCGTCAAACGACGCTCCGCGCGGGCCAGCAGCGAGTTGTTGTCGGTGGCCTGCTCGACTTTGGAAAGACGCGTCTCGCGTGCCACCGCCTCCAGCAGGCGACGCAGCGGCGAGTCGGCGCGCGAGGCCAGCACGCGAGCGAACTCGCGGCTCTCCATGATGCTGCCGGGCTGCTTGATCCGCACGTCCGCGAGAAAGGTCGTCCACTTCTCGCGGTACTCGTTGAGGTAGAGCTCGCGCATCTGCCGCGGCAGCACGCCCTGCACCTGGTCGCGCAGCTGGCGCTCGCCGGTGTGGGCGGCGCGGCCCAGCACCCAGGACTCCTCGTCCTGCATGCGGCCGATCACCGAACGCACCTCGGGAAGAAAGACCTGGTGGTAGCCGTGATGGGTGAACAGACCGGGCACGCCGGAGCGCAGCCCCTTGCCGCTAGCGCTGTCGAAGACCAGCGCGGCGCGGTCGCCGCCGAGATCCGCCAGCGTGAAGTCGCGCATGGGCTGCTCCAGCAGCTCGCGACGCAGCCGGCTGTAGCCGCGCTGAGCGAGCGAGAAGCCGCCCAGCCGATCGCGCACGCGTTCGACCAGTTCGGCATCCATCACTCGTGTCGGCACGATCTGGCCCTCGTGCAGCAGACGCGCCAGGTGATGCTGCAGCAGCTCGCGCTCGCTCGGCGGCATGCTGGCCGGCAGGCTCGACTCGAAGTCGTCGCGCAGGAAGCTCTCCACCTCGCGAGCGACGTAGTGCTCAGGCTGATGCAGCATCAGGTAGACGCGCAGCGCCTCGTAGCTGAATTCGAGATCGTCCTCAGGCGTGCCCTGCAGGATCAGATGCACACGGTCCACGACCTGCGGCAGCAGCACGGCCTCCAGGCTGCGCCGATAGGTGCTGCGCGCTGCGGCGTCCAGCTTGTCGCCCTGGAACAGCCCGAAGCGCAGCCGCAGCGGCGGCTCGGTGACGATGAAATCGGGGCCATCGGCGACCCGCTCAATGGCGCTGAGCAGGGGCAGCATCACCGCCATGGTGTAGTTGTTGCTGCGCCGCGCCTCGGCCAGATGCTCACCGATCACCTCGGTGCTCTCATCCACATAGCCGACGTAGTCGAGATTGCCGCGATAGCTGCCGAGCATGCCCACGCTCAGCACCACCGCCGCCGTCCATGCCGAGAGATGCCCGGCCGCGCCCAGCCAGCGCTCGCGTCGCTCCGCGCTGCGATTGCGTCCGGCCAGATGCGCCTCGGGCAGCACCACCTTGTGCAGCAGATCGTGCAAGAAGAAGCTGCGTCCGCTCTGCGCCTGGCTGGGCAAGGCCACGCGGGCGTCAAAGCCCAGACTGCGCTGCAGGCTGCCCAGCAGGCGATCAAAGCTGGTGCCGTCCTGGGTGCCGCTGGTGAAGTACACGCCGCGCAGCATGGCTGCCGGCCCGAAGCGCTTGCCGGCGAAGACTTCCGACAGCACCTCGCGCAGCGGCGCCAGCAGGCCAGCGAAGTGCTGCGGCAGCGCGTAGGCGCGGGCACGCCGCGACGGGTCGAGCTCGTGCAGCAGCATCTCGGGCAGGCGGTCGAACAGGCGACGGTTCAAGGCCTCCAGCTCGTGCTGCAGCAGGCTGTCGAGATCGTCGCGCCCGGCCTCGATCTGCCCTGGCAGCGGCAGGGTGGCGCCCCAGACCTGGGCACGCTCCTCCTTGCTCAGGCGCTCGAAAAACTCGTTGAAGCCGCCCAGCTGGTCGGCCTTGGTGACCAGCACATAGATCGGAAATGCGATGCCCAGATTGCCGGTCAGCTCCAGCAGGCGCGCGCGCAGACGCTCGGCGTGGCGGCGGCGCTCGGTTTCGTCCGCCGACAGCAGATCCTGCACCGACAGCGTGAGGATGGCGCCGTTCAGCGGCTGCCGCGGACGGAAGCGTTTCAGCAGTCCGAGAAAGCCCTCCCACTCGGCACGATCGGCGTCGGCATTGCTCTCCTGCGTGGTGTAGCGGCCGGCGGTGTCCAGCAGCACGGCTTCTTCGGCAAACCACCAGTCGCAGCTGCGCGTGCCGCCGACGCCGCGCACGCTCTCCTTGCCCAGCGTCTGCGCGAGCGGAAAGCGCAGCCCGCTGTTGACCAGCGCCGTGGTCTTGCCCGAGCCCGGCGCGCCAATGAAGACATACCAGGGCATCTGGTAGACGTAGCGCCGCCCCAGCCGCGACCAGAAGCCCTCACCGTCGCGGCCGCTGCTGAAGCGGGTGTCGCGCATCTGCACCAGCGCGCGCTGGAAGTCGGCGCGCAGCGCATCGATGGCCGGCTTGTTGGGGTCTTCCGGGCCCTCGGGCTGGCCGCGCAGGCCGAGCACGGCATCGACCAAACGGGTGTTCATGCGCTTGTCGCGCCAGAAGCGCGCGACGATCCGCAGCAGCACCAGCCCGAACAGCAGGCCGATGATCCACAGGCGCACCCGCACCGGTTCCAGCGGGCGCCAGTCGGCGAAGGCGAACAGTGGGCCGACAAACCAGATGAGCAGGGCCAGCAGGATCAGGCCCAGGGCGATGAACACCCGGCGATGGAACAGCAGGCCGAACAGTTGGGCCAACATCAGCGCACCTCCCGCACCAGCTGGGCCGGCGTGGCGAACACCGTGATCTCGACGCGGCGGTTCTGCGCGCGACCCTCGGGCGTGGCGTTGTCCTGCACAGGCCGGGCTTCGCCCCGGCCTTCATACTCGATCACATGCTCAGCGCCGAGCACCTGACCCAGCACCAGCGCCACCGAGCGCGCACGCGCCACCGACAGCTCCCAGTTCGAGGGGAAACGCAGGCTGCGGATCGGCACGTTGTCGGTATGGCCTTCGACCAGCACGCGCGGACGCACGGGCAGTTCGCCGACCGCTTCGCCAACGCGCTGGATGATGCGCGCGTACTGCGGCTGCGGATCGGTGCTGCCGGACTGGAACAGGCCGCTGCCGCGCAGAATCACCGTGCTCGCTTCAGCCGTCTCGTTCACCGACACCAGACCCTGCGCGATTTCCTCGGCGAGAAAGTGCGAGAACTTGATCGGCGGCGGCGCCTCGCGGGGCACCACCGGTGCTGCCGGCACTTCAAGCTGGGTGATGGCGACAAAGCGCGGCGTCGAGCGCTCGCCCAGCAGGATCGAGAGCGCGATGTAGAGCACGACCAGCAGCGTCAGCGCCAGCGTGGCGCTGGCCCAGACCGGGATCATCCGCCAGGCGCGGGGGCGCTCGGCGGGTACACCTTCCCAGCGCGGCGACAGCGCGGAAGGCGCCTGCCCGCGCTGGCTGCTGATGATCTCCAGCAGGCGTCGGCGCAGGGTCTCCAGCTGCACCTGGCCGTTCGAGATGATCCGATAGCGGCCCTCGAAGCCCAGGCAGATGCAGTAGTACATGAGCTCCAGCAGATCCACGTGCTGGGCTGGCGCCTGTGCCAGCTTGGCGAGCAGCTGGAAGAACTTCTCGCCACCCCAGGTCTCGTTGTGGAAGGTGACCAGCAGGCTGTTGCGCGACCACGCACCGTTGCCGCCCCAGGGCGTCTGCGCGGCGGTCTCGTCGAGCACGGTGCACAGGCAGTAGCGCGCCGCCACCACGTGCTCATTGCTGACGCCGAGGCCCTTGGCGGTGGCCTCGAAGCGGCGCACTTCGTCCACCAGATGCGCACGCAGCCGATCCGGCTCGGCGTTGTGCACCAGGGTGCGGATCTGGAAAACGAGATTCAGCAGTGGATTGGCCGCCGCCAGCAGCGGCGTGCCGCCTGCGCGCACTTCCTGGCGCAGCGGAAGCTCGACGCCGCCGGAGGGCTCCGAAGGGCCCGCGGCCCCGCCCGGACTGGGCATGACGAAGGTGCGGTTATTGGGCTGCTGCCCGAGTACGGCGCCGTTCATGGCAGGACGTCCCCCAAGGCAAAGCGTCGCGCGAGCGGCGACGTGGATTCATTCAACATCGGAGTGGAGACGCGAAGGTTCATGTACGGCGAATGGCCCAGCACTGCAGTTCAAGATCAGGAAACTCGCCCGCCACATGCAGGGCCAGCGCACCGTTGCCCTGCAGCTGCTTCCAAAGCTCGACGCTGGTGTCCATCTCGAAGTAATGGAAGCCCGCGTGGTACGGGATCTGACGCGGCGCGACCGGCAACAGGCGCAAGCCCACGCCCGGCAGCTGCAAGTTGACGAGATCGCGAATGCGCTCGGCCGGGCCGATCTTGACCTGGTTCGGGAAATGCGCGCGCAACACATCGGGCGGCGCTGCCGCATGCACGGCCAGCACGAACTGCGCGGACTTCAGCAGCTCGCGGTCGTTGACCTGACCGATGCGCACGCCGTAGTTGCGCAGCTGCAGATCGATCTGGATGGCGTTCTGCTCCAGCACCGAGGACAGCGCGCGACGCAGGTGCACCAGCAGCGGAAAAAGCGACTCGCGCAGCGCGTCGTGCCGATAGGGCGGCCAATCGGCCAGCGGCCGTCGACCGGCTTCAACAAAGGTGCAGATCTCGCCAGCCAGCCCGACCAGCTCCGCGTAGAGGCGCTCGGGATGCAGGCCGGGGCTGCTTTCGAGATGTCGGAAGCTCGACTCCGCGCGATTCAGCAGCTGCAGCAGCAAGAACTCGCCGACTTCGGAAATGCCGCCGCGACCCGGCTGCTGCAGGCGTCCGGCCAGCGCATCGGCGCGCTGTTCGACCAGGCCCTCGACCTCGCGCAGAAAACCCATGACCAGCGCATGCGCATCGAGTCTCAGCACCGGCGGGATGTAGTCGCGATCCAGCACCAGCAGGCGGTCGCTGCGGCATTCGAGCACCCGCGCCACACCCAAGCCCAGCCAGCCATCGTCGAGGCCACGCGCATCGACCAGGCGCAAGCGTGGTTCCGCCAGCTGCACTTCGGCGGGTTCACCGGCGAAGCTGTTCTCGTCGCGCAGCAGGGCGTCGCGCACCCGGTAGCGCGCCAGCGATGCCGGCGTCTCTTCGAACAGCACGTTCTCGGCGCCCTCGCGCGCCAACGGCAGAGCGAGGTGGATGAGCTGGCCCACCGCGCCTTCTTCGAAGCTGATCGCAGGCGGCAGCTCGGCGTGCTGCGGCAGCGAGAACGGCGTGCCGTCGGGCAACACGCCCTCGGCCGCGCGCAGCGCCAGCTTTCCCACCGCCAGCGCGGCCTCGTCGATCTCCAGCCGGCGAAAGCCCCAGAAGTGCGGCTCACCGGCCAGTGCGCGCTGGTGCGCGAAGAACTCCTGGTAGCGGGTCTGCTGCTGGAAGTGCTGGGGCCGCAGAAACATGCCCTCGGCCCAGGCCACGCGCTGACGATCAGACATCAGCCGCGCTCCACGCGCGCGAGCGTCAGCGCATTGCGTCCGACTTCTAGCGAGTACGCCATCACCGGATCGGCGCGGGTGAGCACCTCGGGCAGCTTGATGCGTGAGACCTTGAGCGGCGGCAGCTCTTCGCTGGCCCGCCAGCGGCTGACCGCGATGTCGCGATAGGCGGCGACCACGCCGAAGCCGGCCTGCTCGGGCTCCAACGAGTAGCTGCGTCGGCCTTCTGTGCCGGGCTGCACTGGAAACTCTTCTTCGAGCGCGAACTCCGCGTGGCTGGGCTGGGCGCTCAGCGCAAAGAAGTCGATCGATTTGAACTGCTCCAGTTTGCGCAGCTTGTAGACCCGCAGCATGACCGGCGACGGCCGGCCATTGGGGTCAGGGTTCACATCCGCAGCCACGCGGTAGCTGAGGTCGAGGGTCACTGGCACGGTACGCCGCGGGGCCGTCGTGCAGCCCGGCAGGAGCGCCACCATGCCCACGCCCGCGAACACGAGCAGCTGCCTGCGGCGCAGGTCGAGTTCGGCCACGGCCGGCGAGAAAGGAACGCTGTCGGAAGTCATTGCGCGGAGACCGGTGTTTCGATGGAGAGTTTCGGGGGAGCACGCGGCGCGAATCGACGCGAGCTTCAGAGCCGCGCTTCAAGCGCGGAGTCGAACGCATGCGCGTCTGTGCAGCCCAGCTCGCTCTGTTCGGGCCAGGGCTGGGTCACTTCGCCCGGCTGCCCCACCCAGACGGCCAGGGCGCTGTAGTTGTCCTGGGTGTCGCTGGCGCGTTGAATCACGCGCTGCTCCATCAGCACCAGCCACTGCTCGGCAGATTCCGCCTGGTGCAGGGTGTCGACCATCTCCTGCTCTTCTACGGCCTCCCAGAAGCCGTCGGTGCAGATCAGGAAGGCATCGCCCTCATTCAGCTCGAAGGCGCCCGGCAGCGCCTCGGGCGCGGTGCCCTCGCCCATGCCGAGCGCTGCGAACAGCAGGTTGCGACGCGCGTGGTGGCGGACCTCGGAGGCTTCGATGACACCCGCATCGACAAAGCTCTGGACCACGCTGTGGTCCTTGGTCATGCAGCGGATCTCGCGACGGCGGATCAGGTAAAGCCGGGTGTCGCCCAGATGCGACCACTGCGCGCGCTGGGCGCGGCCGTCGATGAACAGCGCCGTGACGGTCGCGCTCATCTTGCTCAGGCTGGCGGTGAGCTTCTGGCCGTAGCGGATGGCGGCATCGGTCTGGGTGATCAGTGAAGCCACATGGCCGGGGTCGAGCAAGGGAGCGGCCGAGAACGCGCTGAGCAAGGTGCGAACCGCCGTCTCGGAGGCCACTTCACCGCCGCCATGGCCACCGGCGCCATCGCAGACCACAAAGCAGGACGCCTGTGCCGAAGTCCAGTAGCCGCAGGCATCTTCGTTGTAGCTGCGCGCGCCCTGCCCGCTCAGCGTCGCGTACTCGACGCGCGTACCGCCCACGGCAACAAAGGTGCTCATGGCGAACCGACCGCCTGCACCCGTCGCACCTCGCCCTCGTAGGCATCGACGAACGCGCCCTGGAAGGCCGCATCGAACTCCTCGCGCGCCTCGCCCAGCAGCTTGGCGTGCTCGGCGACGAAGGCGTCCCACAGCTGGGCCTTGTGGGCGCTTGGCAGCAGCCCGGAGAAGCCGCGCGGCCCGCCAACCCGCTGCTGGATGTGCTCGGGCGACAAGCGCCCGGCCATCGCGTACATCGCCGAGCGTGAGGCCGCGAGCAGCCCGACCTGATGCGCGCTGAGGTCCGCAAACGCATCGCGGACGGCATCCACCGGCGGCATGAAGCCCGGCAGGCCGCGTCCCACCAGCTGCAGCATCGCCGCCTGCGCATCGGGCGCGAACTTCAGCGGGTTGTTGCCCGAGGTGGCGATGATCGTCATGTGGGCGCGCAGCTCGTGCTTGGTAGAGGAGCGGGCGTGAATCAGCTGCAGCGCGCCGGCAACCAGGCTCTGGAACAGCCTGCCGAGATTCTCGGCGGCGGCGTCATCGAGCGCGCCGACCTGAGCGACGCTCAGCCCGCAGCCGCGCGCGAAGGCCTCGGCGAGCGCGGCCGTCGTGGACGGATCCGACGCTGCGGGCGAGCCCTGCGCATCGGCACGCGCGTCGGCGGCAGACAGCGCGGGCGCTGCGGCCGCCGCGCGAGTTTGGGAGCCAGCCGCGCCGCTGGCCACGGCATCTGCGGCTCGCGCCGCTAAGTCCTGCCGGCCTGCGGAAGCGCCTGGCGGCAAGGCTATCTCAGGCACCGGCGCAGAACGCGGCACGGCTGCGGATGACGGCGCGGGGCGCTGTGCGCCTCCCCCCGGAGCCCCCGGAGTGCGAGTCGAAGGCGGGATCGCGGCGACGGGCAGCGGGCCCGCTGCTGGGCGCGTCGTGGCGGGCACCGCTGCGCTGTCTGCGGCGCCGATCAGATCGAGCAGCCCGGTCTCGAGCGAGCCGGCGCCTGCGACGCCGAGATCCAGCTCGAGGGGATCAAGGCTGCTTGCAGCCCCGACCGGGCCCACGGCCACAGGTGCCGACGCGGCAGGCGACGCCGGGCCCAACAGGTCAGGCGAAGCGGCAGCGGAAGGCAGCCGGAACAGCGCATCGATCTCGCTGCTCTGATCCGCGTTTGTCGTGCTTGACGCCGCAGCCGGCGACGACTCGCGCAGCAGGGCGTCGCCGCCGCCGAGCAGTCGCTGAAGCGGGTCTTGGGTCGGTGGCCGGGGGCGCGAGTCGCCACCTCCGAGCAGATCCATCACATCGCCTGCCGGCGCCGGACCACGCGCATCAAAAGCCTGCAGACCGGCGAAAACGTCAGCGATTGCACCGGACTCGCCCGAGAACTCAGAGAGATCGCAGGCCGCCACGGCGCCGCCCGAGGCAGTCGCTGCCGCCGGCGGCAGCGCGAACACGTCGAATTCTTCAGGAATCGCAGCAGGCGCGGCCTGCTGAACCGGCCACGCGGGTTGGGGCGCGGCCGCCACGAAGGCAGCCGATGCTGTGGAGGCGCAGCGCTGCAGGCCGAGCAGGTAGCGCCCAAGCACGATGCTCTGACCCGGCTGCAGGCGCGCTTGCGCCGCCGGCGGCAACTCAGCGCCGTCGATGAACACCGGCGTCGAACTGCTGGCATTGCGCAGCCACGCGGCGCCGTGGGCGTCCATCCAGACGCTGAGGTGGCTGCGCGAAATCAGGCGCTCAGGGTCGTCAAGCGAAAGATGACACGCGGGCGAACGCCCAACGCTGACAGGGCTGTGGCCCAAGCGAACAGACAGGCCCGGCGCTGCCTCGCCGCCCGCGTAGGACAGCACCTGCAGTTCAAGCGTCGCGGCATTCATGTAGGGCTTCCCGAGAGTTCGGCATCGAAGATGTGGGGTGAAGGAATGCGCGTGCCGCCCACATTTCGGAACGGATAACAGGCCATGCAGCGCGGACGCTAACAGAGGTCCCGCTCAGCCTCAAGACTGGTCACGCCCCGATTTGTGCTGTAGCTCACCATGTCACAATCCCCGGCTCCCAGCACCCGGCCACCGGTTCGCTCACGCCCCAGAGCCTCCGGAAGGGTGCGCGCAGGCGGCTCGATCGGACGAAAGCATCACTTGAGCCGACAAGCGGAACGACCCGGAATAAGGCGCCTAAGTATCTGATTTCTTTCGCCTTGGTTGACGCTCACGAAACACGAAACGCGCGCGCATGGACGAGCGCCCGTCGATACCCACCTGCCGCCAAGTGCTTGATTCCTTACGCCGACGCAGGGGGCAGCGGGCGCGAACCGCCGGCCAAGCCTGTGACATTCGACGTCACAATCAGTCAACAAGTGCTTGCCAAGATTTGCCACTTCGTTGCATCGTGGCGCATCTGCGCACACACCATGCGCCTATAAAACAATCGTTCACTGACGCTTATTGGGGGCGCCAAGCGCACATGGATCACGCGACACTCAAGCCAGCAGCATCGCGCAGTGGCCCTGCTTCCTCGGCGCCCACGGGCCCTGCCTCGCCCACGGGCCTGGGCAGCGCACTGCCGGCTGGCACGCGTCTGCGCGAGTTCGAGCTGACCGGCGTGATCGGCGAAGGCGGCTTCAGCATCGTGTATGCCGCGCTCGATCAGCGGCTGGGGCGCGAGGTCGCCATCAAGGAGTACATCCCCGCGAGCCTTGCCCGTCGCGAAGATGGCTACAGCGTGCGGGTTCGCTCCGAACAGCACGAAGAGAGCTTCAGCGCCGGCCTTGCGGGCTTCATGAACGAGGCGCGCCTGCTGGCGCAGTTCAAGCATCCGGCCCTGGTCGAGGTGCTGCAGTTCTGGGAAGAGAACGGCACCGCCTACATGGTCATGCCGCGCTATCACGGACGCACCCTGCGCCAAGTGCTGCGCGAGCTGGGCGCGCGCTGCGACGAGAGCTGGTTGAAGCGCACGCTGGCCCCCGTGCTCGACGTGCTGGAACTGCTGCACGGGCGCAGCGTGTTCCACCGCGACGTCGCCCCCGACAACATCCTGATCCAGCGCGACGGGCGCGCCGTGCTGCTCGATCTGGGCTCCGCACGCGAGATTCTGGGTGACCGCGAGCAGGCCGTGACCGTCGTGGTCAAGCCAGGCTATGCGCCGCTGGAGCAGTATTCCGGCGAGTTCTCGCTGCCGCAGGGCCCGTGGACGGATGTCTATGCCTTCGGTGCCGTGCTGCACTTCGCGGTGACCGGTGCGCCACCGCAGGCCTCCATTTCGCGGGTGATGAAGGACTCGCGGACCGCGCTGGCGGACAGCCCACGGCCGGGCTTCAGTGAACGCTTCCTGCGCGGCATCGATTCGGCACTCGCCCTCCAGCCCGCCGATCGACCGCAGTCGGCGGCGGCGCTGCGCGCGCTGCTGGCGCTCGATGAGGCCCACACCAGCACGCCGGACCGCTCCAGCGCCGAGCGTGCGCTCGATGCCCTGCACGTGGACGAAGCCATCACTGCCATCGTCAGCGCCGAGGAGATGGCGGACATCGCCGCCCAGCTGGCGGGCGCCGGCGCGTCGGGTGCCGCCGAGCCCGCCAAGGACAGTGCACGCGTCGAGCCGCACGCAGCGCCCTCGACTGACCCCATGGCCACCCCGACGCCGACGCCCGAACCACCGGCGTTCAAGGACGTCGAAGATCTGATCTCCGGCAAGCTGCTCGCGGACACGGCTGATGTGCGCGTCGTCAGCGAATCGCGGCTCGAGGCAAGAATCGATACCGAGGCCACGACCGCAGCGGCCTCCCGCCGGCGCACGCCGCTGATCGCCGCAGGCGCGACGGCAGCGGCGCTGACGATCGCAGTAGCGGCATGGCTGCTCGCCGGAGCCGAAAGCGACACTGCGACACCCGCCGCCGACGCGCCCGTCGCCGTTGAACAGCCGCGGGCGCCGGCACCGACGCTTGCCCGGGCCCCCGCCCCCACCCCGAGCCAGCCCAGCGCGGACGCGCCAGCGGCAGGCGCCACGGCAGAGCCCAGCATCACGGCAGGGTCAAGCGACACGGCACAGCCCACCGCCGCCGCAGAGGCAGAGCTGCCTCAATCCACGGCCGTGGTAGCGCCCTCGCGCTCAATCAGCGCGCAGGCGCCCGATCCGGCTCCAGCACCTGGGTTCGGCGCGCGCCTCGCGCCCCAGCCCTCTGCGCCCCAAGTGGCTCCGCAGCCCGGTGCAGCGATCCCCGAGGACCTCTGGGCTGGCGACAGCTCGATCGCCGTCGACTCCGGGCAAGGTCTGGCGCTGGTCGACCTGCGCGACGCGCAGTCACAGCAGCCCGCCGCAGGTGCGGCCGCCGATGCGGCGACGAGTGCGCAGCCTGCCGCGTCGACGCCCCGTCCGGCGGCTCCGCGGCGAGCCGCGAGCGCAGCCGAAAGCGTGGGCGTGCGCCTTGGCATCAGCCCCTGGGCGGAAGTGTGGATCGGCGGGCAGAAGCAGGGCGTCAGCCCGCCGCTGCGCGAACTGCGCCTGGCCCCCGGCCGCCATCGCATCGAACTGCGCAATCCGGCCTTCCCCCCACACAGCCTCGAGATCGAGGTCAGGGCCGGCGAAAACCCGGCGATCGAACACCGCTTCAGCGCCTCCGGCGCGTAGTCGCAGAACAGCATCACCCCAGGGGAGTTCAAACCGATGTGGAATCGAGTCAAAGCCGGCGCCGCGCTTGCGGTCCTGACACTTGGCCTTGCCGGCTGCCCGAGCCAGAAGACAGTGGCACCGCCGCCACCGCCGCCCGAGCCGACGGCAGAAGAACGCGCCGCCATGGCTCGCGAAGCCGCCGGGCGGCGTCACGTGGATCTTGGCGTTGCCCATTTCGAAGCGGGCAACTACCCGGAGGCCGAGCACATGCTGCTGACCCCGGAGGTGTGGCAGGCCAGCCAGGCCGAGCAGCTGCGCGCGCTCAAGTTCCTTGCATTCACCTACTGCGTGAGCGAACGCCCGCAGCTGTGCCGGCAATCGTTCGAGCGCGCGTTCCAGTTGGACCCGAGCTTCGACCTTGCGCCTGCCGAACAAGGACATCCGCTGTGGGGCCAGTCCTACGCGGAAGCCAAGGCCGCCCAGGGCCGCTGAGCGCATGAGTTCGGACCTGCCCGACTTCGAGCGCTTTCTGCAGCCGCTTGGCGGCGAGGCGCCCTGCGGCCCGGAGATCGACTACGACAGCGATTTCATCGAGTTGGAACGGGCGATCGCCGGCACCCCGGAGCGTCAGTACGGCGAGACCATCATCGCCGCCGAGGCGGCCGACTTCGCACGCGTGTTGAACCAGGCCAGCAGCCTGATGCAGCGCAGCCGCGACCTGCGGCTGGCGGTGATGATCACGCGCGCGCTCACTCGCACCCGCGGCGCGCACGGCGCGCGGCACGGGCTCTCTTTGATCGAAAGCCTGCTGGATGTCTTTGGCGAAGCCCTGCATCCGCGGCTTGAGATCGACGGCGAACGCGACCCGCTGCCGCGCGCCAATGCGCTCGCCGTGCTCGCCGTGAGCGAGGGGCTGCTCGGCGATCTGCGCGAACTGAAGCTGCCGACCCGACTCATGGGCACGTTCGAACTCGCCGAGCTGGAGCGCAGCGCGGCGGGCCGCGAGGGCGCCCCGCTCGGCCGGCAGCAGCTCAACCAGCTGCTGCAGGACGAGCAGCTCGCCGGCAACCCGGAGCTCGAAGCCCTGAAGCGGCTGCATGAGTCGCTGCAGCGGCTGCAGCAGCGCCTTCGCGACGAGCTGGGCGTCGAGAACGCGCCCGACCTGCGTCCGCTGATCGCGCTCACTGCTTCACTGAGCCTGCCCGAGGCGAATGCGCCAGAAGCCAGCAGCAGCGCCGAGGCCAGCGCGGGCACCCGCGAGACCAGCGCCATCGCGGATGGCCTGCCTGCTCTGCGCACCCGGCAGGACGCGATCCGCATTCTCGAAGAAGTCTGCCGCTTCCTCGAAACCCACGAGCCTGCCAATCCCGCGCCGCTGCTGATCCGCCGCGCGCGCGGAATGATCGGCCAGGACTTCCTCAGCATCCTGCGCGACTTCGCTCCCGACGGCGTGGCGCAGGCCGAGCATCTCGCAGGCCTGCGCTCATGAGCCGGGCTCTCGCCGCACAACACCACACCCGTTCGACCGACAGCCACGCGCACCCAGGAGCCTCCGCATGAGCGCCTCGAAGTTCACCACCAGCAACAAGAACAGCGGCCAGAAGTTCATTGCCCGCAATCGGGCCCCGCGCGTGCAGATCGAGTACGACGTCGAGATCTACGGCTCGGAGAAGAAGGTCCAGATTCCCTTCGTGATGGGCGTCATGGCCGATCTCGCCGGCAAGTCCGGAGCCGATCTGCCGGCGGTGGCCGACCGCAAGTTCCTCGAAATCGATATCGACAACTTCGACGAGCGCATGAAGGCGATCCGCCCGCGCGTCTCGTTCGCCGTGCCCAACACCCTGACCGGCGAAGGCAACCTCGCGGTCGACATCGCCTTCGAAAGCATGGACGACTTCTCGCCCGGCGCGGTCGCCCGCAAGGTCGAAGCACTGTCGAAGCTGCTCGACGCGCGCACCCAGCTCAACAACCTGCTGACCTACATGGACGGCAAGACCGGCGCCGAGGAGCTGATCGGCAAGGTGCTGGGCGACCCCACCCTGCTGAAGGCGCTGGCCGCCACACCGCAGCAGACCAAGCCCGCTGAAGCCGCCGCTTCCGGCAACGACTGATCGCGCCGATCCGCACCGAGGACATTCCCATGGCCAACGCCAACGCCTCACTGAAGCAGCCGCTCAGCGCCGAGCTGCATGCCGACGAGTTCTCCAGCCTGCTGCAGAAAGAGTTCAAGCCCAAGACCGACGAGGCGCGCGACGCCGTTGCTTCGGCCGTGCGCACGCTGGCCGAGCAGGCGCTTTCCAACAGCCTGACGATCAGCAGCGATGCCTACCAGGCGATCGAAGCGATCATCGCCGAGATCGACCGCAAGCTCTCCGAGCAGGTCAACGCGATCATCCACCACGCCGACTTCCAGCAGCTCGAAAGCGCCTGGCGCGGCCTGCACTACCTCGTCAACAACACCGAAGTGGACGAGATGCTGAAGATCCGCTTCATGCCAATCGCCAAGCGAGAGCTGCACCGCACGCTGCGCCGTCACAAGGGCATCGGCTGGGACCAGAGCCCGATCTTCAAGAAGATCTACGAAGCCGAGTACGACCAGCTGGGCGGTACGCCCTACGGCTGCGTCGTCGGCGACTACCACTTCGACCACAGCCCGCCCGATGTCGAGCTGCTGGGCGAAATGGCCAAGATCGCCGCGGCCTCGCACTGCCCCTTCATCGCCGGCGCGGCGCCCACGGTAATGCAGATGGAATCCTGGCAGGAGCTGGCCAACCCGCGCGACCTGACCAAGATCTTCGAGAACACCGAGTACACCGCGTGGCGCAGCCTGCGCAATGCCGAGGACTCGCGCTATCTCGGTCTGGCAATGCCGCGCTTCCTGGCGCGTCTGCCCTATGGCGCCAAGACCAACCCGGTCGACGAATTCGACTTCGAGGAGTCGACCGACGGCAGCAACCACGGCGCCTACTGCTGGGCCAACTCGGCGTATGCGATGGCGGTGAACATCAACCGCTCCTTCAAGTACTACGGCTGGTGTTCGTCGATCCGCGGCGTGGAGAGCGGTGGCGCCGTGGAAGGCCTGCCCACCCATACTTTCCCGTCCGACGACGGCGGCGTCGACATGAAGTGCCCGACCGAGATCGCGATCTCCGACCGTCGCGAGGCTGAGCTGGCCAAAAACGGCTTCATGCCGCTGATCCACCGCAAGAACACTGACATCGCGGCCTTCATCGGCGCGCAGTCGCTGCAGAAGCCCAGCGAGTACTACGACCCGGATGCCACCGCCAATGCCAACCTGGCCGCGCGGCTGCCCTATCTGTTCGCCTGCTGCCGCTTCGCGCATTACCTGAAGTGCATCGTGCGCGACAAGATCGGTTCGTTCATGGAGCGCGACGACATGGAGCGCTGGTTGAACGACTGGATCATGAACTACGTCGACGGCGATCCGCTCAACTCTTCGCAGCAGACCAAGGCCACCAAGCCGCTGGCCGATGCGCAGGTCGTGGTCGAGGAAGTCGCAGACAACCCCGGCTACTACACCTCGAAGTTCTTCCTGCGCCCGCACTACCAACTGGAAGGCCTGACCGTCTCCCTGCGACTCGTCTCAAAACTGCCCTCGGTGAAGTCGGGCAGCAATTGATCTCCGAGGAGCGGAACGCTGCTCCTTGGTGAAACCCTGGCGTGATAGCTACCCGCACGCTGGATCCACACCCTAGAAACAGAGGATGAAACCATGGCAATTCTTGGACTTGGTGCTGCCGCTTCCACCGCACAGCCGGGCGTGAATCACTCGACCGAATCGCTGCAGGAAATGTTCGTCAAGCTGTCCAACACTCCGGGCAGCTCGACCGACTCGAAGCACAAGGGCGAAATCGACGTTCTGTCCTACAACATCGCGATCAACCAGTCGTCCTCGGCCCACACCGGCGGCGGCAGCGCGGTGGGCAAGGCCAACTTCGGATTCTTCACCATCCGCAAGTACGCGGACAGGGCCAGCCCGAACCTGCTGAAGCACTGCGCATCCGGCAAGCATCTGGACGAGCTGGTGCTATCGGTCTGCAAGTCCGGCGACGGCCAGCAGCAGTACCTGACCATGACCCTGAACGAGGTCTTCATCACCGCGGTGGCGAATGTCTCCAGTACCGAGACGCCGCGGGTGATCGAAGAGGTCAGCTTCTCCTACGGCAAGATCAAGCTGGAAGTGAAGGAACAGAACGCCGATGGCTCGCTCGGCGCAGCCGTTACCGGCGCCTGGGACGTCAAGCAGAACAAGGCGGCCTGATCACCGCCCTTCCCCCGCTTGCGGGCGGGCAAGCCGCACGCCGAACCCCGGGTGGTTCGGCGCTGCGGATGTGGGCGTGAGGGCCGCCATACCCGTCGTACTGGAGGCCACTGTGCGCCGAGCTGGATGCTCGACCGAGCTGAGGCCCCCTCTTTATCGCCGCTGCCCGCAGCGGCGAATTCTCCGCCTTGGAGTCACCCATGAATGCCACGCCCTCCGTGCGGTCCGCGCAGGCGCCGCTGGACGATCAGCTGTCGATGCTGATGAGCCAGGTCCGCAAGTCGCCCGCGGACACCCGCCTGCGAATCCATCTTGCCCAGCTGTGCATGCTGCTCGGCCAGTGGGAGCGCTCGCTCGGCCAGCTGCAGGCCGTGGCTCTGGCGGATGCGGCCACCCTGCCCTTCGCCCAGGCTTATCGCGAGGCGATCCGCTGCGAGCTGCAGCGCGCGCGCGTCTTTGCCGGCGAGGCTCTGCCCGCGACCCTAGGCACCCCGGCGCCCTGGTTCGCCTGGTTGGCCCAGGCACTGCGCCACCGCGCGGCGGGCGAACATGCCGCAGCGGACACTCTGCAATCGCAGGCTTTCGAGGCGGCGGACGTCACCGCCTTTCGCATCGATGGCGCCGAGGCGAGTTGGCTCGCCGATGCCGACAGCCGCATTGGGCCCTGTGTCGAAGCCTTCCTCAACGGGCAGTACTACTGGATCCCGTTCGAGGACATCCAGCGGCTCGAACTGGAAGCGCCCGCCGACCTTCGCGATCTGGTCTGGGTGCCGGCGCGACTGGTGCTGGCGAACGGCGGCGCGCACGCCGTGCTGCTGCCCGTGCGCTACCCCGGCAGCGAAGCAAGCGCTGACGACGCCCTGCGCCGCAGCGCGCTCACCGTCTGGAGCGAAGCCGGCGACGCCGGCTGGACCGGTCTTGGCCAGCGCATGTGGGCCAGCGACCTCGGCGAGCACGCGATGCTCGCGACGCGCTGCATCGAGCGCAGCGACACCGCATCACCGCCGGTCGGACATGCCTGAGCTGCCCAGCCCTGTCGGCCGCGCGTCGCAGCTGCTGCCCGCGCTGCTGGATCGGCTCACCGACCTGGCGCCGCGTGAGCGCAGCGAAGCCGCGCAGGCGCGCAGCATGAGCAAGGCCGAGTTCCGCCGCAGCGTGCTGCGCGATCTGGCCTGGCTGCTCAACACCACCAGCGCCGAGTCCGAAATCGCGTTCGAGGGCGTGCCCAACGTGCGCGAGTCGGTGCTCAACTTCGGCGTGCAGGCGCTGTCGGGCAAGTACCTGGTGGAGGACGACCTGAAGTCGCTGGAAAGCGCCGTGAGCGAAAGCATCCGCCGCTTCGAGCCGCGCATCCTGCCGGACACGCTGCGCGTCAAGGTCATCAGCGCCGAGGGCGAACAGGCCACGCGCAACCATCTGTCGATGGAGATCCGCGGCCAGCTCTGGGCCGAGCCATATCCCATCGAGCTGCTGCTGCGCTCGCGCGTCGACCTCGAGTGCGGCCAGATCGCGCTCGTCGATGCCATGGCCAGCTAGGGCCCGCTATGGACCCGCGCCTGCTCGACTACTACAACACCGAACTCGCCTACCTGCGCGAGGCCGGCGCCGAGTTTGCGGCGGAATATCCGAAGATCGCGGCGCGCCTCGACCTGCGCGGCTTCGAGGTCGCCGACCCCTATGTCGAGCGCCTGCTGGAAGGCATGGCCTTCCTGAGTGCGCGCGTCCAGCTCAAGATGGACGCCGAGTTCCCGCGCTTCGCGCAGCGCCTGCTGGAAGTCATCTACCCGAACTATCTGGCGCCCACGCCCAGCATGTGCATCGTCCAGTTCACCCCGGGCGAAATGCCCGGCGGTGCGGGCGCCAGCTTCACCCTGCCGCGCGGACAGCGCCTGCGTGCGCCGGCGGCCAGCGAGACCCGCACCGGCTGTGAGTTCCGGACGGCGCATGAAGTCGAACTGTGGCCGCTGGCCTTGGAGCTCGCCCGTCTCGAAGGCGCGCCCGCCTCGGCGGGCGGCGCCCCGGGCAGCCGCCGGGCGCGGGCGGCTTTGCGCCTCAACTTCGCCTTCGCGGCCTCACTCTCGGGCGGCGCTGAGCCACCGGATCGCCTGCCGATCTATCTCAACGCCAGCCCCGATCTCGCCACCCGTCTGTACGAATTGATCTGCGGCCACTGTGTCGAGGTCCAGGTGCGTCCCTGCGGCAAGCAGCAGGGCGAATGGCAGACCCTGCGTGCCCCGGGGGCCGGCGTGTTCGGCATCGGCTTCGATGAATCCGAGGCGCTGCTGCCCTACAGCAGCCGCGGTTTCCAGGGCTATCGGCTGCTGCACGAGTACTTCGCCTGCCCGGCGCGCTTCAATTTCATCGAGCTGCGCGGCCTGCGACCTCACTTGCGTGCACAGGAGGGCCTGAAGTCCTTCGAGGTGCGCGTGCTGCTCGACCAGGACGCCGCCGAACTGGAAGCCCAGGTCGATGCGCGCCGGCTCAGTCTGTTCTGCACGCCTGCGGTCAACCTAATCGAAAAGCGTGCGGATCGCATCCAGATCGACGACAGCCGATTCGAGCTGCATCTGGTGCCCGATCGCGCGGCGCCGCTCGACTTCGAGGTGCATTCGGTGCAGGCCGTGGAGGGCTTTGGTCGCGACAACGCCATCGAGGCGCGCTTCCGCCCCTTCTACCGAAGCCTCGCAGGCGATCGCGGCAATCACGGCGCCTATTTCTCGGCGCGTCGCGAACCGCGCCGCGTTTCCGACAGCATCCTCCGCCACGGCGCGCGCTCGTCCTACATCGGCTCGGAAGTGTTCCTGAGCCTGGTCGACCAGAACGAAGCGCCCTACGCCTCGCGGCTGCGGCAGCTGGGCGTGAGCATGACGGTCACCAACCGCGATCTGCCGCTGCTGATGAGCACCGGCGGCGCGCGCGACTTTGTTCCCACCGACACCCTGCCGGTGGCTGCCGTGCGGGTGATCCACGGGCCGACACGGCCCGCCGCTGCCGTGTCCGAGGGCTCGATTAACTGGCGTCTGATCAGCCAGCTCGCGCTCGGGCATTCCACGCTCGTGGGCCTGGGCGGCGATGAAGGCGCATTGGCTCTGCGTGAGCTGCTGTCGCTGTACGGGGCGCTCGGCGAACCCGCGATCGCACGACATGGCGCGAGCCTGCTGCGCTCGCGTCTGCAGCCGATCACGCGTCGCCTGCGCGGCGCCGGGCCCTTGACCTACGGGCGCGGCGTCGGCGTCGAGCTGGAGGTCGACGAGGCCCTGTTCGCCGGCAGCAGCGCCTACGTGTTCGGGGCAGTGCTGCAGCGCTTTCTGGCCCGGCACGTCAGCATGAACAGCTTCACCGAGACGCGCCTGCGCAGCACCCAGCGCGGTGAGATCGCCTGCTGGCAGCCCGAGCTCGGGCTGAGGCCCGTGGCATGAGCAGCGGGCAGGCCCACACCGTGGTGGCTGAGTCTGAGGCTGCACCGGAGCCGGCAGCGCTCGCCCTGCCGTCAGACGCCGACCCACAGGCCAGCGCGCGCCGCGAGGCAGCGCACGAACTCTGGCAGCGGATCGCCGAGGCGCCCTGGCAGCACGATCTGTTCGCGGCGCTGCGTCGCCTGCAGGCCCTGCACCCCGAGCTGCCCGGATTGGGCAGCGCGCCGCGACCGCATCTCGAACCTGTGCGCCTCGGGCAGGAGCCGAGCTCGAGCTTCGCGCCCGCTGCGCTGGCTTCGGTGGACCTGCGCGCCACGCTGCCGCCCAAGCTGCGCGTTTACAGCTTCGGGCTGTTTGGCCCCAACGGCCCGCTGCCGCTGGCCTACACCGAGTACGCGCACGAGCGCGCCATCCACGCCGGCGATCGTGCGCTGGTCGATTTCGCCGACCTTTTCCACCATCGATTCCTGCTGCTGTTCTTCCGCGCCTGGGCGCAGGCGCAGTCCACCGCCAGCCTGGATCGTGCCGGCCACGACAGCTTCAGCCGCTATGTCGCCAGCCTGATCGGACTCGGTCTACCGGGCCAAGCCGAGGCAGACAGCGTGCCCCTGCATGCGCGTCTCGGCAGCGCCGGACATCAGGTGCGGCAGGCGCGCAACGCCGAGGGCTTGGCCTGCCTGCTCGCCAGTTTCTTCAACGTGCCCGTCGCCGTTGAGCAGCACCGCGGCCGCTGGCTGCCCGTGCCCACAGACCAGCGCAGTCGCCTGGGTGCCATGCAGGGCGCCCAGCTGGGCGTGGATGCGGTCGCGGCCGCCGCGGTCTGGGATCGCCAGCACCATGTTCGCGTTGTCGTGGGCCCGCTGTCGCTGCGTGAATACGAATCGCTGCTGCCCGATCGCCGTGGCGCCCTGCAGCTGCGCGACTGGGTGCGCGGCTACCTCGGCATCGAGTTCGACTGGGACCTGCAGCTCGTGCTTCGGCGCGACGAGGTGCCCGGCGCGCAGCTCGGCGGTTCAGCCCGGCTGGGCTGGACCAGCTGGCTCGGCGACAGTCCGCGCGATGCCGACCGCGGCGACTACTGCTACCCCCCTGAACATCACCACCGCGTCCAGGCCCAGGCGGCCTGAGCGCTCCCTTTCTCCACCTCGAAGCACCGGATCGCCATCATGCTCCATCGCTCTCACTCCGCCACACCGCTGCTCCTTGCCGTCGGCCTGTCCTGCCTCCTGGGCCTCGCTTCGCTGGCCCGCGCGCAGGCACCCGATCCCAGCCTGCTGCTCGCGCTGGACGAGATCTGGCAGCTCGAACGTCCCGGCATCTCGACCCTGAGCGACCGCTTCGAGCGCAAGGACGGCAGCACACCCGCGCGCTTCGAAACCGAAGTGCGCGACGCCCTCGCCTACATTCACGTCGACGCCGAATCGGCCGAGATCGAGTACGCGCGCAAGCGCTTCCCAGCCAACGCTTCGCCCTGGGGCGCGCTGCCGCGCATCGCCCCGTCCAGCGCGCGCCTCGTCGAGGTGACGCTGCCGCGCAAGCGCTATCTGCTGCTGTCGGGCACCGGCGAGGGCCTGTTCGGCATCGGCGACTGGCAGCGCTTCGGTTTTCTGCACGTCGTCGACGTCAGCCAGCGCTGGGCGCCCGTGCACTACCCGCTGGTCGCTGAAGCGGGCCTGCGCGAGCGTGTGATCGGCCGCCTGCCCGGCTCGCCGGTGCTGAACTACCTGCGCCTCGTGCCCGCCCGCTGGCGCGATGCCAGCACGGTCGAACGCTACGAAGTGCTGGTGTACGCGCTGAACCCGAAGGGCCCGGAGCGCGTGAAGACTCCTGAAGGCCAGCTGCTGGCTTTCTCGCTGAGTCGCGACGAGGCCGCCGCGCGCTGGGTACTGGCGCCGCTGGCGCAGACCCTGATCGCCGACGCGCGCGACGCCGCAGGCGCTGCCTTCAGCGCGCCGCCTTCGCCCTCCGAGCGCGCGGATCTGGCGGGCCAGGTCGCAGCGACTCCTGCAGCGGCGGTGCCTGCGGCTGGCTCCGTGTCTGCGGACGCGATGGCCCCCGCCGGTGCCGCCCCCAGCGCCGCACGCAACGCCGCTGACAGCGCAGTGGCTGAGAAGGTGCCGGCCACGCCGGTGGTCGATGCGCCGCAGACGGCCGCAGACGCCGCAGCCGAGGACGCCGAAGCGCTGGCCAAGCGCAAGGCCAAGGAAGACGCCGAACAGGCCGCCAGTGAAGCAGCGGGCTCCACGTTCAAGAAGAAGCTGCCCGGGGGGCTCTGAACCCCGTGCAAGCCGCGGCGCGCGAACGGCGATCCAGTACTCGCGCGCCGCGGGCCACGCACCTGAGCCTCGGCCCTCCCGTAAGTCATCGAAGTCCCGCCACGTTCTTGCCTCATCTCACGACTGAGCGCGCGGCCTCTGCCGGCGCCACCCGCCTCCGAGTCTTGGATTCCCCATGAGCGAAATCTCCCGCGTCGCCCTGTTCGGCAAGCTCAACCCCACGCTGTACAAGGCGGTGGAATCGGCCACCGTGTTCTGCAAGCTGCGCGGAAATCCTTTCGTCGAACTCGCCCACTGGCTGCACCAGCTGATGCAGCTGGCCGACAGCGACCTGCACCGCGTGCTGCGTCGCTTCGAGATCGACGCCTCGCGCTTGGCTGCCGACATGGTGCAAGCCCTGGAGCGACTGCCGAACACCGCCACCCAGATCCAGGACTTCTCACCCCATCTTGAACAGGCGGTCGAGCGCGCCTGGGTCTACGGCTCGCTCAAGTACGGCCACGCGCAGGTGCGCGGCGCCAGCCTGCTGCTGGGCCTGGTCAAGACCCCCAGCCTGCGCGCCAGCCTGGATCGTCTGTCGCCGGAGTTCCGCAAGATCAACGCGGACCTAATGTCCGAACAGCTGCCGTCGATCGTCAGCGGCTCACCCGAAGACGGCCAGCTCGCCTCGGACGGCAGCGGCGCAGAAGTCCAAGGGGTGCCCGGCGAGCACAGCGACGCGATCCCGCACGCGGCGCTCGGCAAGCAGGCGGCGCTGAAGAAGTACACCGTCGATCTGACCGAGAAGGCCCGCAACGGCGAGATCGACCCGATCAGCGGGCGCGATGAGGAAATCCGCCAGATCGTCGACATCCTGATGCGCCGGCGCCAGAACAACCCGCTGCTGACCGGCGAGGCCGGCGTCGGCAAGACGGCGGTGGTCGAAGGCTTCGCCAATCGCCTTGCGGCAGGTGACGTGCCGCCGCAGCTGAAAGAGGTCTCCCTGCTCAGCCTCGACATCGGCCTGCTGCAGGCCGGCGCCAGCATGAAGGGCGAGTTCGAGCAGCGCCTGCGCTCGATCATCGACGAGGTCCAGGCCAGCCCCAAGCCGATCATCCTGTTCATCGACGAGGTCCACACCCTGATCGGCGCGGGCGGCGCGGCCGGCACCGGCGATGCCGCCAACCTGCTGAAGCCCGCACTCGCGCGCGGCACCCTGCGCACCATCGGTGCCACCACCTGGAGCGAGTACAAGAAGCACATCGAAAAAGACCCCGCGCTCACCCGCCGCTTCCAGGTCATCCAGGTCGGCGAACCCGGCGAAGACCAGGCCATCGGCATGGTGCGCGGTCTGGTCAGCACGCTGGAGAAGCATCACCAGGTGCTGCTGCTCGACGAAGCCGTCGCCGCAGCAGTCAAGCTCTCGCATCGCTATATCCCCGCACGCCAGCTGCCCGACAAGGCGGTCAGCCTGCTCGACACTGCCTGCGCGCGCGTGGCCATCAGCCAGCACACCCTGCCCGGCGATCTCGAAGACTGCCAGCGCCGCCTCGAAGGGCTGCGCACCGAGCTTCAGATCATCGAGCGCGAGGCCGGACTTGGCATGGACGTCAACGAGCGACGCGCGCGCTGTCTGGGCCTGATCGAGGCCGATGAAAGCCTGCACGCTGAGCTGGAAGCACGCTGGCAGGCCGAACGCGAGATCGCGCAGCGCATCCTCGACGTGCGGGCCCGCATCCGCGCCCTCGACGCGGAAGCTACCGCAGCCAGCGACGCCGCTGCAGCCAGCGAACACGACAGCCTGGCAGCGCAGGCACACACCCCAGCGACCTCGGCAGAGTCCGCCAGCGCGCCCGCGCCCGCGCCCGACCGCGCGACCCTGCTTGCCGAGCATGCGGCGCTCGAACTCGAACTGCGCACCCTGCAGGGCGAGAACCCGCTGGTGCTGCCTTCGGTCGACGCCAATGCGGTCGCCACCGTCGTCGCTGATTGGACCGGCATCCCCGTCGGCCGCATGGTGCGCGACGAGATCAGCGCGGTGCTGAAGCTCACCGACACGCTCGACCAGCGCGTGGTCGGCCAGAAGCACGCGCTCGAACGCATCGCCCGCCGCATCCAGACCGCGCGCGCCGGGCTCGACAACCCGAACAAGCCGATCGGCGTGTTCATGCTGGTCGGGCCCTCGGGCGTGGGCAAGACCGAGACCGCTCTGGCGCTCGCCGAGTCACTCTACGGCGGCGAGCAGAACCTCATCACCATTAACATGAGCGAGTTCCAGGAGGCCCACACCGTCTCCACGCTCAAGGGCGCACCCCCGGGCTATGTGGGCTACGGCGAAGGCGGCGTGCTCACCGAAGCGGTGCGTCGCCGGCCCTACTCGGTGGTGCTGCTCGATGAAGTCGAAAAGGCGCATCCGGACGTGCACGAGCTGTTCTTCCAGGTCTTCGACAAGGGCTGGATGGAAGACGGCGAAGGCCGCGCCATCGACTTCCGCAACACCATCCTGCTGCTGACCTCGAACGTCGGCACCGACCTGATGATGAGCCTTACCCGCGACCCCGAGCTCACGCCCGAGCCCGAGGACCTCGCCACCGCGCTGCGCGAGCCGCTGCTGAAAGCCTTCCCGCCGGCGTTCCTCGGTCGCCTCGTGGTCATTCCCTACTACCCGCTCTCGAACGAAACTCTGGCGCGCATCGTTCGCCTGCAGTTCGAACGCATCAGGAAGCGCGTCGAAGCCCAGCACGGCGTCGAGTTCCACTACAGCGACGCCGCAGTCGAACTGGTCATCCGCCGCTGCACCGAGATCGAATCCGGCGGTCGCATGATCGACGCCATCCTGACGCACACAGTCCTGCCGGAGCTCAGCAAGAGCTTCCTCACCGCCATGGCTGAGGGCTATCGACTGGCGCGGGTAGAGGTGGACGCAGCAAGCGAGGAGTTCCGCTACCGCAGCACCCGACGCGACTCGGTGGATGCCGCATCGGCGCAGACACGCCGCACCACAGACGCTGGCACCGAGGAGGTGCACTGATGCCTCGCGCCCAAGTGCCCGGGCCGGTCGGGCTCGATCTCCGGTGGCATGCCTTCGATACCGGCACGCTCGCACTCGCGCCGCACGCGCCGCCCGGGCCTGTTGGAGTCCATCCGCCTGTTGCCAGCACAGGAGGTTCGACAGCGACAGACGCATCCAGCGCAACGCGCGCACAGCGCTTCGACATCACGCGTGCAGTTCGGCACCTTGACCAGAATGCACACGGCGTGAGCCAGGGCAGATGCGCACGCTATGTTCGCGAAGCCATTGAAGCGGGCGGGCTGACGATACCGCTGCCACGGCCTGTCTACGCAAAGGACTACGCACCCAGCCTTGAGGCCATCGGATTCGTCGAAGTCGCTGCAGAAGGGTACAGCGCCCAAACCGGCGACGTTGCGGTCATTCAACCGCCAAGCGGCCGCACGGAAGGCCATATCCAGATGTTCAACGGGAGCATCTGGGTATCCGACTTCAAGCAGCGCAGCGACATCTATCCGGGCCCTGCCTATCGAAACGAGGCGGTGGCCTATCGAATCTTTCGGCATGGCGGATCCCAGTGAAGCGTCCGAGCCACTCGATCGCTCTGATGCGACAGCACGTCGATACGACACTGCTGACCTGTCTGACGATCGCGCTCGCCCTGCTTTTTCTCTTTGTCTTCAGTCGCTCCGTGTTCGCGGATCCTGGGCTGCGCATGGAAGACCCGCTCTTCGGCCTCAGCTTCGATCCCGCCGAAGTCCAGTTCGAGCAGTTGGACGCCCTGCCCTGTGCAGCAGGCGGTGACCAGTTCCCGCCGTACTTCGTTTTCGCACACGCCCGCAGGGGCGAGACCGCCGCTTGGATCTTGAACCACTGGGTGCCCACAGGCGGCGATGGCCCGGGTCACGGACACACAGAGCCCGCCTACGGAATCGTGCTCAGGCAGTCCCAGGGCGAGTGCAGGCTCGTGGCGACGCCGGATGCGCTTGAACAGGATCCTGAAGCAGTGGCGCCCAGACTCGCGCGAGCCCTCTACCGCGATGCGGCCCGCCGCTACATCGGCGCATACGAGGGCGCGGACGCCTTCACGGCCGCACTCGCGACGGCGAGTGCGCGCGGCTGCCTTGATCTGGCGCCTGCGCTGCGGCGCGCGCTCATGCGCGCGTCAGTTGAGCCGCCACCCGACTGCTTGCCACTCACCCGGGCGGGGAGGCGTGCGTCCGAGCTTCGTACCACCGCGGCCCCGCAAGCGCGTCCCAGCCCGAACAGGACAGGGCCTGTGCTTGGACCGGTGCTGGGCGTACCGCTCAACTGGCACCGCCCCTGAACCTGTTGCAAGGCCCTGAACCGAGAACGCGCGTCATGGATGGAGCACGAGTCACATGAACCGCCTATTCAACCTGACCAGCCCCTTCGGCGACGCCCTGCGCTTCGAGCGCCTCACCGGTCGCGAGGCTGTCTCCGAGCTGTTCGAGTTCGAGCTGACGGCCTCGTCCGAAGAGCGCGGCTTGGCCCCCACCGCAGCGCTCGGTCAGCCCTTCACCGTCGAGTTCGAAGTCGAAGGCGGCGGCAAGCGCTTCCTGAACGCGCAGTGCGTCGCCTTCCGCTCGGTCGGTCGCTCGGGCCGCAAGCATCTGTATCGTGCCACCCTGCGCCCGGGCCTGTGGTACGCCACCCGCCGCACCAACTACCGCATCTTCCAGAAGCTGTCCGTCGTCGACATCGTCAAGGACGTGCTCGGCGCGTATCCGTTTGCCGTCAAGTGGCTCACCGCCGGCAGCTACTCGCCCTGGAACTACTGCGTCCAGTACCGCGAGACCGACGCCAACTTCGTCATGCGCCTGCTCGAACAGGAGGGCCTGTGGTTCTGGTTCGAGCACGCCGCCGGTGAGCACACGCTGGTCATCACCGACCACATCGGGCTGGCCTCGCCGTTTCCGAACTACGAGAGCATCGAGTTCTATCCGCACGACGTCACCGTGCCCGACAAGGATCACCTGAGCTTCTGGGCCGATGCCGGTCAGGTGACATCCGGCAAGTATGTTGCGCGCGACTACAACTTCATCATGCCGGCGAGCGATCTCACCACCGACGATCTGCTGCCCGGCACACACCCGCACGCGAACTACGAGATCTACGACTTCCCCGGCGAGTACGAGAACCTCGGCGAGGGCCTGCCCTTCGCCAAGGTGCGCATGGAAGAACTGCACGCCGGCCACCTGCGCGCGGCCTGCGAGGGCCGCGCGCGCGGTGTCGCGCCAGGGCGCCTGTTCTCGCTCAGCAAGCACGCCGTCGGCCGCTACAACCGCGAGTACCTCGTGCTCGCCTGCGACTACCAGTTCGCGGACAACGACTACGACGGCTCAAGCGGAGCCAGCGCGGTCGAAGTGCACATCAGCGCCGAGGTGCATCCGACCGACCAGCCCTATCGCCCCGCGCGGCGCACGCCGAAGCCGCTGACCAGCGGGCCCGACAGCGCGGTGGTGACGGGCCCGGCCGGGCAGGAGATCCACACCGACGAATACGGCCGGGTCAAGGTGCAGTTCCACTGGGACCGCTACGGCAAGAAGGACGAGACCTCGTCCTGCTGGATCCGCGTCTCGCATCCCTGGGCGGGCTCGGGCTTCGGCGGCGTACACATCCCGCGCATCGGGCAAGAAGTCATCGTTGATTACTTGAACGGCGATCCAGATCAGCCGCTGATCGTCGGCCGCGTCTACAACACCCTGCAGCCACACCCCTGGGGCCTGCCGGCCGCGGCCACGCAGTCGGGCTTTCTCACCCGCTCGACCTTGGGCGGCAACCACGAAACCGCGAATGCGCTGCGCTTCGAGGACAAGCGCGGCGAGGAGCAGGTCTGGCTGCATGCCGAAC
Source organism: Lysobacterales bacterium (assembly GCA_014946745.1). Taxonomy (NCBI): domain Bacteria; kingdom Pseudomonadati; phylum Pseudomonadota; class Gammaproteobacteria; order Lysobacterales; species Lysobacterales bacterium. Next base: position 985,151 of record JADCRD010000001.1, on the reverse strand, counting down.
GCAACCAGGACATCGAGGTCGAGAACGACGAGACCCACTGGGTCGGCCGCGACCGCAGCAAGACGATTGACCGCGACGAGACCAACCACATCAAGCGCGACCGCACGGAAACGGTCGACCACAACGAGACGATCACCGTCCACAACGACCGTACCGAGGAAGTCGACGGCTACGAGAAGATCACCATCCACAAGAACCGCACCGAAGAAGTCGACGGCCACGAGACGATCAGCATCCACAAGAACCGCACCGAGACGGTGGATGGCAACGAGTCGGTGACGGTGCACAAGAGCCGCAGCAAGACCATCGACAAGAACGAGTCAGACAAGATCGGCAAGAGCTGGTCGATCAAGGTCGGCAAGTTCAAGACCGAAACCATCGGCTTGGCCTCGATGCAGAACGTCGGCCTCGGCAAAATGGTGAACGTCGGCGGGGCCTACAGCCTCAACGTCGGCCTGATGATGAACACCATTGTCGGCCTGAACCGCTTCGACAAGACCGTGAAGTCGCACAGCGTGTCGGCGGGCAAGGAGTTCGCGGCCAGCGCCGGCGGCGCCTCCAGCCTGCTGATGGACGAAGAGAAGATCGTGCTGCAGGTCGGCGACAGCCGCATCCAGTTGCTCAAGGACGGCACCATCACGATCAGCGGCGAGAGCATCGAAGCCCGCGCCAACGGCGAGATCCTGATCGAAGCGAAGACCATCGAGCACAACCCATGAGCCGTCAGGAGCAGGACAAGGGTGCAACCACAACGGCCGAACCCGTGCAGCAGGAAAGCTCCACGCTGGCTCAAGCCAAGCCGGCACAGTCGCCGACAACGGCTTCGAACGGCGTGGTCATCGGCTTCATTTCGCACCTCAATGACCAGGGCCTGCCCTGCGTGGCGATTCCCGGCCGTGCGGACGAGGCCCTGCCCGCGCGCAGCCTGTGCGCGATCAGCGCCGAACACCGGGGCCAGCAGTGCGCCCTGCTGTTCGAGAACGGTGATCCGCGCGCGCCGCTGATTCTCGGCTTGCTGCAGCATCCGGTGTTGAGCCTGCAGGGCGATATCGAGCAGGCCCGGCACACCGCCGACGGCGAGCTGCACCTGCACGCGCGCCATGCCATCGAGCTGCACTGCGGCGAAGCCAGCTTCCGAATGAGCGCCGATGGGCGTATCGAGCTGCGCGGCAGCACCCTGGTCAGCCACGCCTCGGGCCTGAATCGCATCCGCGGCGCCTCGGTCAAACTCAACTAGGAGCCGCCATGGAAATCATCAACGGCAGCCGCTTCGTGCTCGACGCCCACATGGGCACCGACGCCCAGGGCAAGCGCTTTCTGGTCGCCCAAGCCAAGGCCACCTATCGCATTCCACCGCCGGGCCAGCAGTACCCGCGTCTGGCCGACCCGCAGCTGCCTTTGCTCAATGCCGATGTGTTCGAGGGTGAGCCCGGCGAGAGTGGCCTGATCTTCGAGGCTGACCACGCCTGGTTCAAACCGCGCTGCGATGTGCTGGTGCATGCGGCGGGACATGCGCCCGGCGGCCAGCCGGTCAAGCAGCTCGACGTCGGCTTCCGCGTCGGCAGCTGCCTGCGCACCGCGCGGGTGATGGGCAATCGCCACTGGCGGCGCGGCCTGCTCGGTCTGCAGCCCTCCGAGCCCGAGCCTTTCGTGTCGATGCCGATCAGCTACAGCCGCGCCTTCGGCGGCACGCGCGTGCACGAGGGGTTGCCCCAGCCCTATGCCGCCAACCCGATCGGCTGCGGCTTCGGCGGCGCGCCGGGCGACACTTCGCTGGTCGATACGCCGGTGCCTAATATCGAGGAGTCCGGCACGCCCATCGACAACCCGCGCGAGCGCTATCGCCCGGTGAGCTTCGGCCCTATCGGGCGCAGCTGGGCCGGGCGCGTGGAGTTCGGTGGCACCTACGACCAGCGCTGGATCGACGAGGTGTTCCCCCTGCTACCCGAGGACTTTGATCCGCGCTTCTTCCAGGCCGCGCCGGTTGAGCAGCAGATCGACTATCTGAAGGGTGGCGAGGAGGTCGCCTTCATTCACCTGCACCGCAGCCGGCCCCAGCTGCGCTTCGTGCTGCCGCAGCTCAAGCTGTCGATGGTGGTGCTGGACCAGCAGCGCAAGGTCCACAAGCTCGAACCGGTGGTCGACACGCTGAGCTTCGATCTCGACGCCGAGCTCTTCACCGTGGTCTGGCGCGCGCGCCATCCGCTCAAGCGCAGCCTGACCGAGGTCGAAGCGCTGGCCGCCGGCAGCCTGTGCAAACGCTGGTGGCAGGCCCGCGTGCTCGGCACCAACGACTGCGGCTGCGGCGGCAATGAGACCAAGGACGAAGACCAGGCCCCGGTCGGGGAGATCGTGGTCGCATGAGCACGCCGATGAAGCTCGCCGTGCTCGGTGCCGGCGCGGTCACCTCGGTGGGCAATTCGCTGCCGGCGACCGCGGCGGCGATTCGGGCGGGCTTGGACAACTTCCAGGACACCTACTTTCGCGGCCACCGCGGCGAGCCGCTGCCCGGCGCTGCGATGTCGCTGGGCCTGAGCGAGTCCGGTGCGCGCGTGGGCGGCGCCACCAAGCTGGGCACGGCGCTCGCATGGGCGGTGCGGGAAGCCATCGAATCCGCGAGCGTCCGATCTCCGCTGTCTGCCCGCGTGCCGCTGCTGTTCCTCGGTGATGACACCCGCCCTGCCCCGCTGGTCGATGCGGCGCATCTCTGCCAGCGCGCGATAGGCCCCCTGTTTGAGTCGGCCGAGCACCTGCATCTGCAGGCCTTTACCGGTGGCGAGGCCGCCTGCGTCGACGCCCTGCAGGCCGCACGTGAGTTCCTCGCACAGGGCGCGCCCTACGTTTTGATCGCCGCCTCCGACTCCTGGCTGCGCGGCAGCGATATCGCACACGCGCTTGCGCATCAGCGCCTGCTCGATACCGAAGTCAGCAGCGGCTTCGTGCCGGGCGAAGCGGCCGCAGCGCTCCTGATCGGTGGCGATGGGGAACAGGCTCCCTTGCACATCCGCGGCGTCGGCGTCGCCGAAGAGGCCGCCACCCTGCTCTCCGATGAGCCCTGCCACGGCAAGGGCCTGGCGCAGGCCACGCGTCAGGCGCTGAACGAAAGCGGCTGGCAGGCGCATGAGATCCACCTGCGGCTGAGCGATATGGCGGGCGAGAGTTTCTTCGCCGAAGAGCTGTCCAGCGCCTGGGCGCGCGTGCTGCGCGCGTCGCAGCCACCCGGCCACGGGCGGATCTTTCCGGCGAGCTCAACCGGCCACGTCGGCTGTGCCTTCGGGCCGCTGATGCTGGCGCTGGCCTGGCAGCTGGCGAAGCGCCAGCGCATGCCCGGGCCCAAGGTGCTCATCCAGCTGTCCTCCTCCCACACCCTGCGCGGCGCCATCGCCGCCTACGCCGGAGCCGCCTGATGGCCACCCACGTCTACGCCAACGGCAATGAGATCGCCTCGAAGTCCGCGGATGGCAGCTCGAAGCATGCCTTTCCCGATATCTGCCACACCCCTCCCGCCACGGCGTCACCGACACCGATCAAACCCTTTCCGCCCGGCGTACCGATTCCCTACCCCAACAGCTGCCACGCCAGCGACATCACCAACGGCAGCCGCACGGTCTTCATCCTCGGCAAAGAGATCGCGCTGGAAAACCACAGCTACTTCTCGGTCAGCGAGGGCGACGACGCTGCCACGAAGAAACTGGCCAAGGGCATCATCTCCGGCGCGGTGAAAGGCCGCTGTTTCTTCCAGACCTGGTCGCCCAATGTCAAGGTCGAAGGGCGCGCGGTGACGCGGCACTTGGATTTGGTGAGTCACAATCACAAGAATCCGAGCAATACGGCGCTGTTTCCCTATATCTCCAACAAGAACCGCAACAATCCCTGCAGATCTGAAGAGAGACGGATCAAGAGCGCTTGTGACGGCGTTGAGGATGACAGCGAAGAAGGGCGCAGCCTCCGTCGCCGCCGAACATTCATGCGGCGCGAGCAGAACACACGGAGCAACGCACAACCTCAAAGCCAGAGTAGCGCGAACTGGCGCGATCGCCACTGCACTGGCTTGTTGGGCCTCAACTCCAGCGTAGTGAACACCATCGAGAAAGGCGACCTGAACTCCTACAAGGCGCATTTTGACCAGATCAAGGATCAGGCAATTGCGCAGGCCACAAGCCTCCAAAACTATGCAGCACTCATCGAAAGAGAAGCCATCGCATGGGCCGAACGAAAGGCCATTGAAATTGGCGCCAAAGCACTAGTCAAACAAGGCGTTGGCAGCTTTCTGCCAGGCGTAGGCAACGCAGTGATGGGCGCCCACACCGCTTATGAACTGTATGCCAACAGCCAAGAACTTGCCGGCAAGCTCGAACAAGTGAGCGAGCTCATTACCAATCTTGAAGAAGTAGATCGCATCGCGGAGAAGGCATCCAACATGTCGGACCGCATTCAAGCGATCATGGATGGGAAAACCAAGCAGACCGCTAGCCAGCTTGCTTTCGAACTCATGGACGCACAGGCGACTCTCGATGAGTGCATACGGGCGAGGAAATGCAGCCTTGTTCCACACACAGGAAAGAGCCACTTTGACGAAGTAGGGAGTTCAAACGTAACGCCGGCTGGTGGCGATCTTGTAAACCGAGGCTGCTGCCCAGGCCAAACCGGCCATCATCTGATCCCGGACGCAATGATTAAAACTGAACCGGGTAAGGACTCGCTGGGCTGCGAGAACTACAAGAGCAGCGCTCACGCCAGCGCACCCACCGTCTGCGTGGAAGGCGTCAATCACAGTCAAGGTAGTCACGGCCGGATGCACGACAACCTTGCAGATGAGTTGCAAGCTCAGACCACTGCGAGCGCGAAAGCATGGTGGTGGCAAAAGAAGACAGTAAAGGACGGCGCAATGTCGATGGACGACGCAATTGAGACTGCAGCACGCGTCCATCGGGGCAGCTTCCCTCTCTCGTTCTGCTCACAAGATTGCATCGAGGCCCAGCTGCGCGACTTCTATAAGAAGCATTGCCCGGATGCGAAGCTGCGGGTAGTGGACAAGCTTAAGAGAGAGATAACTCCCAATGAGGACTCCACAAACTAACGACGCCGCGCAAGCTCCACTGGGAGTCTGCCAGCTCCTTTCCCATGAACCAACAGAACCACAATAGAACGCAGCACCAATAATGAGACCAACGAGAAACCCGATGGAAGGAATATCGAGAACCGAGTGGCAAGAGAGCCTGAAAGATTGGTCCATTGTCGACTGCGCAATTAGATCAAGAAGCTCGATCTCTGTGCTAGCAAGAAGATTTCCAGCCGGAGAATTCAGAGGATGGGATCACGAAATACCTACACGCCTTGTTCAGATGACAATTAACGGAGAGTCGGCTGAAATCAGCATTGGGAAAGCAAGTATAGAAAACATCGGCCACCCTAAACTCGGCGTGTCCCTCAACCCAATTGCGCAGAACTTGGTATTCACACCCGAAGAGTTTGGCAGCGTCTACGCAACCGGCTCCGGGCAGCGCGGACTGGAGAAAATCGCCCCGGACCTGGAATCTCCGGGAATCAAGCGAATCGTATGCATAAACGGTTGGGCTTATGCCGTTGGCCTCCTACGCCAAGTCTATAAGCGCGTTGAGATCGGCCGCTGGGAAAAGCTGCCCGAGGAAGGTCTTTTCGCGCGAGGATTTTCAGGCGAATCGCCGGCCTGGATGGGCTTCCGCGACATGGACGGCCCGAGCGAGCAATGCCTGTACGCGGTTGGCGGACATGGCGAAGTGTTTCTTTTCGATGGCAGACAGTGGCGTCAATGTGACTTCCCAAGCAACGAACAACTCGCCACGGTCACAGTTGCGCCAAACGGGGATGTATACATCACAGGCGAAGCTGGAAACATCTGGCTTGGCAAGGAGGACACCTGGACTCTCATTCACCGGGGTGACTCCAGCATTCTGAATCGCGACAGCGTGTGGTTCAACGACATGCTCTGGGTGAGCTCTGACTATCAGACGCGAGTGGTGCAAGGCGGGAAGGTCTTGCCCATCATTTACGAGGGTGAGCCACAATGGCTCGCAGGGCACATGGACGCCCGTGACGGCGTACTCGTCATTGCCGGCCAGCAGAATGTGAGGATGTTCGACGGCAATCACTGGCATTGGCTGATTCAACCCTACGAGTAGCCAAGAAGAGCCGCATTAAGGCTATGCCCCGCCCCGCCATCGAGCTTGTCCCAGATGTCTACAGCGTCACCTGCACGCCCTGTCGCCAACCTCATCAACCAACACGTTTCGGAGCTCGCCTTCACCTGGCAGCGCCGTCTGCGGGCGTGGAGTGCTCCGAACCACCGCGCCGCCCACCTGCACGAGATCGACAGCCAACTCGACGCCCACCTCGACGGCCTGCAAATCGCAGGCCGTGAGGCACTCGCACCGGCGATGCAGCGCTTCAAGCGCTGGGGCACCGATGAGGAGGCGTTTGCTGCCGCGGCCGTGGTTGGTCTGTGTGCCACCGATGCTGCGGATGAAGCGACGCGTCTGGAACTCGACAGTCTTTTGATCGCAAACCCGCGCTCAGCTGGTGGCGCAGCCGCCGCGCTTTTCTGGATCAGCGAGACCCGCGCCCTGCCCCTGCTGCAGCGCTGGTGGACATCCGATCAGCGTGTGCTATGGCGCGCGGCATTTCCTGCCTGCCTGCCGAACCCGCAGGTGCGTCGACCGCATCTGATTGACGACGCCCTGCTGCGTTCGGATGGTTCCCTGCAGGCCCGCGCGCTGCGCGCCATCGGCGAGTGGCGCATCACTGAGCGCGCTGAGCGTCTGCCTGCGTTCGCCAACGGCGATGACCCGCTGCTGCGTGAGGAAGCGATCTACGCGCTGCGTTTGCTCGGCTACGGCGAGCGCCTGCCGCACTGCCCCGCGCCGACGCTGCTGGATCGCCCGAGCCGCAGACGCTGGCTCAGCGCCTTCGCGCTCACCGCACCCGCTGACAGCGTGCATGCCGCTTTCGACGTGCTCAGCGCCCACAGCCGCGAGCGCGAAGCGCTGTGGCTGGCGATCTGTCGCGCAGATGCCTGGGCGCTGTCCAAGCTTGATGCCGCCCTCGACGGCAAGCTCGCCACGCTGGCCGCCTTCGGCATCGAACAGCTCACCGGCCTCGACCTCGAACGCGACCAGCTTTGGCAGCGGCCGGATACCAACCCCGCTCGGCCCTTATCCAAGCGCTCGCCTGCGGACGAAGGCGAGCATGCGGATGAGCGCCCCACGGCGTCGGCACAGAAGCACGAGCCCAAGGCGCATCTCGAAGACCAAGGCTTGCTCGAACCGCACGTCGAGAAGCTTCGCGCGGCTCTGCGCAATCCGTTGCGGCCTGCGGCCGAACCGCACCTCCAGGGCGAGAGCCTGCCGATGCGACTGTACGCAGCCTCAAAGGCAACGCTGCAAGGCGAAGCCGGCGCCCTGCACCGCGTGCGCGAGCCACTGTTCAAGCTGCTCTGAAGCACCCCGACCGCGCCGTCGACACAAGCGGCGGAAGCACGCCCACCGACGCAGGCAAGCGGGCATCGATACTGCAGGCTTACCGTGCAGCGGTCGGAGGCGGTGCCTCACCCCGGCCGCCCCAGCACCCCGTGCGGTACATGGCCCGTCGCCACATGCTTGCGCGCCGACTCGACGTTGCTGTGGCTGTCGTCGAAGAAGATGTCGGCGCCAAAGGCCTCCAGAAACGGGCCCTTGTCGCGGCCGCCGAGGAACAGGGCCTCATCAAGACGCACACCCCAGTGGCGCAGGGTGAGGATGACGCGCTTGTGCGCGGGCGCCGAGCGCGCGGTGACAAGGGCCGTGCGGATCGGCGAGTTCTCCATCGGGAACGCGCTCTGGATGGCGTGAATCGCTGCCAGCACGCCGCGGAAAGGGCCGCCGGACAGCGGCTGCTCGGCCTGGTCGCGCTCGTTGGCGGCAAACGCCGCCAAGCCCTGCTCGGTGCTGATGCGCTCGCTCTCGTCGCCAAAGATCACCGCATCGCCGTCAAAGGCGATGCGCAGCTGCTCGGAGTCGCGCAGCGAGGCCTTGCTCGGCAGGATGGTGGCAGCCGCCACGCCGGCCTCGAGCGCGCGTGCGACGTCTTCGGCATGCGCCGACAGGAACAGGTGCGCGCCGAAGGGGCGGATGTAGGGGAAGGTCGGCGCGCCGTTGGTGAATGCCGCGCGCACGATCTCCAGGCCGTAGCGCTCGATCGAGTTGAAGATCCGCAGGCCGGTATCGGCCGAGTTGCGGGAAAGCAGGATCACCTCGACCTGCGGCAGACCAGCCTGCGCATGCGCGTTCAGGGCCAGCAGCTTGCGCACCAGCGGAAAGGCGATGCCCGGCTCCAGCGGCTCGTTCTCGCGCACGCGTTGGAACTCTGCGTAAGCGGCGAGGCCCCGCTGCTCGAACAGGCTGTGGCTGTCCTCCAGATCGAACAGCGCGCGCGAGGAAATCGCGACCACGAAGCGGTCGTTGGAAGGCAGGGAAAGATCGGTCATGGCGAAGGTGGCGTGCGCGGCTCGATAGCTCGCCGCAGTATCGCCCATGCGCAGGACACGCATGCGGTCCGGTGATCATTTCGGCTCACCATGGGCGCGCGCTGTCAGCCTGTGCTCTGGGCTCACCGCCAAGAGCGCAGAGTGGTCGGAAGCGCTGACAGCGCGAAGCCGAAGGATGCATCGCCCGGGCCACGTCATGGCGGTTTCCCCACCAAGCCGGGCGCAGGACTGCTGCGCGTGCTGGCTGCCCGCCTGCGCAGGCAAGACGATCAGGGATTCGCGCAACCAAGGGGCCACGTCAGCTGCGCGCTCTGGCAGGCCTCGAGTGTTCAGCCTTGGCAGGGCTGGCCGGACTCATCCGGCCATCGCATCTTCCACGTCCTGATAGGCCTGCGCCTCGAAGCGCGGCGTGCACATCGCGAGGAACACCAGTTCCTCCACGCCGACGCAGGCGATGCGTTGGGCACAGCCCGGGGGTATCACCACCACGGCGCCCGCGCCGATCTCGGCTGCGGCGAGCCCCTCGACCTCCACCCTGCCCCGCCCGGACAGGATCAGATAGCGCTCGGTGGTGCCCTGCAGGCGATGCCAGCGGGTGGTCTGGCCGGGTGCCACACGGGCGCGCGCCACCGACAGCGCGGGATCATCCACACGGTTGTGCCATTCGAGGATGTGGCAGCCCTCGACGAACCAGTACTCCTCGGGCGGCTGCGGGTGGATGCGGGCTGCGGGCATGGCGGCACTCTCGAAGCTTGGGCGGCGCAGCTTGGCATGCGGGAACCCTCGCTGACTGCCCATCGTCGAGGAGCTGCGCGGCCAGCTGACGCAAAGCCCGCCCAGAACCTATAATGCGAACCATTCTCAGGAATGGCGCCATGCATCTCGACCAACTCAGCGCAGGCCAGACCGCGACGGTGCTGGCGGTGGACGACATTCCGGGCACCACGGACATCATCGGCCGACGCCTGCGCGAGCTGGGCTTCGTGCAGGGTGAGCCGGTGCGCCTGCTGACCCGCGGCCCCTTCGGCGCCGAACTTCTGCTGGTGCAGATCGGCTACACCCGCTTCGCCCTGCGCCGCGCAGAAGCTGCGCGCGTGCGGGTGCAGGTCGAGACGGCGGGCGCATGAGCGCCACCACGCTGCAGCTCGCCCTGCTGGGCAATCCCAACTGCGGCAAGACCGCCCTGTTCAACCGTCTGACCGGCAGCCGGCAGAAGGTCGCGAACTACGCGGGCGTGACGGTGGAGCGCAAGGAAGGCCGCTTCTCCACGCCGGCCGGCCGCGAGGTGCGCGTGCTGGACCTGCCCGGCGCCTACAGCCTGGATGCGGCAAGTCTGGACGAGGCCATCACCCGCGAAGTGGTGCTGGGCCAGCGCAGCGATGTCGATGCGCCCGATGTGCTGGTCTGCGTGCTCGACGCCACCAACCTGCGCCTGCACCTGCGCTTCGCGCTGGAGATTCTCGCCCTGCGCCGGCCGACGCTGATCGTGTTGAACCAGATGGATGCGGCCCAGCGGCGCGGCATCCGCATCGACCGCGAGGCGCTGGCCGCCGAACTGGGCGTGCCGGTGCTGGAAACCGTCGCGGTCAAGCGCCACGGTGCGGCCGAGCTGCTGGCCGCGCTGGATGCGCCGCTGCCGACGGGCGCGTCGCGCGAAGTCGAGAGCACTGCCGACCAGCACGCCCGCGTGCGCAGCCTGCTCAAGCGCTGCGTGGTGATGCCCGAGCGCACCGCGCGCATCGACGAGCAGCTCGACCGCGTCCTGCTGCATCCGCTGTACGGCCTGCTGATCCTCGCCGTGGTGATGTTCTGCATCTTCCAGGCGGTGTTCAGCTGGGCCTCGCCGCTCAGCGAAGGCATCGACGCCGGCACTGCTTGGCTGGGCGCGACGGTGGCCGCGGCGCTGCCGGAAGGCCCGCTGGCCAGCCTGCTGGTCGACGGCGTCATTGCGGGCCTGGGCGGCGTGGTGGTGTTCCTGCCGCAGATCCTGATCCTCTTCGCCTTCATCCTGTCGCTGGAGGAATCCGGCTACCTGCCGCGCGCCGCTTTCCTGCTCGACCGGATGATGTCGGCGGCCGGGCTGTCGGGGCGCAGCTTCATTCCGCTGCTGTCGAGCTTTGCCTGCGCCATCCCGGGCATCATGGCGACGCGAAGCATCAGCGATCCGCGCGACCGGCTGGCAACCATTCTCGTGGCGCCCCTGATGACCTGTTCGGCTCGATTGCCGGTCTACGCGCTGCTAATCGCGGCCTTCGTGCCCAATGAATCGGTCGGCGGACTGTTCAATCTGCAGGGCCTGGTGCTGTTCGCGCTGTACCTCGCGGGCATCCTGAGCGCGCTGGCCGTGGCCTGGCTGATGAAGCACTTCAAGCGCGATCAGGGCGAGCATCCGCTGCTGCTGGAGCTGCCCAGCTATCGCCTGCCGCACGTGCGCGACCTCGCCATCGGCCTGTGGGAGCGCGGCATGATCTTCTTGAAGCGCGTCGGCGGAATCATTCTCGCCATGACCGTGCTGCTGTGGTTCCTGCTGAGCTTCCCGGCGCCGCCGGAAGGCGCCACCGGGGCGGCCATCGAGTACAGCCTGGCCGGGCGCATCGGCCACGCGCTGGCCTTCGTGTTCGCGCCGCTGGGCTTTGGCTGGCAGATCTGCATCGCGCTGATCCCGGGTCTGGCTGCACGCGAGGTGGCGGTGTCCTCGCTGGCCACGGTGTATGCGCTGTCGGCGGTTGACGACGAGGCGGCGGCGGCGGCGCTCGAACCGCTGATCGCCAGCGACTGGTCGCTGGCCACCGCGCTGTCCCTGCTGGTCTGGTACATCTACGCGCCGATGTGCCTGTCGACGTTGGCGACGATCAAGCGCGAGACCAACTCCTGGAAGCAGATGGGCTTCGCCGCCTTCTACCTGTTCGCGCTGGCCTATGTGATGGCGCTGCTGACCTACCAGGCCGCCGTGGCGCTGGGAGCGGGCTGATGGCTCTGCACTGGCAGTGGACGCTGATCGCGCTGGCGCTGGGCCTGAGCCTGTGGCGACTGACTCGGCCGATTCGGCAGCGGGCGCGCTTGCGCTGCTCGACGGAGTCCGCTGTCGAGCGCGCGCCGTCCGCATGCGGCGGGTGCACGGGCTGCGAGATCGGGCGTCGACGCGCAGGGGCGGCGAAGTAGCGCGCCCCTCTCGACGCGGCATCGATGCGTGTCAGCCGGAGCCGCGCGATGGCCGCGGAATGTCGTGGCTTGGGTCCACGCCTGGTGGAATTGAGGCCCTGGTGGGTCAAGACCCACCCTATGGACCGCGATGTTTGGTCGTCGGGCACCAGAGTGCGTGCGCTGGATTCGAGGCTGTGGTGGGTCGAGACCCACCCTATGCGAGGTCGCGCGCGGCGCGGCCGCGCTCGATGTCGATGCCGAGGAGGATCGCAAGGCCCGCGATGAAGAACAGCGCGGTGCACAGCATGGCGGTGCGGTGGTCGCCGCCGCTGATCCAGCTGACGGCGCCGTAGGACAGAGGGCCGAGAATGCTGGCGAGCTTCACCGCCAGCCCCCAGAGGCCGAAGATCTCGGCTTCGCGCGCGGGCGGACACAGCACGCCGACCAGCGCGCGGCCCACGCTCTGCGACGCGCCCATGCACAGCCCGGCGACGTTCGCGGCGGCCCAGACCACGCTGCGCGACTCCGAAAACCAGAACAGGCCGATCGCCAGCAGCCAGCCCAGCAGCGACAGCGCCAGCAGCGGCTTGTGGCCGACACGATCCTGCAGCCAGCCGAACAGAAAGGCGCCGGCCGCCGCGGTGACGTTGACCACCAGGATCAGCTGGATGCTCTCCGCGGTGGTGAAGCCCAGGGCCTGGGTGGTGAAGATCGCGGCGATCGCGATCACCGTCGCCACGCCGGCCTGGTAGAACACGATGCAGGCCAGCAGCCGACGCAGATCGGTCAGCCCGGCGCTGCCAAGCAGCGATTCGCGCACGCGTGAGAACGCAGTCGCCAGCAGCGCGCCGCCGGGCGGCAAGGGCTGCGGCCGCGCGCGCTCGCGCAGCAGCAGCAGAGTCGGCAATGCAGCCAAGGCAAACGCCAAGGCGGTGAACAGCATCGACTGCTGCACGGCCGCGACGGTGTCCGAGCCGCGCGCGTCCGCGGAAGTGATCCACCACAGGCAGACCGCGAGGATCGCCAGCCCGCCGAGATAGCCCACCGCCCAGCCGTAGCCCGAAAGTCGGCCCATCGCCTCCTCGCGCGCCAGCTCGGGCAGGAAGGCGGCGATCACGTTCTCGCCGGTGCCATAGACGGTGTTTGTGAGCACGATCAGCACCAGCGCCAGCACCACGCTGCCGGGCCCGGTCCAGGCCAGGGCGGCTGTGCCCAGCACGCAGAGCCCCGTCGTCCACCACAGCAGCGAGCGCTTGCCGGCGCGCAGATCGGCCCAGGCGCCCAGCACCGGCGCGCTGATCAGGATCAGCGCGTAGGACAGCGACAGCGCCGCCGTCCACGCGAAGGTCGCCCATTCCGCGTCACCGGCCACCGTGGCGACGAAGTAGGCGCTGAACACCGCGGTGATGACCACCGTGGTGTACCCGGAGTTGGCGAAGTCGAACATCATCCAGGCCCACAGCTCGCGTCGCCGCACCGCCGGCGTGGGCGGCGTATGCGGACGACGGATGCGCAGGCGCTCGGGGGCTGTGGCGTGCATAGTCTGTCCGGACATGGGTTCAGAGCGCTTTATGCCTGAAGCCCGCGCCCGCGTCTGCAGTGCGCCGTTGCGCGCTCAGCCCGCGAAGCCGTGGGTGAACAGCAAGCTATCGACCGGCCGCTCGAAGGCGCCGATGTCCAGCGCGCCAGCAACCGGCCGAGCAAGCCCCGTCGACTGCACCGCAGCCGCCGGATGGAAGCTCGGCGGAAACAGCAGCGCGCTGATCTCGAAGCCGCTGGCGGTAGCCGCAGCGCCCGCGGCGTAAAGCGGCAGCGAACCGGGCACTGGGCGCAAGTCCTTGCTGGCCGCGTTGAGCAAGCCGGCTCCGAGCCGCTGAGGCTGTCGACCCAACCCGTCGGCACGAAGGTGGTGCCGGCATCGAACCTGTTGCGGCTGCTGCGGATGCGCGAGACGCCGCCCATCCACACAGCCTGGACCTCGCGGATGAGGAACAGAGCGAAGCCGCCCTCGCGCAGGAACACGTTATGCGCGGTAGCTCGGGCAGGCTCAGGCGCCCGCGAGCTTCTTGCTGCTGCGCGGCGCCTTGCGGGTCTTGGAGGGCGTCGCGCGGGTGAAGCTCTCGGGCGACTGCAGGCAGCGGCGCAGGGTGTCTTCGGCGTCTTCGGGGCGGATGGGGGCGGTCCAGTCTTCCAGCAGAGTCGCCAGCAGCATCTTCTCGAACTCCGGCGCAAAGCGGTCGATGACCTCCTGCGGTCGGGCGATGCACTTGGCGTCGCTGATCAGGCCGAAGTGCACGCGGTCGTTGTAGCTGAGGATGCTGATGCCGACACCGATACTGCCCGTCTGCGGCACCCAGAACATCATGTCGCCGACTTCCGAGCCCGCCATGTACAGCGGCATCTGCGGCCCCGGCACATTGGTCGCCACCGCCGTGCCCTTCTTGCTGAAGAGCTCAAGCGCCAGCTTCTGCACCGCCGGCGGCGCCATGCCGAGCGCGGCCAGCACGCCGAAGGTCATGATCGCCTGCCGCGAGGACTTGATCTCACGCATGTTGTCGGCGACATGCTGCAGCCGGCGCAGCGGGTTCGACTCGTGGATCGGCAGGTCGAGGAAGACCAGGCCGAAATGGTTGCCGAGCTTCTTGGCGTGTTCCAGCGGCCGCAGGTTCACCGGCACGGTGGCGCGGATACCGCAGCCATTCGGATCGAAGCCGCTCTCCAGAAGATAGGCGCGCAGGGCGCCGGCGACCGCAGCCAGCAGTACATCGTTGACCGTACAGCCCAGCGCGCGGGCGATTGTCTTGACCTCCTGCAGCGGCAGCGGCTCGGCCCAGGCGCAGCGCTTGCTCACCCCCAGCCCCGCCTTGAGCGGGGTGTCGGGATCATCCGGCAGCAGCAGCACGTGGCCGAGCTCGCGGGCGATCTCGCCGCCTTCCTTCGCAAGCACTGCGGCGAGGCCAGGGTCGCGATACATCTCAAGGCTCTTCTCCATCATCTTGCCGCCCATCTTCATGGCGCGGTCAAACTGCTGGAAAGCGGGATCGAAGAAGCGCTTGGTGACCTTCTCGCCGTCGTCCTTCAGCCAGGCGCGCGGCAGGTCGGCGCCGGGCTTGGGCTCGCGACTGACGTCGGTGAGCGAAAGCAGCACCTGCACCAGTGCGATGCCGTCGGCGTAGCAGTGGTGGACGCGGGCGATCAGCGCGCTGCCGCCGCCGTAGGTCTCGACCAGGTGGAACTGCCAAAGCGGTTTGGAGTGATCAAGCGCAGTCGAAGCGAGCAGGCTGACGAGGTTCTCCAGCGCGGCTTGGTCGGCCTGTCCCGGCAGCGCGGTCAGCCGCACATGCCAGTCGAGATCGAAGTCCTCATCGTCCTCCCAGTGCGCGCCGGTGGCGGCGTCCACGGCCTTCTGACGGAAGCGCGGGAAGGCAAGAAAGCGCTCGCGGATCAGCGTCTTCAGCGCGGCGAGTTCAAGCCGCTCGGCGAACATCAGCACACCGGTGATCATCATCAGATTCGTCGGCCGCTCCATGCGCAGCCAGGCGGTGTCGACCTTCGACATGGCCTCGCGCTTGGGCGCGCCGCGCGCTGTCTTCGCAGCTGTGTTTGGCATGAGCGTCTCCCTTCCCGTCGGCCGATGGTGCAGATCGCCCGCGGAAGCGTCAATGCAAGCGGCACGGCAGGACGGTATCGCCTGTCATCGGGCTTTGGCAGGCTAGACGGCCCTGTCCCAATCCCGATCGACAGCCATGACCCACTCGAACCGCTCCGCCCGACTCGATGCCCTGCTGCGCTCCGGCCGCCTCAGCCGTCGCGACCTGCTTGCCGCCGCGGCGGGCCTGGGCCTGGTCGGTCTGCTCGGGGCCGGCGAAACCCGCGCCCAACAGGCGCCGCGGTTTGTGGCCGATCCTTTCCAGCTCGGCGTCGCCTCAGGCTATCCCACGGCCGATGGCTTCAGCCTGTGGACGCGGCTGGCGCCCGCGCCGCTGCAGCCCGATGGCGGCATCGAACGCGACGCGCTGATCGCGGTGCAGTGGCAGGTCGCCGAGGACGAGCGCTTTGCCAAGGTGGTGGCCGAAGGCGGCGTTCGCGCGGTGCACGAACTCGCCTACAGCGTGCACGTTGACGTCGTCGGCCTGCGCCCGGATCGCGTGTACTTCTACCGCTTCATCGCCGGCCATGCCGTGAGCCGCATCGGCCGCACGCGCACGGCGCCGGCGGTGGATGCGCTGCCGCGCGCGCTGAAGTTCGCGTTCTCGTCCTGCCAGCACTACGAGCAGGGCTACTTCAACGGCTACGCCCAGCTGCTGCGCGATGCGCCGGACCTGATGCTGTTTCTGGGCGACTACATCTACGAGAACAGCTGGGGCGATGATCTGGTGCGGCGGCACATGGGAAGCGAGCCCTACACGCTCGACGAGTACCGCGTGCGCCACGCCCAGTACAAGACCGACCCCGATCTGCAGGATGCCCACGCCGGCCTGCCCTGGCTGGTGACCTGGGACGATCACGAGGTCGACAATGACCCCGCCGCGGATGAGAGCGAGCACGCCGACCCGCGCTTCCTGGTGCGCCGCGCCGCGGCCTACCAGGCCTACTACGAGCACATGCCGCTGCCGCGCCGGATGCGGCCGCGCGTGGACGGCTCGATGCCCATCCACACCCGCGTTGACTACGGCCAGCTCGCGCGCTTCTTCGTGCTCGACGACCGCCAGTACCGCAGCGCCATGGCCTGCCCGGATCCCTCGAAGCGCGGTGGCTCGACGATCCTTGATGCCGCCACCTGCGCGGCGATCGAGGATCCGCAGCGGAGCCTGCTGGGCCGCGAACAGGAGGCTTGGCTGTACCGCGAGCTCGAGTCCTCGGAGGCGCGCTGGAACGTGGTCGCCCAGCAAACACTGCTCGCGCCCATGGACAATCAGGCGGGGCCCGGTCGCACCATCTGGACCGACGGCTGGGATGGCTATCCGCACAGCCAGCGCGCTCTGATTGAAGCGCTGGCGCGGCCCGGCCTGTCGAATCCACTGGTGATCGGCGGCGACATGCACGCCAACATCATCGCCAACGTCCAGGCCGATCCCTCGGGCAAGGCACGCACCGTCGCGGCGGAGGTCTGTGGCACATCGATGGCCTCGCAGGGCTGGCCGCAGTCCGAGTACGACGCCCTGCGCGCTGACAACCCGCAGCTGCTGCGCCTGAACAGTGAGGAGCGCGGCTACGTGCTGATCGAGATCGGCCGCGATGCCGACGTGCAGCTGCGTGCGCCGGAGACGGTCAAGCAGCGCCACAGCACGGTGCGCACCGTCGGGCGCTACCGGGTGGAGGACGGCGTGCGGGGCATCCAGCGGGCCTGATCGCGGGGCCTGCGTGGCCGGGCATCGAGGTCACGACGGCGGCGCGAACGGCTGCGGATGTCCGGCGAAGAGGCGCCGGCTCGCCTCGCGCTCCTGCCGCTCGATCGTGGCGAGGAACTCGTCGGCGCCGCCCAGCTTGGCAAAAGCGGCGAAGCCGCGCTCCAGAAACTGCTGCAGCTCCCACAGGCCGGCAGCACGCGCCGGCAGCCGCGAGAGCTTCAGCACCCGACCCAGCATCGGATGGCGCACGGCCTCGTCCAGCGATTGCCCGACCTCGACGATCAAGTCGATCTGACGCGCGCGCAGGCGGGGAAGGCCGCAGTCGCGATAGACCTGCGCATAGAGGGCTTCATCGAAGACTCGCGGGCGCTCACCGTAGCCACGGACGAGGCAGTCGACCATACGGAGATCAAAGGCGTGGCTGAGCGCGCCCAGCTCGATGGCATCGGCCGCGGTGCGCAGGAAGTCGTCCGGCAACAGGCGGATCAGGCGCGGGACGATGCGCGCCACCGCCGAGTCGCGACCGCTGACATCCTGGTCGCCGTAGAGATCGCTGAGAAAGAACTCGGCCGCAGCGCGCCTATCCGGGCGCTTCAGGAAGGCCGCGAAACTGGCCTTCAGCCGCTGCGCCTGCCAGCGCTGCAGGGCCGGCAGCCAGGGCGAGCGGTTGCGTGGCTCGGTATCGAAACTGCGCAGACGCTGATTGGCGGCAATCAGCCGGGCCAGACGGCGGGCGGTGGGATGGTGGGCGTGCATTCGACTTTGGTCGCATAAATCGCCCTGCGTCTGCTGGGCTGCAGGGGCGGAAACCGATATCAGCGTCTACACTCGCTGGCTTGACTCCTGCATACCCTAGCGCATGCTCTCGATCCAGACCGCCAGCGCCCCACTCCGCCGCAAGCCTCGCATCGGTCTCGCCGTCGCCGGCGGCGGCCCGATTGGCGGCATGTACGAGCTCGGCGCTCTGCGCGCCCTCGACGAGGCCATCGAAGGCCTCGACCTGACCCGGCTGGAGATCTACGTCGGCGTCAGCTCAGGCGCCTTTCTCGCCGCCTCGCTGGCCAACCGCATGGACACCGCCACCATGTGCCGGATCTTCCTGACCGGCGAAAGCGGTGACGTGCGCTTCCGGCCCGAGACCTTTCTGCGCCCCGCCGTGTTCGAGTACGCCCGCCGCGTGGTGGGGCTGCCGCGGCTGCTGCTCGACTTCTGGCGCAATGCCTTGCTGCATCCTGGCGAATTGGGGATTGGCGATCTGCTGGGTCGGTTCGGAGGATTGATCCCCAACGGCCTGTTCGACAACAGCGGCATCGAGCACTTCCTGCGCGACGCTTTCACCCGTCGCGGCCGCAGCAACGACTTCCGCGAGCTCAAGCGCAAGCTGAGGGTGATCGCGGTCGACCTCGACAGCGGCGAGACCGTGCGCTTCGGCAGCGCCGGTTGGGACGACGTGCCGATCTCGGTCGCCGTGCAAGCCAGCGCTGCCCTGCCCGGCCTCTACCCGCCGGTGCAGCTGCACGGACGGCACCTGGTCGACGGCGCCCTGCGCCGCACCATGCACGGCTCGGTCGCGCTCGACGAGGACATCGACCTGCTGATCGGTCTGAACCCGCTGGTGCCCTACGACGGCAACGCTGCTCAGGGCGCTGGCGGCGAGCGACGGTCCTCGGTGACCGAGGGCGGACTGCCGATGGTGCTCTCGCAAACCTTCCGCACGCTGCTGCAGTCGCGCATGCAGGTGGGCCTCGCGAAGTACGCACAGCAGTACAGCCACAGCGATCAGCTGATTTTTGAGCCGAACCACGACGACGCCGAGGTGTTCTTCACCAACGCCTTCAGCTACGCCTCGCGCCAGCGCGTCTGTGAGCACGCCTACCGCGTCACGCTGCGCGACTTGGGCCGACACCGCGAGGCGCTGCGGCCGATGCTTGCGCGTTTGGGGCTGCGCCTGCGCGAGGATCTGCTGGATGCGAAGTCGCCCTCGCTGATGCAGGGCATTCGGCAGGCCTATCGGCCGCATACCGCGACTACGGCGCGACTGTCGCGCGCGCTGGATGAAGTCGAGGAGCTGATCGAGAACCGGGTGGACAGCCCTTCGAGGCGCCGCCGACGCTGAACGCGCACAGCGTGGTGATCGCATAGTGTGATTATTCTAGGTGGCGTCGGCACGATGCGACGTGTTCGCCCCCTTCACTGCGAGAGATCTGACATGGCCAAGTTCAAGAAAGCCGCGGCTGCCAAGCCTGCCGCGAAGCCCGCCGCCAAGGCCGCCAAATCCGCCGCCAGGAAGGCCGCTCCGAAGTCGCCGGTCGCCGCGCTCGGCGGCAAGGCTGAAACGCTGTCGCGCTCGATCATGGAATCCGCGCAGGGCATCTGGCTCGCTGGCATGGGCGCCTTCAACCGCGCGCAGGAAGAGGGCTCGCGCCTGTTCGAGAACCTCGTCAAGGAAGGTTCGAGCATCGAACAGAAGACCCGCAAGCTCGCCACGGGTCGCGTCGACGCCGTGCGTGATGCCGTCGAGAACCGGGTCGAGCAGGTGCGCGATCGCGCCACCGACACCTGGGACAAGCTGGAGAAGATCTTCGAGGAGCGCGTGCAGCGCGCTCTGAACCGCCTGGGCGTGCCGGGCCACGAGGACCTGGGACACCTGGCCAAGCGCGTCGACGCGCTCACCGCCGAACTGAAGAAGCTGGGCGGCGAGCCCAAGGCGGCGGCCCGCAAGCCTGCGGCCAAAGCTGCCAAGCCCGCCGCGAAGGTCGCGAAGCCGGCCGCGAAGTCTGCCGCTGCGCCGGTCGCCAAGCCCGCCGCCAAGAAGGCCGTCAAGGCGCCCAAGGTGAAGGCCGCCGCCAAGACTGAATCCGCCGAGGCGCCCGCCGCCAGCGAGTAACCGCTTCCGCTTGCGTCCAACAGGACGCGCGCCCGCCGGAACACCGGCGGGCGATTGGTAGAACCCGCCGCCCCAACAGGTGTTGCCGCAGATCCCTCCCCTGCAGCCACCGGGCCGGCGGGTTTTTTTTGGCTCGGGATTCGGGATTCGGGATTCGGGATTCGGGATTCGGGATTCGGGATTCGAAAGCTTGATGCGGGCGACGCTGTTCCGCTTGGCGTCATCCGGGCGACTCTCATGTGCGCATCGACGATGCCTCTGCGCGCCCTCTTGCAAAGCGCGCGAGTAGACCGCACACAGGCAGGCTGCGGTTACGATGCCGCGCCCTTCCAGCCGAGAGCGGAGTCCACCATGAGCGACAGCGTCTTCAGTTTCGATGCCACCACCGCTGCTTTCGAGCAGGACGTCATCCTGCGTTCGAAGGAGGTGCCGGTGCTGGTCGATTTCTGGGCGACCTGGTGCGGCCCCTGCAAACAGGTCAAGCCGATCCTTGAGAAGCTCGCGGCCGAGTACAACGGCGGCTTCCTGCTGGCCAAGGTCGATGTCGACAAGGAGCAGCAGCTCGCGGCGATGGTCGGCATCCGTTCGGTGCCAACGATCCTGCTGCTCAAGGACGGCCAGATCGTCGACGGCTTCCCCGGCGCCCTGCCCGAGGCGCAGCTGCGCGCCTTCCTCGCCCAGCACGGCGTGCAGCCCCGCGAAGCAGCGGACGAAGAGGCCGTTGTCGCTGAAGCCGAAGAGCTGCTGCCGCAGGAGCGCGTCGATCAGCTGCGCGCGCAGATCGAGGCCGAGCCCGAGCGTGCCGAGCTGAAGCTCGACCTCGCCTTGGCCCTGCTCACCACTGGCGACAGCGCAGAGGCCGAAGCCCTGCTGGATGCCCTGCCCGCCAACCTCGCCACCGACGAGCGCGCCAAGCGCGGACGCGCCCGTCTGGGTTTCGCCCGCCTGCTGAGCGGCGCACCCGCGCCGATCGCTCTGCAGGCGAGACTCGCCGCCAACCCTGACGATCTCGAAGCCCTGCACTTGCTCGGCGTGCATCACATCGTCGCCGGCGACAGCGCTGCGGGTTTCGACGCCCTGCTGGAGCTGCTGAAACGCGATCGCAGCTGGCGCGAGGGCCAGCCACGCAAGAGCCTGATCGAGGCCTTCAGCCTGGTCGAGGACGAGGATCTGGTCGGTCGCTCACGGCGCCGCATGGCCTCGCTGCTGTTCTGAGCCGGGATTCGGGATTCGGGGCTGCGCATCGCGTTTGGCAAGAGTCGCGCAAGCGCCGGGCGGGCCTGCGCTTCACGCCCTCGGCAACCCCGCATCGGCAGACTGCGCGGCATGCCTGAAGGTCCCGAGATCCGCCGCGCCGCCGATCAGCTCGCTCATGCTGTCGCCGGGCAGGTGCTGAGCGATGTGTGGTTCGCGTTCCCCGCACTTGCCGCCCAGGCCGATGCCCTGGTCGGCAGGCGCGTGCTGGCCATCGAGCCGCATGGCAAAGCGCTGCTCACCCACTTCGAGAACGGGCTGAGCCTCTACACCCATAACCAGCTGTATGGCGTGTGGAAAGTCGCTTCACCGGGACGCTGGCCCGAAACCTCACGCAGCCTGCGGGTCGCGCTTTCGACCGCGAAGAAGTCGATCCTGCTCTACTCGGCTTCGGACATCGAGCTTTGGCCAACGCAGCGCCTGCCCGAGCATCCCTTTCTCGCCAAGCTCGGCCCCGATGTGCTTGATCCCCGGCTGGACGCAGAAACCGTTGCCGCGCGGCTTGAGCTGCCGCGCTTCCGCGGCCGCAGCCTGACCGCGCTGCTCTTGGACCAAGGCTTCCTGGCCGGCATGGGCAACTACCTGCGCTCCGAGGTGCTGTTCGAAGCGGCGATTGCACCGCAGCGTCGACCGCGGGATCTCGCGCCCCCCGAGCTGCGGGCATTGGCGAAAGCGCTGCTGGCGGTTCCGCGGCGCAGCTACGCGACGCGCGGTGTGTCGCGACGCGGAAGCAGCCGCCTGCGTGCGGATCTGCAGGTCGATCATGGCGATGCCTTCCGCTTCCGCGTGTTCGACCGCGCCGGCGAAGCCTGCGAAGCCTGCGGCGGCACCGTGCAGCGCGAGGAATTGGGGGGTCGGCGCCTGTACTGGTGCAGTCGCTGCCAAACCTGAGGGTTCGCGGCACGCACGCAGCGCGCGCCCCGGATCACGCTCGGGCCCCACCGGGCTCAAGCGGAGGGGCTATGCTTGCGCCCCCGCCGAGTACGCTGATCGAGGATGACCCGAGCCATGCTGAATCGCTTCTGCTTCGCCCTGCTCTGCCTGCTGCCCATCGCCGCATTCGCCCAGAGCACGACCAATCCGCGCGTGCTGCTGGATACCGACCGCGGGCCGATCCTGCTCGAACTCGACGCCGTGAACACGCCGAGGACGACGGCCAACTTCCTGTCCTATGTCGATGACGGCAGCTACAACAACACGCTGGTCCATCGCATCGTGCCGAATTTCGTGGTGCAGGCCGGCGCTGCCGATGCGCGCTTCCAGGCCATCCGCGCCAAGCCTTCCATCGTGTCGGAACGGCGCCCCGCGCCCAGCAACCTGCGCGGCACGCTGGCAATGGCGCTGGCCTCGAACCAGTTCACCGGTGCGGTGCAGCGCGACTCGGCGACTTCGAGCTTCTTCATCAACACCCGGGACAACGCCCAGCTGGATCCCGACTTCACGGTGTTCGGCCGCGTCATCCACGGCATGGCCCTGGTGGACCAGCTCAATGCCGAGCCGATCTTCCCCAACAGCACCGACTCGCCTGTGCGCTACCCGCTGATCAAGCGCGCCGTGCGCACCAGCGGCTTTCCGATCCTGCCCCTGCATTCAGGTTCGTGGTACGACCCGGAGAAATCGGGCCGCGGCATCGTGCTGGAAATCGCGCAGTCCGCGCCGGGCACCGCCAATGGCGACCAGCCGCTGATGGTCGTGTACTGGTACGACTATTTCGAGGGTCGTCAGGTGTGGATGAATGGCGCGGTGCCATTCAGCTGGGGCGCCAGTGAAGTGACCGTGCCGCTGCAGATCACCAACGGCGGCCAGTTCGGCGCTGCGTTCGCCCCGCCCCAGGTGCAGACGAACCGCGACTGGGGTCGCCTGACGGTGCGCTTCACGGCGTGCGACCGCGGTCAGTTCCGCTTCGAGTCCAGCTATGGCAACGGCGAGTACAGCTTGACCCGCATCACGGTGCCCACCACGGGCCGCTGCAACGCCAACTGACAGCAGCATGCGTGACAAAGACGGGGTCGTCCGCCAATCCAGCGGACGACCCCGTTCGTCGTTTTGCGCTTGTGCGGGCCGGTCGCAGCGCTAGGGTTGGGCTTCACGTTTATTCACAGTCGAGCCAGCCATGGCCGCGTGCGTCCCGCATTCCCGTCGCGTTCTGCGCTGTCTGCTCACCGCTCTGGTGATGCTTGCGATGGCGGCGACCGCACCCGCCTTCGCCCAGCGCATCTTCGCCAGCGGCTTCGAGCCTTTCGCGCCGGAGTCAGACGCCGAAGCCGCGCGCTTCCTGACCCAGTCCACGTTTGGCACGCGGCTCACCGACATCCAGCGCCTGCGCCAGATCGGCTACGAGGCCTGGCTGGACGAGCAATTCGCCGCACCGGCCTCGCGCCAGGTGCCCTATCTCGACTACGTGGTGGGCCTCGGCGAGCCGCTGTACCAGAACGCGCGCATGGAGGCCTGGTTCCGCAACGCCATCACCGGTCCGGACCAGCTGCGCCAGCGCGTCGCCTATGCGCTCAGCCAGATCCTGGTGGTGTCGGACGCCAACGGCCCGCTCGAAATCGAGCCGCGCGCGGTGTCGGTCTACTACGACCTGCTGATTGACGGCGCCTTCAGCAACTACCGTGCCCTGCTCGGCCACATCACCCGCAGCCCGTCCATGGGAAGCTATCTGAGCATGCGCGGCAATCGCCGACCCGATACGGTGCTCAACATCCGCCCGGACGAGAACTACGCGCGCGAGATCCTGCAGCTGTTCTCGATCGGCCTGGTGATGTTGAACCCCGACGGCACGCCCGTGCTGCAGGGCGGGCAGCCGGTGCCGAGCTACAACCAGTTCAACGTCAAGACTTTCGCCCATGTCTTCACGGGCTGGAACTTCGGCAACTGCTCGGACTTCGAGTTCTGCGGACCCGGCTGGCCCGAGGCGGTCGGCTGGACGATGCCGATGCAGCCGTTCGCCAGCTTCCACCACGCCGAACCGGACGCCGACCCCGACAACCAGCAGCTGCTGCTGGGCGTGACGCGTCCCGCCGGCGGCACAGCGAACAGCAATCTCGACTTCGCGCTGGACAACATCTTCAACCACCCGAACGTCGGCCCCTTCCTGTCGCGGCGGCTGATCCAGAACCTCGTCACCAGCAACCCTTCGCCGGCCTACATCGCGCGCATGACCGCGGTGTTCAACAACAACGGCCAGGGCGTACGCGGCGACCTGCGCGCCCTGGTGCGGGCGATCCTGATGGATCCGGAAGCGCGCAGCGGACACCTGACGATGCCGCAGCGCTTCGGCAAGGTGCGCGAGCCGCTGCTGCGACAGACCCATCTGTGGCGCGCTTTCGGTGCCGCCGCGGCCAACGGCCGCTACGCGGACTGGAACCCCGAGTCGCACTTCAACCAGGCGCCCAACCGCAGCCCCTCGGTGTTCAACTTCTACCAGCCCGACTACCGCCGGCCGGGCGAGCTGACCCAGCTCGGGATGTATTCACCGGAGCTGCAGATCGTCAACGAGGTCTTCGTCACCCGCACCGCCAACTGGCTGTATGGCCAAACCGAACGCCACTACGCCGGCAACAACTTCAATCCGAATCCCGACGCGCGCACGGTGATGATGGACTTCAGCAATCTGTGGTCGCTGGCGACCTCGCCCGCGCAGCTGATCGATCATCTGAATGTGCTGCTGATGAGCGGGCAGATGTCGGCGCACATGCGCGGCGTTGTGCTGGCCTACATCGAGAGCATTCCCTACATCGGCTTCGGCGACAGCGGCGGACGACAGCGCGCTTGGGAAGCCGTGCATCTGATCATCACCTCGCCCGAATACCAGGTGCAGAAATGAACCGTCGCGACCTGATCCGCCGCAGCCTGCTGGCCACGCTGGGCGGCGCCAGCCTGTACTCGCAGTTCGGCAACCTGCGCGTGCTGCAGGCGGCTGCGCTGGACAACTCCGCCATCGCCAAGGGCAGCGACTACAAGGCGCTGGTCTGCATCTTTCTCGACGGCGGCAACGACAACGTCAACACGGTGATCCCGCGCGACAACGCGTCGCATGCGACGTACGTCAACGCGCGCCCGGGCCTCGCCCTGCCGCTGACAGCGCTCGGTGCCGGCACCCACCTGAACCCGCAGACCGCGCAGTCGAACGGCCGCCAGTACGCCCTGCATCCCGCCGCCGCCCCTCTGCGCGATCTGTTCGAGGCCGGGCGCTGCGCGATCGTCGCCAACGTCGGCCCGCTGATCGAGCCGGTGACGCGCGCCACATTCCAGAACGGCAGCGCGCGGGTGCCGCCGCAGCTGTTCTCACACTCGGACCAGCAGGTGTTCTGGCAGACCTCACGGCCGGACATTCCCGACAAGATCGGCTGGGCCGGACGCATCGCTGATCTGCTGCAGGCGCAGAACCCCAACCCGCAGCTGTCGATGAGCATCTCGCTGCGCGGCCACAACTTCCTGCAGACCGGCACGAGCGTGCAGCCCTATGCCATGGGCACGCAGGGCGCGGAGGCGCGCAGCGGCTACCTGCAGGAGTTCAACGCCCCAAGGCGCGCGGCGATCGATGCGCTGCTGAACGGCCCCTTGAATCACCCCATGGAGCGCGCCGCCGCCCAGATCCAGCGCCGCAGCCTCGACAACTACGCGCTGGTGACTTCGGCGCTGGCGGCGAATCCGCCGCTGGCCACGCCGACGCCGACCCTGCCCACGGGGCTCGGTCTGGTCGCGCCCACGGCCTACCAGCGGCTGGTCGGCCAGCTGCGCATGGTCGGGCGGATGATCCAGGCCCGCGCGCAGCTCGGCCACCGTCGGCAGGTGTTCTTTGTCGGCGTCGGCAGCTACGACTTCCACGACCGCCTGCTCGACGACCACCGCGACCAGATCGCGGCGCTCTCGCATGCCATCCGCATGTTCCACGACATCACCGTCGAGCTGGGCGTGCAGAACCAGGTCACCACCTTTACCGCCTCCGACTTCGGCCGCACCTCCTCGGCCAACGGCGACGGCAGCGACCACGGCTGGGGCGGCGAGCATTTCGTCATCGGCGGCGCCGTGCGCGGCCGCGACATCTACGGCGAGATGCCGGGCCTGGTGCGCAATGGCCCCGACGATGCGGGCTGGGGCCAGATCATTCCCAAGCTGGCGGTGGACCAGTACGCGGCGACGCTGGCGCGCTGGTTCGGCGTCAGCGAGTCGCAGATCAACGAGATCTTCCCGGCGCTGGGCGGCGCGGTGCCGCGCTTCGGTCCGGCCACCGGCGGCTACGTCGCTACGTATCGCGATCTGGGCTTCATGCTGCCGGGCTGATCGCGGCCGCACGACCGCTCTGCGAGGCCCTCAGCCGCCCGCCTGCCCGCGCTCGGCGCGTGCCAGCAGCGCCTGCAGATCGGCGCTTGCGGGCGCTGCGGTCAAACCCTTCCGCGCGTTGGTGGCACAGGCTTCCCACAGGCTGCGATCGCACAGCTTTCCCGCGTTCTCCCGATAGAAGCCCGCGATGCGGGCGATGCCGGCCTCGGCGCGGGCGTTGCCGGGCTCCAAGGCCAGCACCTGGCGGTACAGGCCCAGCGCCGAATCGTCGTCCGGGTAGTCGAGTCGGCGCCCGAGATTGCCAGGCTGGGTGCCGTAGTCGAGGTAGGCATCGGCCTGGGTCAGCAGAGACTCCACTTCGCTGAGATCGGCCGGCAGGGCAATCGCAGGCGCGACGCTCGAAGCGGCACTCGATCCGACGGTCGCCGGCGTTTCGGCAGGTGTCATCGGCGCAGTCGACTCGCGGCCCGCGCCCCACAGCAGTAGGCCGACCACCACCGCGCCGACGAGACCTGCAGCGAGCGCCAGCGGCACGCGCCGTCGCGAGGGTGTCGGCGTTCGCCGGGTGCTGGAGGACATCGGCACCGTAGCCGCGCTCTCGACCGCGATCCGGCGCGCGGTGTCGTGGCGCAGCAGCTGGGTGGCCTGCCCCTTGGGCATGCGCGCGCGCAGCCGTTCGAGCGCCTGGATGAAGACCTCACCGCTGGCGTAGCGATCCTGCGGCTGTTTGGCCATGAGGCTGTCGATCGCCGGCTGCAGCCAGGCGAACTCGCTGGGCAGGATCGGCACCGGCTGGGTGATGTGGGCAAGCGCCACCGCGAACGGATCGCTGCCGTCGAAGGGCGGTCGGCCGATCAGCAGCTCGTAGAACATCACGCCGAGCGCGTAAAGATCCGAGCGACCATCGACCGGCTCGCCGCGCGCCTGCTCGGGGCTCATGTAGTCGGGCGTGCCGATCGAGGCGCCGGCCATGGTGGCCGTGGACGTGGTGTCCATCGCCTTGGCGATGCCGAAGTCGGCCAGCACCACGGTGCCGTCGGCCTTGTAGAGGATGTTGCTGGGCTTGACGTCGCGATGCACCACGCCCTTGTCGTGCGCGTAGTGCAGAGCGCGCGCGACATCCGCCACCACATCGAGGATCTGCGGCACGGTCAGGCCGCGATTCATCAGATCGCGCAGGGTGCCGCCGTCGATGTACTCGGCGGCGAGGTAGTACACGCCCTCGTGCGAGCCGATGTCGAACACGGTGACAAGGTTGCGGTGCGAAAGCTTGGCGGTGATCCGCCCTTCCTTCAGGAAGCGCTCAGTGAACTCGCGATCGGCCGCCAGCTGCGGCGACATCACCTTGAGCGCCACCTCACGCTCCAGCGATTCCTGCACGGCCAGATAGACCGAGGCCATGCCGCCCGCACCGAGCGGTCGCAGAATGCGGTAGCCCGGCACCCGCAGACCGCCGCCGCTGCCGGGCTTGTGGATGAGGGTTTCCTGCACGCCGCGCTCCGCGATCGACTCGATGCAGGGATTGTGGGCACGGCGCGCTTCCGCTGTCACGCCGCACACAGAAACCGGGCATCAGGCGCGCATCGCCTTGTAGGCGGCCAGCGCGGCCTCGCGGGAGGCCTTCATGTCGACCACCGGGCGCGGATAGTCAGGCGCCAGCCGACGCTGCAGGTCGGCGTGCTCGAAGGGCGCGTACAGGGCCTTGTCCGGCAGGCGGGCCAGCTCAGGCACCCACTGGCGGATGTAGCTGCCGCGGGCGTCGAACTTCTCAGCCTGACTCATCGGATTGAAGATGCGGAAATAGGGCGCAGCGTCGGCGCCGGTGCCGGCGCTCCACTGCCAGCCCCCGGTGTTGTTGGCCAGATCCGCATCCACCAGGGTGTCCCAGAACCAGCGCGCGCCGTGCAGCCAGTGCAGGCGCAGGTTCTTGGTGAGGAAGCTGGCGACAATCATGCGCACGCGGTTGTGCATCCAGCCGGTGTGCCAAAGCTCGCGCATGCCGGCATCGACGATCGGAATGCCGGTGCGGCCGCGCTGCCAGGCCAGCAGCTTTTCGTCCGCCGCATTCCAAGCGAAATGCTCGAACTGCGGGCTCAGGTTTTCGTTGGCGGTTTGCGGAAA
The DNA here is from genome assembly GCA_014946745.1 of Lysobacterales bacterium. Classification (NCBI taxonomy): domain Bacteria; kingdom Pseudomonadati; phylum Pseudomonadota; class Gammaproteobacteria; order Lysobacterales; species Lysobacterales bacterium. The sequence goes on along the minus strand of JADCRD010000001.1, from coordinate 956,605 downwards.
GTGGAACAGCAGATGCGCGTTGAACTCGCGCCAGCCAAGCTCGCGGATATAGCCCTCGACCTGCTCGCCGGCGGCGGCTGGCCAGGCCTCGCGCTGCAGGCGGCGAATGACCTGCGCCGGGGTGATCTCGCCGAAGTGCAGATGCGGCGACAGCCGCGAGGTGCCGGCGCGGTCCGGCAGATCGCGCTGGCTGACATAGCTCGCGGCCGCGCCTTCGATGAAGGCCTCCAGCGCTTCGTGGGCGCCGGCCTCGCCGGGCGCGAAGCGTTCCCAGAAGCCCGCGTCCCAACCGAGTTTCGGGGCGAGCTTCAGCGCCTCGATCGGCAGCGATTCAACGGCGGGCGGCTCGGGCAGGCGCGCTGACGCCTGAACCGCCGCGCCGACCTCGACGCGCGGCCGCGCGTTGCGCCAGAACGGGGTGAACACGCGGTAGGGTCCGCCGCTGCCGGTCGTGACCTCGTCGCGCTCGAACAGGGTGGCGCCGCGGAAGCTCTCGGCGCGCAGGCCGGCGGCCTTCAAGCCCGCCTTGAGCGCGGTGTCGCGTGCGATCACCGCAGGCTCGTAGCGCCGCTGCCAGTATACCGACTCGGCACCGCAGTCGCGGGCCAGCTGCAGCAGGCTGTCGAGACTGCCGCCGCGGCGCACGACCAAGCGCGCGCCGCGCGCGCGCAGCTCGGCATCCAGCGCCTGCAGCGAGCGCTGCAGCCAGGCCAGCGAGGCCGCGCCCGGCGCCCACTCGCCTTCTTCTTCGGGCGCATGCACGTAGACGAAGACCGGCGCCTCGCCGCGCTCCAAGGCAGCGGCCAGCGGCAGATGGTCGGACAGGCGCAGATCGCGGCGCAGCCAGATCAGGGCGCGGGGCATGGGGGCACTCGCTGGGTCGGGGGCGCGGAGTGTCGTGCAGGCAGCGTGAGCGGGGCAGCAAGGGGCCGCGGATGTGGCCGGGCCGACATGAAACCTGCGGCTGTCGCGCGCCTGCGCCGGTTCGATCCGGCCGCGTACTCGCTATGCTGCGCGCCCTGTCTCCGGCCCGGATCGTCTTGAACACGCCCTCCTCCGCCGCGCTGAACCACCGCAGCGGCCTGCTGCTCGCCGCAGCCGGCGCCGTTCTGTTCTCGGCCAAGGCCATCCTTGCCAAGTTCCAGTACCGCTACGGGCTCGACGCACTCGACGTGCTCGCCCTGCGCATGCTGTTCGCGCTGCCGCTGTTCGCTCTGCTGGGCCTGCGAGAGCGCCTGCGCGGGCCGGGGCCGACGCTGACATCGCGTCAGCGCTGGGCCCTGCTGGTCCTCGGCCTGCTCGGCTACTACCTGTCTTCGCTGCTGGACTTCTGGGGCCTTCAGTACGTGCCGGTCTCGCTGGAGCGGCTGATCCTGTTCCTGAATCCCACCTTCGTGCTGCTGATCGGGCTGCTCTTCCTCGGCCAGCGCGTGAGCGGCCGGCAGTGGCTGGCGATGGCCGTGAGCTATGCCGGCATCGTGCTGGTGCTGATCGAGAACCTGCGCGTCGAAGGCAGCCACGTGCTGTTCGGCGCCCTGCTGGTGCTGGGTGCGGCGATCTCGTACGCGCTTTACCTCGCGGTCTCGGGCGAGCTGGTCAAGACCCTGGGCACAGCGCGCCTCGTAGTCGCCGCGATGACGGTGTCGACCGCCGCCGTGCTGGTGCACTACCTGCTGCTGCGTTCGCCGAGCGAGCTGCTCGGCTTCGCGCCGGCGGCTTACGCGTGGGCGCTGGCCAATGCGTTCTTCTGCACCTTCCTGCCGGTCACCTTCACCATGGCGGCGGTGCGCCGCATCGGTCCTGGCACCGCGGCCCAGCTGTCGGTGATCGGCCCGGTCTCACTGGTGTTCCTCGGCGCATGGCTGCTCGATGAGCCGGTGACTGCGCTGCAGATCCTCGGCACAGCGATCGTGCTGGGTGCGGTCTACCTGCTGACCCGGGCCAAGCCCGCCGCGACTGCGGCCGACTGAACGACTGCCGCCTCCGCTGCCGGCAGAGACGCTAGACCCGCTCAAGCTGCTCGGCGTCTTCGATCAGGGCGGCGAGTGCGTCTTCCATCGGCAAGCTGCTGACCAGCACGGCGTCCGCTGCACGCAAGCGCTGCGGATCCGCCCAGTGCTGGGCCCGACCCGGGACAGCGTCGGCATTCGTCGGAAACACACCCAGCCAGGCGTTGCGGCCGGCGCGCTTGGCTGCATAGAGCAGACGGTCCGCCAGATCGACGACTTCCTCCCAGTCGGCCACGGTGGGCAACTCCGGCACCAGCGGGAAGGGGGCGAAGCCGATGCTGGCGGTACAGCGCACCGCGACGCTGCCCTCCAGCACGAAGGCGCGGTCAGCGACCAGACGGCGCACGCGCTCGGCAAGCTCGGCCGCATGCGCGCGCCCGGCTTCGCGTGCGACCACCAGAAACTCCTCGCCGCCCCAGCGCACCAGGTGATCGGAGACCCGGAACACCTCGCGCAGGCGCTGAGCGAACTGCACCAGCACAGCGTCGCCGCCGGCGTGACCGTACTGATCGTTGATCGACTTGAAGTGGTCGATGTCGATCAAGAACAGCACCATGCCCGAGCCCGCGGGCTCAGACTCCAGCGCCGCGGCTTCGAGGCGCCGCAGGCACAGCGCGACTTCCTTCGGCAACTCCTGCATGGCAAAGCGGCGATTGCTGAGGCCGGTGAGCGCATCGGTCAGGCTGGCCCGCTCGTACTCCTGATTGCGCAGCTGCAGTTCGGCCGAAAGGGTCTGTAGGTCGGCGGTGCGCGCCTGCACTTCGGCCTCCAGACGGTCGCGCGCGCGCAGCAGGCGCCGCTCGCGCCAGCGCACGACCGCCACCACCGACAGCGCCAGCAGCAGGATGCCCGCCAGCGCGGCCGGTACGGTCTGCCACCAGTTCGGCAGCACCTGCACTTCGATCACGCGTGGTGGCGCAGCGAAACGGCCGTCGCGCGTGCTGCCCTGCAGTTCGAGCCGATAGTGACCCGGCCAGAGGCCACCAAAGCTGGCCTGCCGTGCGCCCGCGCTGAGGTTCACCCAGTCGGGGGCGGCATCCAGCAGTCGGTACCGGTAGCCGAGGAGTTCCGGCGCGCTGAAGTCGAGCGCCGCGAACTCCAGGCTGAAGCCACGCTCACCCGGCTGCAGCGTGATCCGTTCGGCCAAAGGCCCCAGGGCTCGCGGCTCGCCATCGATGCGCAGCTCGGTGGGCACCAGCGGGGGCACGAAATCCCAGGCCCTGAACCGCTCAGGCCGCACCACCAGCAGGCCCTCGGTGGCGCCGAAGACAAAGCGCCCGCCCGACAATCGCGCATACGAGCGGAACCAGCCGGTACCGACATGCGCACCATCGGCGCGCCCCAGCCGGTGGAACTCGCCGCTGGCCGGGTCGTACATGAAGCGATGCGACCAGATCCGCCCCTCGGCGTCGTCCAGCAGGTTGGCGCCGAAGGCGACCCCTGCAAAGCCGTGGCGCACGCTGATCGGCTCCAGCGCGACGCGCTCGCCATCGGCCTCAGGGCCGAGCATTCGATGCAGTCCGGACGCGTCGATCCACAGCCGGCCCTGGGCGTCCAGCAGCAGGCCGAGCACATCGGCGCTCAGCTCGACGCCGTCGACGGTCATCGGCCGCCGCTGCAGGCTCTCGCCGGCGGCATCAAGCCGGAACAGCCCGCTGCTTCCGGCCACCCAGCCGCCCTCGGCGTCGAACACCAGCGCATTGATCGAACCGCCCACGCGGCCACCGTCGGCGCCCGCGAGCCGCAGCAGCTGTCCGTCCGGATCGCGCCGGAACAGCCCGTCCCCGGTCGCGATCCACAAACGTCCATCGGGCCGCGCCCACAGCCGGCGAATGGCCGCACGCTCCAGGAACTCCGGGCCGCTGGCCAGGGCGAAGGCCCGCTTGCCGGGCTCGCGCACAAACAGGCCGCGCTCGGTGGCGACCCACAGCCGGCCGTCCTCGGCCTCGACCAGCGCGGAGGGCTGCTGGCCGGCAAAGGCGCCGAGGCTGGGGTCGCCCTCGCGCAGGAATTCATGGATCGCGAGGTCAGCGTCGAGCCGTACCAGGCCGTTCTGGGCGACGCCCACCCACAGGCCGCCCTCGCGATCGGGCGCCAGCGTCAGCGCGCTGAACTGGGTGAGCGGCGCATCCGACAGCGGGTCGAAGCGCCGCGACTGCAGGGCGCCCGAGCGCGGATCGATGCGCTGCATCCCGCCGCCGAAGCTGCCGCTCCAGATCCACCCGGATCGATCGAGCAGCAGATCGCGGATCTCGGCATTGGCCAGCGACAGGCTGTCGACGGCGCGCGGGCGGATGCGCTCGCGCAGTTCCCCGCTGACGCTGTCGAACACATCGATGCCGCGGGCGTGGGCCAGCCACAGGCTGCCGTCGCCGGGCTCGACGGCGGCGTTCATGCCGGTGCCACGCCAGCGCTGCACCTGATCCGCCCGGGGCGGCTCGGCTCGCTCCGCCACTTCGGCGGGAATGCGTGCCATCTGGCCCTGCTGGGCGCCAACCCAGACGTCACCGCTGCGCGCGACATGGATGCCGCGAATGGTGGTGTTGGCGAAGCCTTCGGCGTCGTCCGGTGCGGACAGCACGCGCTCGACCGTGTCGCTGCCCGGACGCAGGCGCCCCAGGCCCTGCCAGCTGCCGATCCAGAGCGTGCCGGCGCGATCCACGGCCAGCGCTGAGATGCGCGCGTCCATTTGCAGGCCGCCGGCATCCGCTGCGATGAAGCGGCTGACGCGACCTTCAGGCTCGATGCGGCCCAGCCCGTTGCCGGTGGTGCCGACCCAGATCACGCCATCCGGTGTCTGCGCCAGCGCACGTATCGCGCCGGCGGGCAGACCGTCCTCGCGTCCGGGCTCAGACTGGAAGCGTCGGAACCGATCGGCGACCGGGTCGTACACGGCCACGCCATCGCTGTACGTGGCAAGCCACAGGCGGCCGTCGGCGCCGGTCAGCAGCTGCTGGATGCGATTGCCCGGCAGGCTGCCGGGGTCCTCGGGCGCGTTGCGATACAGACGGAAGCGGTAGCCGTCGTAGCGCACCAGGCCGTCGGTGGTGCCGATCCACAGCAAACCCTCGCCGTCCTGGGCCAGCGAGGTGATCACCCCATCCGGGATCTGCTCGATGTTGCCGACCGCCTCGAAGGCACGCGGCGCGGCGACCGCCACGACCGACAGCAGACAGAGCAGCAGCGCGCTCAAGCCACGCAGCCAGCCTGATGCTGGGCGCCACCTCTGCCCGTTTCGGGGCGCGTTTGCATTCGGGCTGAAGGAACGGGTTGGAATCACGAAGACATTCAGACGCGCTGGGGCTCGGCAACTCTACAAGCGAAGCGCATGCCAAGCCCAGCGTCCGCGGGCCGACGGGCGTAGGAGGCCGCGTTCATGCAGTCGCGCCCGCGTTTGCCGCCAGGGCGTCGGTCACCCGGTCCATCGGCAGGTTGCTTTCGATGCGCACGTCGCCGGCTTCCACGCGCGCCGGGTCCGCCCAGTCCAGGGAGCGCGCCGGCGCGCCCGATTCACGCTCGACGAACAGGCCGACCCAGGCATCACGCCCGGCGCGTTTGCCGGCCAGCAGCAGCCTGTCGGCGAGGCTGACCGCCTCGTCCCAGCGCGCCGAAAAGGGCGCGCGGGGCATGATCGGGAACGGCACGAAGCCCACGCTCACGGTCAGCGACAGGCTGCGCCCATCCTCCAGCGCGAAGGGCTTTCCGGCGATGCGCTGCCGCAGTCGCTCGGCCAGGCCGACCGCCGCAGCGCGATCGGCCTCGCGGGCGACGATCAGGAACTCTTCGCCGCCCCAGCGGATGAGGTGGTCCGAGCTTCGACAGACCTCGCGCATGCGCGCTGCGACCTCGCGCAGCACGCTGTCGCCAGCGGCGTGGCCGAAGTCGTCGTTGACCCGCTTGAAGTGATCGAGATCGATCAGGAAGAACACCAGCGCGCTCGGCTGCGCGATCGCGCCTGACAGCGGCCGGCGTTGATACAGCGCAGCCTCTTTCGGCAGCTCCTGCTCGGCGAAGCGGCGATTGCGCAAGCCGGTCAGCGCGTCGGTCAGGCTGGCCTCTTCAGCGGCGCGCGAGCGCTTCTCAAGCTCGACGCTCAAGCGCTCCAGCTCGGAGGTGTGTGCATCGACCTCCGCCTGCAGCGCCTGCCGCAGCCGGTCCAGACGTCGACGCCGCAGCCGCACCATGCCTTCGATCAGAAAGACCGCCAGCACCGCCAGCGCCGCCAGAACCAGCGGACGCTGCCACCACGTCGGCTGTACCTGCACCGACAGTTCGATCGGCGCCTCCTCGTACTGCCCCGCGCGATTGCTGGCCTGCACCTGCAGCCGATAGCTGCCCGGCAGCAGGCCGCCGAACGCCGCGACGCGGGTCTCGGCGGCGACCTCGATCCAATCCTCGTCGCTGCCCTGCAACCGATAGCGGTAGCGCAACAGCTCGGACGCGCTGTAGTCCAGGGCTGCGAACTCCAGCGAGAAGGCGCGATCGCCCGGAGCCAGCATCAGTTCACCGCCGCGCGGAGAGAACGGCCGCTCCACGCCATCCACGCGCAAGCCGGTGAACACCAGCGGCACTTCGCCGGCCGCGGCATCAAAGCGCGCGCTGTCGACGATCAGCACGCCCTGGTTCATGCCAAAGGCAAAGCGCCCGTCGGCGAGACGCGCATACGACCGGAACCAGCCGGAGCCGGCCAGCGCCCCTTCGCGCAGCCCCAACGGATACAGGCGGTCCGCGCCGGGGTCGTACATGAAACGCTGCGACCAGATGCGACCACGCGCGTCATCCAGCAGATTCGCGCCGAAGGCCACGCCGTCCTGCCCGTGGCGCGCGCTGATCGACTGCAGCCGCGCGAAGCTGCCGTCGAAGTTCTCGAGCTGCATCAGGCCACCGGCATCCAGCCACAGCTGTCCGCGCGCGTCGACCAGCAATCCCAGCACATCCAGCACCCGCAGCCTGCCATCCACTTCGGTGCCCACAGGCTCGAGGTGCACCCCCTCGGTATCCACTCTGAACAGGCCGGAGGCGCCGCCCATCCAGGCGCCGCTGTCGTCGAAATGCAGCGCGTTGACCGCGCCGCCCACGCGCGCACCCTCACGGGTGGCGAGACGGGCGATGCGGCCGTCGGCATAGCGCAGGAACAGCCCGTCGCCGGTGCCGATCCAGACTCGGCCGTCGCCCCCCGGCCAGATCCTGCGGATGACCTTGCCCTCGATGAAGTCCGGCGAGGTCATTTTCTGCGGCAGGGATGCGCCCGGCGCTCGCCGGTACAAGCCGAGTTCGGTGCCCACCCACAGCGCGCCCTCGGCGTCGCTGGCCAGCCCATGCAGGAACAGACCGGCCAGGCCTTGCTCAGGCGCATCGACCAGCGGCAGGGTTTCGCGGATGCTCAGCCCGGCGTCCATCCGCACCAGGCCGAAGCCATCGACCGCGCCCCAGAAGCCGCCGTCAGCCGTGGCCACGAGGCTCGATACGCTGAGGCGCTGCAGCGGCGCATCGTGATCCGTATCGAGGCGCCGCGACAGTATCGGCGCATCGCCAGGAAAACTCCTCAGCAAGCCGCCGCCAAAGCTGCCGACCCACAGCCAACCGCTGCGGTCGAGCAGCATGTCGCGCACGCCCAACTCGGTCATGCTGTACGGCTCGTCGCGGCGGTTGCGGTAGGTCGCCAGATGACGCCCCTCCGGCGTGAACAGCTCGATCCCTCGGCTGTGGCCGATCCAGACCCGACCGTCGTGCGTCTGCACCGCACCGTTCAAGCCGGCGTGCGGGAAGCTCAAGGTCTGCGCAGGCAGATGGGTGATCGTGCCCGCGGCGAACCCCGGCGGCAGCCGCAGCAGCCGGCCCTCCTGGGTGCCCACCCACAGTGCTCCATCGGCCGCCGAAAGCAGGCCGCGGATCTGCACGTTGTGCAGGCTGTCGTTCGCCTCCGGCTCGGAAAGCGCGCGCTCGAAACGCTCGCTGCCGGCACGCAGCAGGGCGAGGCCGGCCCAGCTGCCCACCCAGAGATTGCCCTGCGCATCCACCGCGAGCGCGCTGATGCGATCGTCGGGCAGCCCGACCCAGGTGTCGGCGCTTTCGTACACGGTGATCCGGTCGTCGGCTGCGATCCGCCACAGCCCCAAACCTGAGGTGCCGACCCAGACCGTACCGTCCGGCGTCTGCGCGAATGCGCGTGCAGGCGCGGGCCCGGGAACGCGCGGCAGGCTGGCGGGATCACGCGGTGGCGTCAGCTGGATGAACGCGTCGCGATCCGCGTCGTAGCGGGCAACGCCCTGCGCGTACGTGCCGACCCAGAGGCGACCGTCGCGGTCGGTGAACAGGCGCTCGATGCGGTTGCCGGGAAGACTGTCGGGCGCATCGTGGACGTGCCGATACGGCTTGAACCGGTAGCCGTCGTAGCGCACCAGGCCCTCTGTGGTGCCGATCCAGAGGAAGCCGTCGCCGTCCTGCGCAAGGCCGGTGATTACCCCATCGCGCAGCTGCTGGTCGTCGCCGACGCGCTGGAACAGAAGGCGAGGTGCCGTCTCGCCGGGCGCCTCGACGCCATCGGCGGCGAGAGCAGCCGGCCCGCTGCCGACGGTGAGCAGGGCCAGCATCCACGCGAGGCCACGCGTCCACGCGAGCGAACGCAGCGCGGTCGTGAGCCGACGCCGCAGGTCGCCCGGGGAGCCGATTGGCCCGCGGGATGTGTTGACGATCACGGCCTCTCCGGGCGCTTGCAATCGAGGGTCGGCGGACTATACGGGGCGCACGGCCTTCCTCACAGAGGCAGGTTCCCGACCCGGTGAATCGCCGGGCCCGCTTGATCCGCCTACGGAATCGCCAAGCCCTGGCGAAGGGCCTCCGCCCGGGCGCGGATCGCCGCCCGCTTGGCCTCGGGCAGGCGCTCCAGGCTGCGCCACTGCAGGGCGGCGCGCGGATGCTTGGCGAAGCGCGCCTGGTGGCGCTCAAGGAAATCCCAGTACAGCGTGGTGAACGGACACGCCTTCGGGCCGACCGCTTCATCGGGCTTGAAGCGGCAGCCGCTGCAGTAGTTGCCCATGCGCTGGATGTACTTGCCCGAGGCGCAGTAGGGCTTGCTGGCCATCACCCCGCCATCGGCGAACTGGCTCATGCCCAGCACGTTCGGCAGCTCGACCCACTCGACTGCATCGACGTAGACCGCGAGATACCAGGCGTGCACCTCGCGCGGGCGCACGCCCAGCAGCAGGGCGAACAGCCCGGTCACCATCAGGCGCTGGATGTGGTGCGCGTAACCGTAGCGCAGGGTCTGCCCGATCGCCTGCTTCAGGCACTGCATGTCGGTGTCGCCGGTCCAGTAGAAGGCCGGCAGCGGGGCCTCCGCGCCGAGCGCGTTGTCGTCGAGGTAACCCGGCATGCGCAGCCAGTACAGGCCGCGCACGTATTCGCGCCAGCCGAGGATCTGGCGGACGAAGCCTTCGACCGCGGCCAGCGGTGCGTGGCCGTCGCGCCAGGCCTGCACCGCCGCATCGATGACGCGGCGCGGGGCGATGAGCTTCAGATTCAGCGCCACCGACAGGCGCGAGTGGTAGAGCCAAGGCTCGTCGGTCCACATCGCGTCCTGGTAGCGGCCGAACAGCGGCAGGCGCTGGCGGATGAAGTCCTCCAAAGCGTCCTCCGCCTGCGCGGGCGTCAGCGGCCAATCGAAGTGCGCGAGCTCGCCGGGGTGATCGGCGAAGCGCTCTGCGACGAGCCTCAGCACCTCGGCCGTGATCGTATCGGGCGCGAACGCGACGGGCGCCGGCAGCAGACCCGGCCCGCGCGCATCGAAGCTCTCGCGGTTGTCGGCGTCGAAGTTCCACTGCCCGCCGGCCGGCTCACGGCCGTTCATGAGCACGTCGTGGCGCTGACGCAACCAGCGGTAGAAGAACTCCAGCCGCAGCTCCTTCTTGCCGCGCGCCCAGCCGGCGTAGTCGTCGATGCTGCACAGAAAGTGGCGGTCTTCGCGCTCGATGACGCTCAAGCCTGCATCGGCCGCCACCGCCAGCAGGCGCTGCCAGACCCGCCAGTCGCCTGGCCGCACCCAGCAGAGCTCGGCGGGCTTGAGGCGGGCGATGTCCGCAGCCAGAGTGCAAGCGAGATCGGCATGCGCGTGCTCGCCGAGCCGGTGATAGACCAACGCCCTGCCCTGCGCGCGCTGGTCTTCGGCGAAGTGGCGCATGCCGGCGAGAAACACGGCGATGCGCGCCTTGTGCGACCAGACGTGGGTGCTCTCTTCGGCGACCTCGGCCATCCACACGGCATCGCAGGCCGGATCGAAGTCGTCGAACACCGCGCTGTCGCGGTCGAGCTGGTCGCCCAGCACAAGGTGCAGGCGGCGAAGGTGGGCGGGGCGCTGTTGCATGGCTGACCTATACTGGCGGCCCCATTCGGGGCTGGGAGCGAACCATGGGCAGTGTGCGCAGCGGGACGTGGATGGCATGTGCCTTGGCAGCGGCCCTGGCCCTGCTGGCAGCGGGATGCTCCAGCGAGGCGCCGCCGCCCGCGCCGATCGAAGCCCCCGCGCTCGAAACCGCACAGGTTCAGGGCTTTGGCCTCGCCCGCTGGGGCGCCGAACGCTACAACGGCCGCCCCGCTCTGGTGCTGGAGTTCTCGCAGCCGCTGGCGGTGACACAGCCCTTCGACGAGCTGCTCAAGGTCACCGGCCCCGACGGCGCCGAGGGCCAGAGCGGCTGGACGCTCGACCCCGACCGCACGCGCCTGCGCTATCCCTACATCGAGGCCGACAAGAGCTACAGCGTGCGCATCGACGCGCGCCTCACCGCGGCCGAAGGCGCCAGCCTCGGCAGCGAGGTGGTCAAGGACATCCATTCGGGCGCGCTGGCGCCGCAGGTCGGCTTCGCCAGCCAGGGCAGCGTGCTGCCGGCGCGCAACACCGACGGCCTGCCGGTGGTGTCGGTCAACGTGGCCGAGGTCGACGTCGAATTCCTGCGCGTGCGGCCCAGCGAGTACTCGAATTTCTTCGCCAATTTCCAGCGCTCCGGCCAGCGCCAGTGGTGGGACCTGGGCAACCTGTCCGGGCTGGCCGATTCGGTCTATGCCAACCGCTTCGTGCTGAACCAGCGGCCCAACGAGCGGACGGTGAGCTTCCTGCCGGTGCAGACCGTGCCTGAACTGCGCGAGCCCGGCCTTTACTTCGCGGTGCTGCGTCAGGTCGGCGACTTCAGCGGCCAGTACCAGACGACCTTCTTCAGCGTCACTGACATCGGCCTGCATGCGCGCCTGCACGGCGGCCAGCTGTGGGTGCGCGCGGCCTCCTTGGACAGCGGCGAACCGCGCAGCGGGGTGCGGGTGGAAGTGATCGACGACAGCGGCCGCGTGGTCGCTGAAGCCGCCACCGACGGCGACGGCCAGGCCACGCTGACGCATGCGCCCAAGCCCGAGGACGTGCTGGTCGCGCGCCGCGACGCCGAGCTGGCCTTGATCCCCTTCCGTCAGCCGGCGCTTGACCTGGCCGACTTCGAGGTCGCCGGCCGCCGCCACACCGCGCTCGATGCCTACGTGTGGTCGGGCCGTGACCTGTTCCGCCCGGGCGAAACGGTGCAGGCCTCGGCGCTCCTGCGCGATTTCGACGGCCGCTCGCTCACCGCCGCCCAGCCGCTGTTCGCGCGCCTGCTGCAGCCCGACGGCCGCGCCGTGGTCGAGCGCGAACTTGCCGCCGCCGAGCTGGGCTACTACAGCTTCGAGCAGAGGGTCGCGGAAGACGCCCCCACCGGCCGCTGGCGCCTGGAGCTGCGCACCGCGCCGGACGACAAGACTCCAGTCGGCAGCTTCAGCTTCCGCGTCGAGGAGTTCCTGCCCGAGCGCATGAAGCTGAACCTGGACGCCGAGGCCGGCCCGCTGACGCTGGGTGCCGACCTGGCGCTCGACATCGAAGGCGCCTATCTGTACGGCGCGCCCGCGGGCGGCAACCGCTTCAGCGCCGAGCTGGCCTATCGCGTCGACAGCGAGGCCGTGCCCGCGTTGCGCGGCTACCGCTTCGGCGACGCCACCCTGCAGCTGCCGGCGCCGCAGCAGGTGCTGGATGTCGAACTGGGCGAGGACGGCCGCAGCGCGCAGACCGTCGAGCTGCTGAAGGACGGCGCCGCGGGCGCCAGCCCGCTGCAGGTGATCGTCAACGGCAGCCTGTTCGAGAGCGGCGGCCGCGCGATCCGCCGCAGCCTGGTGCGCAGCCTGTGGCCGGCGCCGCAGCTGGTCGGCGTGCGCCCGCTGTTCGAATTGGCCGATGGCCCCGGCATCGACACCGAGGCCCAGTTCGAGATCGTGCGCAGCGACGCGCTGGGCCAGCTGCAGGCCGGCCAGGGCCTGGAGGTCAAGCTGGTGCAGGCGCTGCGCGACCTGCACTGGAGCTGGGTCGACGGCAGCGGCTGGAAGACCGACTACACCGAACGTTTTGTGACCGTCGAGTCGCGCACGGTCGACGTTGATGGCACTCAGCCAACGCGGATCGGCCTGCCGGTGCAGTGGGGCGAGTACCGCCTCGAAGTCACCGACCCGACGACGGGCCTCACCACCCGCCTGCCGTTTACCGCCGGCTGGGGCTGGAACGACGAGAACCGTGGTCTGGATGCCCGCCCCGACAAAGTCAAGCTGGCGCTGGACAAGCCGGCCTATCGCGTCGGTGATATCGCCGAGATCACCGTCACCGCGCCCTACGAAGGGCCGGGCGTGCTGCTGGTCGAAAGCGAGCAGCTGCTGCACAGCGAATCGATCGAGGTCGGCCCCGGCACGGTGCTGCGCGTGCCGATCAGCGAGGCGATGAACCGCCATGACGTCTACGCCAGCCTGATCCTGCTGCGTCCCGGCCAGAACGCCCGCCAGCCGGGGCCCAATCGCGCGCTGGGCGTGGTCCATCTGCCAATGGCCCGAGAGGAGCGCCGCATCGCGCTCACCGTCGATGCGCCGGACGCGCCGGTGCGTCCGGGCGCGCCGCTGGAGATCACCGTGCAGGCCAGTGACCTGGCCGGCGAGACGGCGCGGGTGACGATCGATGCCGTCGACCAAGGCATCCTGAGCCTCACCCGCTTTCCGCTGCCCGATCCGATCGCGCACTTCCTGGCGCGGCGCGGGCTGTCGATCGAGGCCTGGGACCTCTACAGCCGGGTGATCGAACGTTTCGAGGGCCAGCGCGCGCGCCTGCGCTTTGGCGGCGATGCCGCCCTGCCCAACCTGCCGCAGGCGCGTCGTCCCACCGCCAAGGTCAAGACCATCGCCCTGCACGCCGGCCCGGTCGTCTTCGATGCCGAGGGCCGCGCGACCGTGCGCTTCGAGGCCCCCGACTTCAACGGCGCCCTGCGCGTGGCCGCGCTGGCCTTCAGCGCCGAGCGCTACGGCCAGGCCGAGGACGAGGTCATCGTGCGCGCGCCGCTGGTGATGGAAGTCAGCACGCCGCGGGTGATGGCCCCGGGCGACCGCGCCCAGCTCAGCGTCGACCTGCAGAACCTGAGCGGCGCCGATGCGCGCTACACGGTCAGCGCGAAGGCCGACGCGCCGCTGCGCATCGCCGGCGGCAGCCAGCCGATCGAACTGCGCGACGGCGCGCGTCGCACCCTGGTGTTCGATCTTGAGGCCGGCGCCGGCAACACCGCGGCCAAGTTCAGCGTCAGCGCCAGCGACGGCAGCCGCGAGCTCACGCGCGAATTCGAGCTGGTGGTGCGTCCGGCCTGGCCGGCCGAACGCTTGAGCCGCGTGCGCGTGCTCAACGACGGCGAGACGCTGAGCTACGACACCGGCGACCTCGCCCCGCTCGAGGTCGACAGCGCCCTGCTGCAGGTCAGCCTGAGCCGACGCCCGCCGATCCCCTTCACCGATGCGCTCAAAGGGCTGATCGACTACCCCTACGGCTGTCTCGAGCAGACCAGCAGCCGGCTGTGGCCGCTGATCTGGCTCGGCAGCGAGGGCGGCCAGCGCCTGCCGGTCACACCGATGAGCGAACCCATGCGCCGCGACGCCATCGCTGCCGGTTTCGCACGGCTGTCGGCGATGCAGCAGGCCAGCGGCCACTTCAGCTTCTGGCCCGGCGACAGCTGGGAGCAGCCGATGCTGACGCCGTATGTCGCCGACCTGCTGCTGAGCGCGCGCGAACAGGGCGAAGCCATCCCAGAAGCGGTGCTCGAAGCGGCATTGAAGCGTCTGTCCGAAGACCTGCTCAGCGGCGGCGACGGCTATTGGAACTACGAAAACCCCGCGCATCTGCGCTTCGCTGCGCGCGCCTACGCGGGCTATGTGCTCGCCCGCGTCAACCGCGCGCCGCTCGGCACCCTGCGCACCCTGTTCGACAACGAGCAGGGCCAGTCGCTCAGCGCTCTGCCACTGGTGCATCTGGCGGTGGCCCTGCAACTGCAGGGCGATCCCGAGCGCGCGCGCAAGGCGCTCGCGGCCGCCGAGGACAAGACCGATGCGCGGCCGGAGTATCTCGGCGACTACGGCTCGGAGGTGCGCGACGCTGCGCTGATCCAGGTGCTGCTGCGCAGCCATGGCCTCAACGACGCCAGCAGCGATGAAGCGCTGATCGCCCTGGTCCGCGCGATCGACGCACGCGGTCCGCAGCGCTGGTTCAGCACCCAGGAGCAGGCCGCCCTGTTCCGCCTCGGCAGCCTGCTGCTGAAGGACGGCGACGAGCGCCTCGGCCTGCGTGTGTCCGGGGAAGAACCGCGCGCGCCGGCTCTGCTGCACAGCCTGCAGCTCGATGCCGACGCGCTGCGCCGCGGCGTGCGCATCGAGCCCGAGGGCGCCGCACCGATCCATGTGGTGGAAGAGGTGGTCGGCTTCCGCCGGCAGGCGCCGGCACCGGTCAGCGAAGGCCTGGGCGTGCAGCGCCACTATTTCCACACCGACGGCCGCGAGTGGGACGGCAGCGCGCTGAAGGAAGGCGACACCTTGGTCGTGCGGCTGACCTTGAACTCGGAAACCGCGCTGCGCGAAGGCCTGGTGGTCGACCTGCTGCCGGGCGGGCTGGAAGCGGAGAACCTCGGCTTGAGCGACCCCAACCAGATCGGCAGCATGGTCATCGACGGACTGGCGATGAGCGAGCGGCAGTGGCAGGCCGACATCAAGCATCAGGAATACCGCGACGACCGCTTTGTCGCCGCCGTCAACCTGTGGCCGGGCCAGCAGGCGCGCCTGTTCTACCTGGTGCGCGCGGTCAGCCCCGGCGACTACGTGCTGCCGCCGCCCTTCGCCGAAGACATGTATCGCCCGGACCGCCGCGCCATCGGTGAGGCCAAGCCGGCGAGGGTGAGGGTGGGTGGGGTGGAGTGAGCTGGGCGGGATTCGGGACTCAGGATGCGAGCAACGCAGAGCGTGTCGACGCCGGCAGGTCGTTGCGTGCTCGCTCTTTGTAGGAGCCTGCTTGCAGGCGACCCCAGCCCTCTTCGCTGATCGAGGCCCGTGTCGCGAGCAAGCTCGCTCCTACAAACGCCGTGAAGCGGCACCGTGCCGCTCGCTTGATGCTGAGGCTGCAATCGACACCGCGCCTCAGCGCCCCGCCGCCCGCATCTGCTCCGGCGCGTGCGCGGCATCGGACAGGCGCTTGCTGTCGAGGATCTTCAGCTGGCGGCCGCGGATGCTGATGATCCCGTCCTCCTGCAGCTTGGTGAAGCTGCGGCTGACCGTTTCGATGACCAGGCCCAGGTAGCTGGCGATCTCCTCGCGGCTCATCGGCAGGCTGAACTGGTCATGCGGCCGCCCCAGCGAGCGCAGCCGCTCGCTGAGCCCGTGGATGAACAGCAGCACGCGCTCGGCGGCGTGGCGGCGGCCGAGCATGCCCAGGTGGTCCTGATCGAGCTCCATGCTCTTGCCGATGATGCGCAGCAGCTGGTGCTGCAGGCCCGGCACCTGCTGGGCCACGCGCTCCAGCTCGTTCATCGGGATCTCGCAGACCTCGGCGCCTTCCAGCGCCTCAGCTTCGCAGCGATGGCTGCCGCTGCCCAGCGCATCCAGGCCGATCAATTCACCCGGCAGGTGGAAGCCGATAATCTGCTCGTCACCGTCCTCGTTCATGGCGACGGTCTTGAAACTGCCGGTGCGGGCGACGAACAGGGCGGACAGCGCGCTGCCCGAGCGGAACAGGCGGTCGCCGCGCTCCAGAGGCCGACGCTTCTTGACCAGCTCGTCGAGGCGCTCCAGCTCCTCGCCGCTGATGCCGGCCGGCAAGCAGAGCTGCTGAAGCGAGCACTGGCCGCAGCTCTTTCGCAGGCGCGCAATATCCAGCACGGTGGTTTCGGCAGTCACGGTTTACTCCTTGGTCCAGCGGTCCAGCCAATCGAGCACGGCCTCGTGCCACTGCACGCTGTTGGCAGGCTTCAGGATCCAGTGGTTCTCATCGGGGAAGTACAGGAACTGGCTGGGCACGTTGCGGCGCTGCAGGGCGGTAAACGCAGCGATGCCCTGCTCCACCGGAATGCGGTAATCGAGCTGGCCGTGGATGACCAGCATCGGGGTGTTCCACTGGTCGACGTGCAGCACCGGGTTGTGCCGCTCATAGGCCTGCGGGTTCTCGTAGACGGTGCCGCCGTTCTCCCACTCGGTGAACCACAGCTCTTCGGTGCTGTAGCCCATCATGCGCGTGTCGAACACACCGGCGTGGCTGACCAGGCAGTCCCAGGCCTCGCCCCACTGGCCGGCAATCCAGTTGACCATGTAGCCGCCGTAACTCGCGCCCAGCGCGCAGGCGCGCTCGCCGTCGAGAAAGTCGTAGCGGGCCAGCGCCGCCGCCCAGCCCTTCTGCAGATCTTCGAGCGGCTTGCCGCCCCAGTCCTGCGAGATCGAATCGGTGAAGGCCTGGCCGTAGCCGGTGGAGCCGTGGAAGTCGATGAACACCACGCCGTAGCCGCGCGCGGCATAGGTCTGCGGGTTCCAGCGGTAGTGGAAGCTATTGCCCATCGAGCTCTGCGGGCCGCCGTGGATGATGAACGCGACCGGGTACTTCTGGCCCGCCTCGAAGCCCACCGGCTTGACCACGAACCCGTAGACCGTGGCGCCACCGTGGCCCTCGAAGCTGAACTGCTCGTACGCACCCATGCCGATGCCAGCCAAGCGTTCGCGATTGAAGTCGGTGAGCGCGCGCTCGGCGCCGCCCTTCGGCGTCGTCAGGTAGAGCTGGGCCGGCTGGGTCAGGCTGTCGCGCTGGAACACAAGCGTGTCGCCGCGCAGGGCGAATGCGCTGACGTTGCCGCCGCCGACCACGATGCGCGCCTCGCCGCTGTCGGGCTTGACCGCGAACAGCGGATGGTCGCCAAGGCGATTGGTCGCGGTGTACAGCTCGCCCTGATGCAGACTCAGCGCGCCGGCCGAGAAGTCCCAGTCGGGCGCGACTTCGCGACGCGCGCCGCTTTCGATGTCCAGCGCCATGATGGCCATGCGGTCGGCCTCGAAGCCGGGGCGCTTCATCGCGGTGTAGTAGAGCGTCCTGCCGTCGTCCGCGAACAGCGGGTTGGCATCCCAGGCGGGGTTGTCCGGGGTCAGGTTGCGCGGCGTGGCCTGGCCTTCGACCTCGGCATGGAACAGATCGAAGTTGGTCGAGACGGGCTCGATACGTCCGGCGATGCGCGCGCTGAAGACGAGGCTCTGCGAGTCCGGCGCCCAGGCGTAGTCATCGACACCGCCGAACGGCATCGAGGGCACATCGCCGTCGATGCCGCGGCTGATCCGCACCGGCTCGCCGCGGGCGATGCCGTCCTTCAGTTCGGCGACGAACAGCTGGTTGCGCTGGCCGTCGTTCCAGCTGTCCCAGTGCCGCACGAAGAGTTGATCGTAGCTCTGGCCGGTGGCCTTGCTGCTGGCAGCGGCCTCATTGCGCTGCTTGCTGCAGGCGAGATCGGCGCAGTCGGGATGCACGCGGAAGCTGAGCGCCACGCGCTTGCCATCGGGCGAGACGCGGTAGGTGCCGACATCCAGCGGATAGTCGCTGACCTGACGCGCGCGCCCTCCGCGCACCGGCGCCGACCACAGCTGCATCGAGCCGCTCTCCGCGCTCAGGAAGTAGAGGCTGCGGCCGTCGGGCGAGAAGCTCGGGCTGTTGGCGCTCTTGCCTTCGGCGTTGACGCGGCGGGCTTGGGCGCCGTCTTCGAGGCCACGCAAAAACAGGCCGCTCACCGCGCGGTTGGCCTCCACATCCGCCTCGCGCAAGGTGTAGGCGAGCAGGCGCCCGTCCGGAGACAGGGTCGGCGCGCCGACGCGATCCAGCGAGTTCAGGTCGCGGGCGTCCAGACCGCGCTCGGCGGCATGGGCGGACATCGGAACAGACCAAGGCAGCGCAGCGACAAGCAGGCAGACGAGACGCGAGAACGACTTCATCATCGGAGTGGCTCCATAGGTTCGCAGGCATGTTAGGCCTCGCCCTTGGGGCTGCCAACCCGAAGCTTCGTCTGGAAGGGCAGATTCAGGCTGTCGCTATACTCGCGCCGCCCTGCGCCCCGCCCTCAGCGGGCGACCTCGCGCGCGGGCCATTCCTACCGCGGGAGTCCCAACGCGTGTCCCAAGCCATCCATCCCGCGAGCAGCGGGGAGTTGTTCGGCCATCCCAAAGGCCTGTACGTCTGCTTCCTCACCGAGATGTGGGAGCGCTTCGCCTTCTACGGCATGAAGGCCCTGCTCTTTCTGTACCTCACCAAGCATCACCTGTTCACCGACAGCAACGGTTACCTGCTGCTCGGCACCTATGCGGGCCTGGCCTACGCCCTGCCCCTGCTCGGCGGCATCCTGGCCGACCGCTACCTCGGCATGCGCAAGGCGGTGGTGTTCGGCGGCGTGCTGCTGGTGCTGGGCCAACTCGGCATGGCCTTTACGGGCAGCCAGGCCAGCGGCAGCGTCGGCGCCGCCCAGCAGGACCTGCTGGCGCTCCAGGTGATGTACGGCTCGCTGGCTCTGATCGCGGTCGGCGTGGGCTTCCTCAAGCCGAACATCTCAACCATCGTCGGCCGCCTGTATGCCGAAGCCGACCCGCGCCGCGAGTCCGGCTTCACCATCTTCTACATGGGCATCAATGTGGGCGCGTGGATCTCGTCGCTCGTAGTCGCATGGGTGGGTGAAGTCATCGGCTGGGGCTATGGTTTCGCCCTCGCCGGGGTGATGATGGCGCTCGGCCTTGTGCAGTTCATGCTGGGTCAGAAGCATCTACGCGGGCTGGCAGAGCCCTCGAATCCGGAGCACCTTGCTGCTCCAGCATTCGCCGGGCTGTCGCGCGAATGGTTGATCTATCTCGCGAGCCTTGTCGGCACCGTAGCGGTCTGGCAAGTGCTGCAGACACGCCTCGACTTCAGCTGGCTCGGCGCCGTCTTCGAAGGTCACGTGGTCACGCTCACTGAGGTTGTTGCAGTGGTGCTGGCGACGGGGCTTCTCGTCTGGTTCTGCCGGTTTCTGTTTTCTGGTGTCACGCCTCTGGAACGCGGCCGGATGATCACCCTCATGGTGCTGATCGCGATTAGCGCCCTGTTCTGGGGACTCTACGAACTGAGCTACGGCCCCTGGATCGCTTTTGCCGAACGCACAAGTGATCTGCGGGCACTGGGCTTTGAGTGGCAAGCCAGCCAGACCACCAACTTTGGTGCGGCATTCGTGATTCTCTTCAGCCCGATCTTTGCGTGGCTTTGGCCACGGCTTGACAAGCGCAACTTGAATCCCGGCCTCGCGGTCAAGTTCGGCCTGGCACTCATCCTGGTCGGCCTCGCCATGGGGCTGCTTCAGATCGGCGCAGAGAGTGGCGACCGTGGGCAACTCGTGAGCTTGTGGTGGATCATCGGCGCCTATGCGGTCATGGTGCTCGGCGAGATGCTGCTATCGCCTATTGGCCTCTCAGCCGTCACAACGCTATCGGTTCCGCGCGTGGTGGGCATGATGATGGGTGCGTGGTTCCTTGCATCGGCCTTCGGCGAAATGATCGCCGGCCGCTTCGGCACCTGGGCCTCGATCGCGCCGGAGGCCGACGGCAGCTTCGATGGGCCGAAGGCGCTCACGACCTACGGCGAGTTCTTCGGCCAGATGATGTGGATCGGCATCGCCGCCGGCGTGTTCATGCTGCTGCTGTCGCCACTGCTGAACCGCCTGACCCGTCCGCGCTGAACCCGGCGGCGCGCAGGCCCTCCCTGCTGCAAGGCCCCTGTGCGGCTTGAAGCCCGCGAGCCGCACCGGGGCGCGGATGCACGCGCGAAACCGTGATGCTCCCGCGGCCTGCCAGCCGCGGGAGCCCTCTCCGGGCACCGCGGCGCAGGGGCTAGGCGCTCAGAACCTCCGCCGGAACCGCCACCACGAGAACCCGCCCAAGACCACGGGCGGCACGAGGTTGGCCAGCCAGATCGGCTGGTGGTAGACCTCGGCGAGATTGACGCTGAGCCGCTGCAGCAGGAAATAGCCGAGGCCGAAGGCGATGCCGAGGAACAGGCGCTTGCCGAAACCGCCCGAGCGCAGGCTGCCGAAGGCGAAGGGCATGACCGCGAGGCAGAGCACCAGGGCGTTCAGCGGATAGAACACCCGCGCCCACCAGGCGGTGATGAAGGGGCCGGCGTCCAGCTCGTTGCGGGTCAGGTAGTCGATGCTGTGGCCGAGGTCGCTGAGCGCCAGATAGCGCGGCCGGGTGATGCTGAAGTCGAGGATCTCCGGGCTGAGCGCCGAGTCCCAGCGCTCGCGGGCTTTCTCCTCGAGCTCGGCGTGGCGCTCGAAGAAGCGCGTGCGGCGCACCTCGATCAGATCCCAGCTGTTGCCGAGGTGCTCAGCGCGCGCGGCCAGCGCGATGGCGATCAGCCGACCCTCGGCGTCGAACTCGAACAGGCGGACATCTTCCAGCACCACCTTGGACAGGCTGCCCTCGCCCTGCACGGAGCCGCGCCGCGCGTTCAAGAACAGATCGCCCTCGCGCGCCCACAGGCCAGAGCCGCTGGCCAGCGAGACATCCTTGGACTTGGCCTGCACGGCCAAAGCCTGGGCGGCGCGATCGCCCCAGGGGCCCAAGGTTTCGCCCGAGATCACCATCAGCCCGGTCAGCATCAGCACCAGGGCACCGGCGGCGGCGGAGATGCGCCAGCGCGGCAGCCCGGCGGCGCGCAGCGCGGTCAATTCAGAGGTGGCCGCCAGGCTGCCCAGGCCGAGCACGCTGCCGATCAGGGCCGCGGTAGGAAACAGCTCGTAGGCGCGGCGCGGCAGAGTGAAGGCGACATAGAGAAAGGCGGTATCGAGCGCGTAGTCGCCCTCGCCGATCTCATCGAGCTCGCCGACCAGGGCCGCCACGGCGTCGAAGCCCAGCAGCACGCCCCAGGTCAGCAGCAGGGCGCCCAGCACCTGGCTCATCACCAGCCAGTCGGCGCGGTTGATCCAGCCTCTCATGCCGCACCCGCGGCGCGCAGGCGAAGGCGGGGACGATTCGCCCGCGACTGCCGGCGCAGCAGCCAGATCGCGACGCCGGCCACGGCAGCGTGCACCCACCACAACCCGAGCCAGCCCGGCACGGTGCCATCGGCGATCAGGGCGCGACCGATGCCGAGCGCATTGAGATACACCACATAGCCCAGCAGGGCGATGAGGAGGCCACCGTAGCGCGCCGCCCGCGGCGGTGTCCGCGCCAACGGCAAGGCCAGCAGCACCAACAGCAGGGCGGCAATTGGCGCAGCCAGGCGCCAGTGCAGCTCGGCCTTGCTGGCCGGGTCGTCGGCCGCCAGCAGCACTGGCAGCGTGCGCTGCGACTCGGGTCGCCCCATCTCGGCGCGCTCGCTGTCGGGCACGCGGATGTCGTTGCGGGCGAAGCGCATCATGCGGAAGTCGAGCGCCTTGGGATCGCCCTCGACGCGGAAGCCATCGGTGAGCGAGAGGTAGCGCTCATCGCCCTGGGCTTCAAGGAACAGTTCACCCGAGCGCGCGGTGACCACGTCGAGGCGACCGTCGCGCTCGCTGGCCACGAACAGGCCGCGGAACTCGCTGCCGTCCTCGCTCATGTCCGAGAGGTAGATCACCGCGCTGCGCCCGGGCAGCTCGACGAAGCGACCGGGCTCAAGACCGATCACCAGCAGGCTCTTGTTGGCCTCTTCGATCATCCGCGTGGCCGCCCGCTGCGCCATCGGCGACAGCCACAGCGAGGCCAGGCCGACGATGAGCGCGACCGGCAGGGCAAGAGCGAGGATGGAGCGCTTGAGATCGCCGATGCCAAGGCCCACCGCGGCCAGTACCGACATCTCGCTGTCGCGGTACAGCCGGCCCAGGCCCAGCATCACGCCCAGGAACAGCGACAGCGGCAGCAGCAGGGGCAGGATGTCGACCGAGCGCAGGCCGACCTGCGACATCAGCAGGGCGGCCGGCACCTTGCCGCGCGCGATCTTGCTCAGCAGGTCGGCGAACAGGCCACTGAAGCTCACCATCAGCAGCACCAGCGTGGCGGCAAGGAAGGCCCCGGCCAGCTCGCGCCAGACATAGCGGTCAATGCGACGGATCACGCGCCCTCGCCAAAGCGAAGCACGGCGCAGCCGGCGGTGGGAGCGTGCTTGGATTCCAAGGGCGTCATTCGAAGGTCGCAGCGCGGGCGCGACGACGTCGGTTCGTGAAGGCGGGGCAACGGTGGGCTCGGGGCGGGCTGGTAGAATCGCGGGCTTTCCGCTCCCCGCTGACCCGCCGCCGCTGCCGAGCAGGCGGGACGCGGCACGGGGCGCGGCAGTATCCACCGATCGCGATCTACAGGAAAGCCATGGCACTCAAGCTGAACCTCGTCCAGACCCACCCCGCCGAGGCGGATGTCGACACGCTCATCCTCGGTGTTTTCGAGGATGCCGGCCTGAGCGCCCCGGCCAAGGCCGTGGACGAGCGCAGTGGCGGCCAGCTCTCCGCCTGGCTGTCGGCCGGCGACATCAGTGGCAAGCCGGGCCGCAGCGTGCTGCTGCGCGGAGTGGCCGGCAGCCGCGCCAGCCGGGTGCTGTGTGTGGGCTTGGGGGATGCGGCCAAGTTTGACGCCGGCCGCTACCAGAAGGCCGTCGGCGATGCGATCAAGGCGCTGGCCGGCAGCCCGGCGCGCCAGGTGCTGCTGACCCTGAGCGCGCTTGAGATCGCCGGCCGCGACGGCGGCTGGGCGGTGCGACAGGCGGCCGTCGCTGCCGACCACGCCAGCTATCGCTACACCGCGACCAAAAAGTCGAACAGCGAAGGCGGCGTTGAAAGCCTCAACCTGCTGGGCGAGCCCGCCCACGCCGCGCAACTCCAGCGCGCCCAGGCCATCGCCGAAGGCGTGCGCCTGTGTCGCGAGCTGGGCAACCTGCCGCCCAACATCTGCACCCCCGCCTATCTGGCCGAAGCCGCCCGCGGCATTGCCGCCAGCCACGATAAGGTCAGCGTCGAAGTGCTGGAGCGCGAGCAGATGCAGGCGCTGGGCATGGGCAGCCTGCTCGGCGTCGCCGCCGGCTCCGGCAATTTGCCGCGCCTGATCGTGCTGAAGTACGCCGGCGGCGCCAATGACCAGCGCCCCTACGCGCTGGTGGGCAAGGCCATCACCTTCGACACCGGCGGCATCAGCCTGAAGCCCGGCCCCGGCATGGAGGAGATGAAGTTCGACATGTGCGGCGGCGCGTCCGTCATCGGCACCTTCCTGTCAGTGGTCAAGCTCGGCCTGCCGATCAACCTCGTGGTGGTGGTGCCGGCGGTCGAAAACATGCCGGACGCCAATGCCTACCGCCCCTCCGATGTGCTGACCTCGATGTCGGGCAAGACCATCGAAGTGCTGAACACCGATGCCGAAGGCCGACTGATCCTGTGTGATGCGCTGACCTACGCGCAGAAGTACGAGCCGCAGGCGCTGATCGACGTCGCCACCCTGACCGGCGCCTGCGTGATCGCGCTCGGCAAGTTCCCGCACGGCCTGATGAGCAAGCACGACGATCTGGCGAACGAGCTGCTGGCCGCCGGCGAGCAGGTCCACGACCGCGCCTGGCGCCTGCCGCTGTGGGACGACTACCAGCCCCTGCTCGACTCCGGCTTCGCCGACATGGCCAACATCGGCGGCAAGTGGGCCGGCGCCATCACCGCCGGCTGCTTCCTCGCCCGCTTCACCGACGGCCAGCGCTGGGCCCACCTCGACATCGCCGGCACCGCCTGGGACGAAGGCCGCAAGGGCCTCGCCACCGGACGACCGGTGCCGCTGCTGGTGGAGTGGCTGAGCTCCAAGGCTTGAGAGCCGGGATTGGGGATTAGGGATTAGGGATTGGTTTTTTCGTGCCGGGCGCCGAGCGCCCGGCGCTTGCTATCAGCAGCCCGCAGAGTTTCCCGCTTCGAGAGCTTCCAGCTACGCACTCCGCTCGACCCCAGGCGCGCATCCCGGCGACACGACCGCTCTACGAATCCCGAATCCCCAATCCCGAATCCCGGCTTCTCGACCAATCCCCAATCCCTACTCCCCAATCCCCGCTCCCAAATGCGCGCCGACTTCTACCTGATCGCCAAACCGCGCTTCCTTGAGGAGCCGCTGAAGCTCGTCTGCGAGCTGACCAAGCGCGGCTATGGCGCGGGGCAGCCGATGCTGATCCTCGCGCGCAGCGAAGAGCAGGCCGAGGAGATCGACCAGCTGCTGTGGGAGTTCGACGAGGACGCCTACATCCCGCACCAGGTCGCGGGCATGGACGAGGACGACGACATCACCCCGGTGCTGATCGTGCCGCCCGGAGTCGACACGCCCTCGCGTCCGCTGGTGCTGAACCTGCGCGATGAAGTTGCCCCGCCACCCTTCGAACGGGTGCTGGAAGTGGTGCCTGCTGATCCGGCGGCACGCGAGCCGCTGCGCGCGCGCTGGAGCCAGTACAAGGCGCTGGGCTACGCGCTCAACAAGCACGACATGTAGTCGAGCTCTCCAGCCGGCGTGCTCATCGCGAGGCCCTCGTACGGCGGCGCGCGCCGCAGGCCTGCGGCAACGCTGAAGAATTCAGCGTTGCCGCGCGCCATCGAGGGCGCGCCCGCGGATCGAGCACGCGATGCTTGATCCAGCGTGACCGAGCGAAGCGAAGGCGTCGCCGCATAGCGGCCGAACGAGTCCGGACAGGTGCCGGACCCGCGACCACGGATCAAGGCCAGGAGGGACTTGATCCGTGTTGCCCTGGGATTCTCACCTGCGCTCAGAGCGTGTGAAAAAAGCCCAGACGCTGTAGCGAGGGCGTCTCTGGGCGTTCGTGGCAAAGCGCGCGACGTGAATTCAAGGGAGTTTGGCGAGCCAGTGACCGCGGAATTCGCGGAGCGCGCTGCCGCCGCGGACGTCCAGAGGCGGCCGCAGTAGGCGGGTGGTTTTTCACATGCTCTCAGCCCAGCCAGCCCTGCACCACGGGCAGCCGCAGGCTCCACAGCACGCCCAGCAGTGCGGCGATGAAGGACGGCAGCGACAGCACGACGGTGCCCAGCACTTCCATCCAGCGCGCTGGCGGAGCTTCCTCGGCTGCGACGGCGTCGAGGCTGGCGGGCGTGCTCAGCGCATCGGAATCGGACGCACCGAACAGCGCATCGCCCAAGGTCCACAGCATCAGCGCTGCGAGCAGGCCGGATGCGCTGACATACGCCCACTGCAGGTCGGCGGGTTCAAGCGCAAAGAACCCGCCGACCAGCACCACCGGAGTCAGCCAGACAAACAGGTGGTAGCTCCAGTTCGTTCGCGACCAGCGCTCTTTGCCCAGCTCGCGCCAGTGAAACCGGTAGCTGAGCAGGGCCCACAGCAGCAGCGGCAGCGCCCACCAGCGCAGCGGCGTGTAGGCCAAGAGCAGACCGCCCACCACCAGCGAGCCCAGGCCCCAGGCGGCCATGCGCAGCAGTCGACGCACGAGGCTCACGGCCTGCAGCAGCTCCAGCGGAGAGCTGCCGCTCGCGCGTGCCGCCTTGACGAAATCGCGCACGGCATCGACGGCGGCTTCCGCCTCGCGGCGCTGTTTGTCCTGCTCCGCGATCAGCGCAGCGATCGGCCGCGGCGTATCGGGTCCGCGCGCCAAAGACCCGTCTTCGCCCTCGTCCAGGTTCTGCGCCAGCGCATCGATGAGATGCGCGAGCTCAGGACGCCGCGCGCGCAGCTTCTCCGAGCCCACCTGCAGGCCCGCATCGAACAGCAGCGCACTGCGCTCGCCCACCTGACTATGGAAGGTGCTGAGCACGACGCCGCCCAGCAGGCCGCGCGCGTACAGGCCCTGCAGCAGGCGCAGCGGCGGGTCTTCCGACGTTCGGGTGTCGTAGTTCACCACGCAGCACATGCCATCAAGGGCGCTCTCGACGTTGAACCACGCGTCCGCGGTGAGCGCATCGCTGGGCAGACCCAGCATGCGGCCCCAGCGCTGCTGCGCCTCGCCATCGCCCTCGACGTAAGCGGCGAGCCAACGCTCGAACAGGCGCTGCGGCGCAGCGCTGGTGAACTGCAGATGCAGGCGGTGACTGTCCTGGGACATCGGGGCTCCGGCGAGGTGCGTTGGGGCGCGCACTGTGGATGCGCACGCCGCGCGCAACAACCCGCCAATCCGTCAACCTCAGGCCGCGTCCGGTTGACGCGTACAGCGTCAGCGAGGCCGCGGCGCAAGCCGCAGATGCGATCACGCAGACGCGAGAGAACGCGCCATCGCCACGGTGCGCTTGCGCGGGCTCACGCCAGCACGCGTCCGCGCGCTTCAGGCGGCACACCTGGCGGGCAATGCACGCCAGCGCGACGCGAATGCAGACCGTTCTGCGCCTGAGCCGAAGCGCGCGAGCGCTTCGACCACGCCTCAGTCGCAGCTCAGACCGGGCAGCGGGGTCAGCTGGATGAGCTGCAGCTGTTGGCGGCCGTCGCGACCGTCGAGCACCGCTTCGGCGCGGCGACAGTCGATGAAGCGCAGATCCAGTCGCCCCCAGGGCGGACGGCGGATGTCCGCCGGGTTGAAGCCCCCGAAGCGGCCACCCTCCACGGCCAGCAGGGGAATGCTGAAGACCTCGCCATAGCGCGGCCGCTTGACGGTGTTGCCGACCAGGAACAGGTTGCTGCCGTCGTTGCGGTGGCCGTAGAAGGTCACCACGATGACATCGCCCTGCAACACCGACAGGGTGAAGCCCTGACCCGAACTTGCGGGCTCGTACCAGTTGCCGCTGAGCGCGCGGATATCGCGGATGACGCCGGGCGCGAGGCTGTCCAGCCAGGACTGGATGTCGGCCACATCGACCGCGGTCAGCTGGCCCTGCAGGAAGCGCATCGGCGAGATCGTCTCCAGCGCGGTGCGCACGCCGTTCGGCACGCCGATGGCCTGGCGGGGGCGATCAAGGCGCGGGTCGAGGTCGTGGCACTGGCCGCAGACCTCGCGATAGCGCTGCTGCCCGCGCTGCGGATCGGGCGCACTGTTCTGCGCCATCGCCTCAACGCTCAGCCCCATCAGCAGGGCCAGCGACAGCCCGATACGCGCGATCCGAACAGCCATGGCGACACCTCGTTGAACCCCAGCGGCGAAGTCTGCGCAAGCCAGGTTGCAGGCA